>NZ_JBEXIK010000030.1:0-76845 GCF_040608515.1 Micromonospora sp. NPDC005173
GCGGCTTCGCTGAGCACGCCGACCGGAACGCAGCCCGCAACATCGCCGCACGCGGTGTTACAGGCTGGGCAGCCGTCAGCCTGCCGAACGCGGCGCGACCTCGTGCTCATCACCACGAGCCGTCACGATCCGCAAGCCCGGCCCCTCAGGGTCGAGAAGCTGACCGTGGATCCATGGGGTTCGGGTGGGGTGTCACGGGCCGGCGGCCAACAGCCGGCTGATCTCTCCGGCGGCCGGATGCTCCGGAGCGATGGTCAGGAAGCGTCGCAGGGTGCGCGCCGCCTCGGCGGACCGGCTGCCGCGCTGCGCCAGCCCGAGCACGAGCAGGCCGTCCGGGGAGTCTGGGGAGCGGGTCAGCACCTCCCGCGCCGACTGCTCCGCGCCGGCGTTGTCGCCGGCCCGCAGCAGCGCGAAGGCGAGCCGCAGCTGGATCGCATCGTCGGGGCGGTCTCTCAGGGCCTCCCGGTACATCCGCGCTGCGGCGTCGTAGCGGGCCTGCCCCTCGAGGTCGCGGGCCAGCTGCACGGCGACCGTCACGGGATCGGCCGGTTCCGGATCCTGGCCCGGCCGGTCCAGGCGGCTGGCGGCCACCGTGACCGACGCGACGAGGCTCACCATTCCCACCGACACCGCGCGCCACGCCCGGCGCGCGGCCCGACCGGTGGGCGCCGCCTGCACCGCCGTGGCCCGCGCGGACGGGGTCGGGCGGGGACGCAGCGTGCGCAGGGCCGCGTAGCCGCCGGCCAGCAAGGTCAGCGCGGGTACGGCCCAGAGCAGCAGCTCCGCCCGGCGGGTCGGCGGGTCGGTCAGCACCTCCGGGCCGTAGCGCTGGACGAACCAGCGGCGGATCTCGTCGCGGTCCCGCCCCTGGGCCAGCTGGTCCGCCACCACCTGCCGCATGGCCGCCGCGATCGGCGACCGGGAGTCCGCCACCGACTCACCCTGGCAGGCCGGGCAGCGTAGACCCACTGCCACGGCGCGTACGGGGTCCTCCCGACCGGTGCCGCCGGTCGACCGGACCAGCCCCGCGCCCGCTGCGGCGATCAGCGCCGTGAGGACGAGTGCCCCAACGGCCGCGCGCCACCTCATCGGGCCAGCAACGGCGCCACCCGCTGCTCAAGCCACTGCCGGGTGACCACACCCTGCTGCCGGTCGACGATCCGGCCGTCCCGGTCCACCACGAACGTTTCCGGCACTGCCCGGACGCCCCAGTCGACCGCCCGGGTGCCCTCCGGGTCTGGCAGCACGGTCAACTCCCGTGCGCCGGTCTCGTCAAGTAGCGCCCGGACCGCCTCGGCGCCGTCCCGGACGTTCAGCCCCACCAGCCGCAGCCCACGGGGCGACCACTGCCGTTCCGTCTCGACCAGTAGCGGCAGCTCGTCCCGGCACGGGCCGCACCAGGAGGCGAACACGTTGACCAGCAGCACGTGGCCACGGGCTTCGGTCAGGTCGAACCGGCCACCATCCAGGGTGGCGCCCGTGAGCGCCGGGGCCGGCGCGGGGGTGACGCCGTTGGCGGCGCCGGCGTCGAGCGGCGTCGACGGTGACCGCAGGCCGAGGGCGACCACGGTGCCAACGGCGACGATGAGCACCAGCACCAGCGCCGGGCCAGGTCGCAGCAGGCGGCGGGCGGTCATCACCGGGCCCCGGCGGCGACCGGGTCAGGCGATGCCGCGACGACGTCCGGGCGTCGCGGACGGGCGGTGCGGATCGCCGCCAGGAGTCCCCCCGCGGCCGTCAGCGTGCCGCCGGCCCAGAGCAGCCCGACGAGCGGGTTCACCGCGAGCCGTACGGTCGCGCTGCCGCTGTCCGGGGCGACCGCGATCAGGGTGACGTACGTGTCCCGCAGCAGTCCGGTCTGGATCGCCGGCACCGTGACAGCGGTGTCCCGGGCGGGGTTGTAGCGTAGGGCGGGCCGGACCGTTCGTTCCCCGCCGCCCGCCTCGGTGAGCCGGAGCCGCGCCCGTACGGTCATACCCCCGCTGGCGCCGCTGCGGTCCACGCCGACCAGGCGCACGGACACGTCGCCCACCCGCAGCGCCTCCCCAGTGTGGATGGTTCGCTCCGTGTCGCGGCCGTACGCGGAGGATCCCGCGACACCCACCGCAACCAGGGCGATCCCGGCGTGCGCGACCAGTCCGGCAGCCCTGCCCGGTCTCCGGTTCCGGCCGGAGCGCGGCCGCCGGTCGGCCAGCTCTGCGGCCACGCCGGTGAGCACGAACGCCGCTGCTCCGAACGCGGTGAGCGCGGGCAGGCCGGGCCGGCTGAGCAGCCCCACCACGGCGACGGTGGCGAGCGCCACGGCGCCGGGTAGGGCGAGTCGCCGCAGCGCCTGCGTCCGGTCGCGGACCCGCAGGGCCGGCGTCACGCCCATCATCAGCAGCACCGCGATCGCCAGCGGTACCGCCGTCCGCTGGTAGTAGCCGGGTCCGACCGAGGTGCGCACCCCGCCGAGCGGTTCGGAGAGCAGCGGGAAGATCGTGCCGATCAGCACCACCGCCGCGATCGTCACCAGAAGCACGCCGTTGACCAGCACGGCCGTCGTTCGGGACAGCAGCGGTGTGCTCCTGCGGTGGGCGGGTTCGGGATCGCGCCATCCGGTCAGGACCGTCGACACGACGACCGTCAGCAGCACGAAGCCGAGCAGCATCGGCCCCAACGGCGAGTCGGTGAAGGCGTGCACGCTGGCTACCGCGCCGGACCGGGTAAGGAACGTGCCGAGCAGCACTAGCACGAAGCTCGCGGATGCCAGGGCCAGGTTCCAGCCGGCCCGGCCGGCGGCGCGGCCCAGGGTGGCGTGCAGGAAGGCGGTGGCGGTCAGCCAGGGCAGCAGCGACGCGTTCTCCACCGGGTCCCACGCCCAGTAGCCGCCCCAGCCCAGCACCGCGTACGACCACCAGGCCCCGAGCCCGATGCCGGCGGTCAGCGCCGCCCACGCCGCCAGGGCCCAGGGTCGGGCGGCCCGTACCCAGCCCCGCCCCTGCTGGCCGGCCAGTGGTGCGGCGATCGCGAAGGCGAACGGCACGACCAGGCCGATGTAGCCGGCGTAGAGCAGGGGAGGGTGCACGCCCATCGCCGGGTGCTGCTGCAGCAGCGGGTTCGGCCCCGGGCCGTCGGCGGGTACCGGGTTCACCTCGCGGAACGGGTTCGCGGCGAAGGTGGACAGCGCGAAGAAGAACATGGTCACCGTGCTGACGACCACCATCGCGTAGGCGTGCAGCCGGGGCGGGTGCCGGCGGTGGGCCAGCAGTGCCGCGTACCCGGCGAGGATCAGCAGCCAGAGCAGCAGCGACCCGTCCAGGGCGGACCAGAGGCTCGTCAGCGTGTAGTACAACGGCACCTGGCGTCCGCCGTTCTCCGCCACGAAGCGGACGCTGAAGTCGTGCCGGAGCAGGGCCGCCTCCAGCAGCGCGCAGGCGACGGCGGCGGTTGCCAGGGTCGCGGCGGTCCCGAGGCGGGCCGCTCGGGTGGGCGTGGCGAACAGGGCCACCCGCAGCCAGAGCAGGGCGGTCAGGGTGGCGCAGAGCAGACCGACCGTGAGGCTGGCGGTGCCGAGGTCAGCGAGCATCGACCGACCCCGGCGGGGCGGTGGACGGGCGGTATTCGTTGCCGTGCCGGACCACGACGTGGTCGGAGCGGAACACCCTGTCCGACGACAGGGTGCCCTCCACGACCGCCCCCTCGCCCTCCCGGAACGTCTCCGGTGGGACGCCGCGCTGCTCGACGGTGATCTCGTGACCGTCCTCGGCGAGGCGGAACACCACGAGGTCGCCGGTGCGCCGCAGCGACCCGGGCACCACGTCGCCGCCGAGGCGTACCCGTTCCGAGGTCGCGTCCGGATCGCCGAGCACCTCGCCCGGAGTGCGGTAATAGGTCAGGGTCTCCCGGAGCGCGCTGGTGACCAGTAGCGCGCTGGCGGCGAGGAGCACGGCGACGACGGCGGTCCGGCCCCCGCGGCGACGGATCATCCGACACGGACCGGGACGCGGTCGGGGGCCGTGTCGGGGGTCAGCCGGCGTTCCAGCTGGACCACCCGGTACAGCAGGACGCAGAGCGCGGCGAGCGTCGCGGCGGCGACGGCGAGCAGCAGGGCGACGCCCATCCTGGGGTCGATGGGCGGGCGCTGCGGGGCGAGCACGGTCGCCTGCTGGTGCAGCGACCGCCACCAGACGACGGAGAAGTGCACCACCGGGACGAGCAGGAAGCTGGCCATCCCGACGACCGCGGCGGGCCGCGCCACCCGGTGGTCGCCTCCGTCTCGCGCGCCGGTCCGCTCTGCCAGCGAGCGGCGCAGGGCCAGGTAGCCGGCGTACGCGAGCAGCAGTAGGACGGTGCTGACCAGCCGGGGGTCCCACGCCCACCAGGCACCCCAGACCAGCTTCCCCCACAGTGACCCGGTGGCGATCGCGACGGCGGTCAGGGCCGCGCCGATCTCGGCGCCCGCCCGCGCGAACCGGTCCCAGCGAAGGTCGCCCCCGATCAGGTACGCGCCGCTGGCGGTCAGCACGACGGCGAACGCGGCGTAGGCAACCCAGGCCGCGGGGACGTGGAGGTACATCAGTCGCTGCGCCTGGCCCTGCACCTCGTCGGGGGGTGCCAGCCATCCGCCGGTCACCGTCGCCGCCGCGGTGAGCCCGCCGGCGAGCCAGGCCATGGTCCGGCGGCCGGCGGCCGCTCTGCCGGTGTCCGCGACAAGGTCCACGGTGGAGGCTCGCATGATCTCCCTGTCCGCGCCCCCGGGGCGCTTGCGGATCGAATTGCGGTATCACCATAAATCGGTCCAGTCGCACTCGTCGGGTTATCAGCCGCAAACAGGGATAAACGGGGTTCGAAAGGGCCTACTGTCGCTCTCGGTGGACACGACAGCAGGGATGACCATGAGCGCCGCCCGACCCGCCGGGCGGCGCCGGCAACCGCGCCCGCTCCCGGTGCTGACGGCCCTGTGCGGCCTGGCCCTGCTCGCCGGATGCGGTGGTGATCCGCCGTCCGTCCTTAACCCCGCCGGCACGGGCGCCGCCCGGGTCGCCAACCTGTGGTGGCTGCTCTTCTGGATTTCGCTGGCGGTGGTCGCCGAGGTCATGGCGCTGCTGATTTGGGCGCTGGTGTTCCGGCGGGGCAACGTCCGGGTGCGCCACGGGCAGCCGCTCCGCTTTGTCGCGATCGCCGGAGCCGGGCTGCCGTTCGTCATTCTCGTCGCCGTCTACGGGGTGGGGCTGCGGGACCTCGCCGCGCTCGCCGCCGATCCCGACCCCGACGCTCCGACGGTGGAGGTGACCGGCCACAAGTGGTGGTGGGAGGTGCGCTATCCGGGGGCGTCCGGGGCGACCGCGAACGAGATCCACATTCCGGTGGGGGAGCGGGTGAAGGTCCGGCTGCGCACGGACGACGTGCTGCACAGCTTCTGGGTGCCGCAGCTCATGCCGAAGACGGACCTGATCGCCGGTGAGACCCGCGAGACCTGGTTGCGGGCGGAGCGGGCCGGACGCTACCGCGGCCAGTGCGCCGAGTATTGCGGCACCCAGCACGCCCACATGGCCTTCCTGGTCGTGGCGGAACCCCGCACCGACTTCGACGCGTGGCTGACCCGCCTGAACGCCCCGGCCCGTCAGCCGCGCACGGAGGCCGAGCGCCGCGGCCAGCAGGCGTTCGTGCAGGGCACCTGCGCGGCCTGCCACGCGGTACGGGGCACCGGCGCCCAGGGCCAGGTGGGGCCCGACCTGTCGAACGTGGGCTCCCGATGGAGCCTCGGCGCCGGGGCGGTACCGAATGACGCCGGACACCTCGGCGGCTGGATCGTCAACTCCCAGACGGTCAAGCCCGGCAACGCGATGCCCCCACAGCCGGTCGGCGCGGCCGCGCTGCCCGACCTGATCACGTACCTGCGGTCGCTGGATTAGGTCGGGGAGGGGGAACTATGGCCACGACCAGCACGCCGCCCGGCGTCAGCCGGGTGGACCTGGCCCGGCTGACGGAACACTGGGCGGAGTCGCGCTCGCTACGCGGCTGGTTCAGCACGGTCGACCACAAGAGGATCGGCCGGCGCTACCTGGTCACCGCCGGGGTCTTCTTCGTCCTCGCCGGACTTAGCGCCCTGGCCATGCGCACCCAGCTCGCCCGACCCGAGGCGGGACTGCTGTCGCCCGAGGAGTACAACCAGCTCTTCACCATGCACGGCACGGCGATGATCTTCCTGTTCGCCACACCGATGCTCTTCGGCTTCGGGAACTACCTCGTACCCCTGATGATCGGCGCCCGGGACATGGCGTTCCCGAGACTGAACGCCTTCGGCTACTGGGTCTTCCTGTTCGCCGGCCTGTTCATGTGGGCGAGCCTGCCCTTCGGCGCCGCCCCCAACAGCGGCTGGTTCGCGTACGCGCCGCTGAACTCCGAGCAGCACAACCCCGGCCTGCACATGGACGTCTACGCCCTCGGTCTGCTCTTCCTCGGCATATCCACGACCGCCGCCTCGATCAACTTCATCGTCACCGCGCTCAAGCTGCGCGCACCGGGAATGTCGCTCAACCGGGTACCGCTGTTCGTCTGGGCGATCGTCGCTACCGCGTTCATGGTGATATTCGCGCTGCCGGCGCTGAACCTCGACAACGCGATGCTGTTCCTCGACCGCCGGTTCGACACCCACTTCTTCGACCCGTCGGCCGGCGGAAACGTCCTGCTCTGGCAGCACCTGTTCTGGATCTTCGGACACCCCGACGTGTACATCATCGTCATGCCGGGGCTGGGCATCGTTTCGGCGGTGCTACCCGCATTCACCCGGCGGGGCGTGGTCGGCTACCCGCTGATCGTGCTGTCCATCGTGGCGATCGCGATCATCTCGTTCGGGGTCTGGGTGCACCACATGTTCGCCACCGGGCTGCCGCAACTGTCGTACAGCTTCTTCAGCGCGGCCAGCACGATCATCACCATTCCGTCCGGGCTGCAGATCTTCGCCTGGCTGGCCACCATGCTGCTCGGCCGGCTGGTCATCCGGGTGCCGCTACTGTTCGTCGTCGGCTTCATCGTGACCTTCGTGCTCGGCGGCGTCACTGGCACGATGTTCGCCCTGACCGCGTTCGACCAGCAGGTCACCGACACCTACTTCGTGGTGGCGCACTTCCACTACGTGCTGATCGGCGGCGCGGTCTTCCCGATGCTCGCCGGCATCTACTACTGGCTGCCCAAGATCAGCGGGCGGATGTACCACGAAGGGCTGGGGCGCTGGGCGTTCTGGCTGGTCTTCGCGGGCATGCACGTCACCTTCTTCCCCATGCACCTCTACGGTCTGTTCGGGATGCCCCGCCGGGTCTACACCTACGCCAGCGAGCCGGGCTGGGGCGGATGGAACCTGGTCAGCACCATCGGCTCCTACGTGCTCGCTCTCGGACTGCTGCTCGTGCTCGTCGGCGTGGTGCACGCCGTCCGCCGGGGTCGGCCCGCCCCGCCGGACCCCTGGCGCGCCGACACCCTGGAATGGGCCACCACGTCGCCGCCCGAGCCGTACAACTTCCCCGTCCTGCCTCGGGTGCACAGCCTGCACCCGGTGTGGGACGAACGGACCGCCGAGTCGACCGGCGAGGGGGCGACCGCGGACCGCATCCTCAGCGAGGGACGCAACACACTGCTCACCAGCGAACTGGACGCCCGCGTCGAACGCCCGGTGCCGATGCCGGAGTCAACGCTCAAGCCCCTCGTGCTCGCCGCCGCGTTGCTGGTCCTCTTCGCCGCTCTGCTCGTCGCCTGGTACCCGGTGGCGGCCGTCGCCGCGGTGGTGGTGGCCGCGACGATCGCGGTCTGGCTCTGGCCAGCTGGACCGAGCCGGACGAGCGGGGTGGCGACACCATGACGGGTCGGGGCGGGATCATGGCGGCCACCGGCGCCGAGGCACTGAGCACCGAGCTGCCAGCCGGTCGATCGACCGGCTGGTGGGGCATGGTGATGTTCGTGGCCACCGAGGCCACCCTCTTCGCCTGCCTGCTCGGCAGCTACTTCTACCTCCGCTTCCAGTACGGCCCCCAGTGGCCGCCGGGCGCCATCGGGGCCCCGGAACTGCTCAAGCCGTTGATCATGACCGCCGTGCTGCTGCCCAGCAGTCTGCCCATGGTGTGGGCCGAACGCGGCAGCCGGCACGGCCGGCGGTGGCAGCTGCGGTGCGGCCTGGGCGCCACCATGGTGCTCGGGCTGACCTTCCTGACCCTGCAGGCCATCGAGTACGCCGAGAAGCTCCGGCACTTCACCCTGACCACCGACGTGTACGGGTCGCTGTTCTACCTGATCACCGGTTTCCACGGGCTGCACGTCCTGGTCGGCCTGACCATGATCGGCTGGCTGCTCGCCGCCGCCCTGAGCGGCGCCACCATCGACGCCCACCGGCGCGAGCGGGTCCGCAACACCGCCATCTACTGGCACTTCGTCGACGCGGTGTGGGCCGCCATCCTGTTCACCATCTACCTCTCCCCACGACTATGACCACCACACCACCCGGGCCACGGGCCCGTCTGACCGGCGGGGTGCTGCTCTGGTACGGCGTCCTCGGCGGCGCCGTCGCTTGGGCCGTACACGTGCTCGCCGCCTGGGGCCTCGACGAACTCGCCTGCGCCGCCGGCTCCGACCGCGTCCTCGCCATGCCGCTCGGGCGGGTCGTCGGGCTCGCGGTGATCGTCCCGGCCCTGGTCACCGCGGGCTCACTGGCGGTCGCCGCCCTGGCGTGGCGACGCACCGCCCGCGCGCAGGCCACGGGCACCCAGGACCGGGCGTACGGCCGGTCCCGGATGCTCGCCGTGGTGGGCGTCTGGGTCAACCTGCTGTTCCTGACGATCATCGTGCTCGGCGGGGTCGCCGTGCTGGTGCTGCCGCCATGTCAGCTCTGAGCGTCCACCAGGCACACGGGCCCGGCCAGAGCCCGCTGGCCGAGAGCCTGCTGGCGATGCTCGTCGTCGTCACGGTCTGCCTGCTGGCAGCCGGCTACGGGCGGGGCGTCCAGGAGCTGTGGTCGCGCCGCGGCGCGGGGCACGTGATCCCCCGCCGGCGGGTGGCCGCGTTCGGCGCCGGACTGCTGGTGGTGCTCGGCACTGAGCACGGGCCGGCGCACGAGATGGCGGAGTCCTCCTTGGCCGGGCACATGGCTCAGCACATGCTGCTCCTGCTGGTGGCCGCGCCGTTGCTCGCGGCCGGCGCGGCGGGGCTGCCGCTGAGCATGGCCGTGCCGCTCCCGCTGCGCCGGCTGCTCGCCCGCTGCCGGGTGGCGCCGCCGATGCGCCGGCTGCGCCACCCGGGCACGTACGCCCTGCTGGCCGGTGGCGGGCAGACCGTCGTGCTCTGGTTCTGGCACCTGCCCGGGCCGTACGCGGCCGCGGTCGACCGTCCCGCCGTGCACGCCACCGAGCATCTGTGCTTCCTGGCCACGGCCTGGCTGTTCTGGGCGCCGGTGCTCGGCTCGCCACGGCACCGCGCCCCCGCCCCGGTGACGGTGCTGCTGCTGGCCGGCACCATGCTGCCTGCCTCGGCCCTCGGCGCCGTGCTCACCTTCGCCCCGCAACCGATCTATCCGCGGCGGGTGTTCGGCGCCGACCCGCTGGCCGACCAGCAACTCGCCGGCCTGTTGATGTGGGCGCCGATGGACCTGGCCGTGCTGGTCGTGGCGCTGACCGTGTTCCTCGGCTGGCTGCTGCGGATGGACCGCGACCGGCCCGACGGCCTGCGCGGGGGGCCGCCACCCGGAGGGACCCGCCCGATGGCGACCACAGCTGAAGCGGAAGGGATGGTGCCATGATGCTGCCCCGCCGGCGCTGGGCACTCGGTGCGGCCCTCATGATCCTGCCGATGGTCGCGGTTACCGCCTGCGCCTCGACGGCCCCACCGCCACCACCGGAGTCGCGCAACGGACGGCCCGACCGCGGCGCGGAGCTGATCGCCCAGCACGGCTGCGGGTCGTGCCACACCATCCCCGGCATCAACCGCGCCGACGGCCTGGTCGGCCCGCCCCTGACTCGGTTCGGCGCCCGCTCCTACATCGCCGGTCAACTGCCCAACAACGCCGACAACCTCCGGCGCTGGATCGTCGATCCCCAGGCCGTGGAGCCCGGGACCGCCATGCCGAACCTCGGTATCAGTGCCATTGACGCCCAGGACATCGCCGCCTACCTCTACACGCTGGACTGACCGATGCGGCACTCACTAGCCGCGGCCCGGCGGCTCACCCTGCATCCCCGCCGGATGCTCGCGGTCGGAGCCGTGCTGGTGCTCGCCGCCGGTCCGGTGGCGCTCGCCCCCGAGCCGACCCCCGGGGCGGCGACCCCGGCCGCGTCCGCGCCGTCGTCCAACCCGGCGGACCGGGGCACCGAGCTCTACCTGCAGCAGTGCGCGAGTTGCCACGGTGAGCAGGGGCGGGGCACGCAGCGGGGCCCGTCGCTGATCGGCGTCGGTCCCGCCTCGGTCGACTTCCAGGTCTCCACCGGACGGATGCCGCTGTCGCGGGAGGAGCAGCAGGCCCGGCGCGCGGAACCGGTGTTCTCGTCCGACGACATCCGCGCACTGGTGGGCCACGTCGGCAGCTTCGGCGGGGGTGGTCCGCAGATACCCCGGGTCGCCCCGGGCAACCTGGCCTCCGGTCAGGAGATCTTCGCCGCCAACTGCGCACCCTGCCATGGGGCCACCGGCGCGGGCACCGCGCTGACCGACGGATGGACCGCCCCGCCGCTGTACGACGCCACAGCGACGCAGGTCGCCGAGGCGGTCCGGGTCGGCCCCGGGCTGATGCCGGTCTTTCCCAGCCAGGTGCTCGACGACCAGCAGGTCAACGACCTCACCGCGTACGTGCAGCGGCTCCGCGGCGAGCGGCTGGACCGGGGCGGCAACCCCCTCGGTCGGCTCGGCCCGCTGGCCGAGGGACTGGTCGCCTGGGTGGCCGTCCTGGGTCTGCTGGTGGCAGCCGCGCGGTGGCTGGGCAGGAGGGCGGGGGAGTGAGCGCGCGGCGTCCCTCGGCGAGCGAGCGGGCGGCCAGTCGCCGGACCGTCGTCGCGTTTCTGGTCAGCGCCGCCGGGGCGGTGGGCTTCGCGGTGACGTACGCGGTGGGCGGCGACACCCGCTGGGAGGGGGTCTGTCTCGCGGTGGCCTTCGCCGGGCTGGCCGTGGGCCTCGCCATCTGGGGCCGGCGGCTCGTGCCGGTCGACGGGTACGTCGAGGAGCACGAGGGCTTCGCGTCGCCTCCGACCGAGCAGGCGATGACCGCCGCAGTGCTCGCCGCGCCGGACAGCCCGGTGCGGCGGCGGGGCCTGCTCGCCGCGCTCGGGCTCGCGCTGAGCGCGCTCGGCGCCGCCGCGCTGTTCCCGCTGCGCTCCCTGCTGCCCTCCGGACGGGCCCACCCGCTCCAGGCACGCAGAGACACCCCATGGGGACCCGGCGTGCGGCTGGTCACCGCGGACGGACGGCCACTGCGGCTGCAGGACGTGCCCGCCGGCACCGCGGTCGGGATCTTTCCCGAGGGCCACCTCGACACCGGGGACGGCCCCGCTTTCGCGGTCCGCCTTGATCCGGAACGCTTCTCCCGCCCGCCCTCCGCCGGTCACGTGAACGGGCTGGTCGTCTACTCGCTGCTCTGCACGCACGCAGGCTGCCCGGTCCGGATCTACCTCAAGGGCACCGGGCAGGTGCTCTGTCCCTGCCATCAGTCCTCCTTCGACCTGCTGGCAGATGCCCGGCCGGTGGCCGGTCCGGCGGCCCGGGCGCTGCCAGGGCTGCCGATCGAGGTCGGACCGGACGGCTTCCTCCGCGCGACCGGTGACTTCACCGTGCCGCCCGGCGCGGGCTTCTGGAGCTCACCATGATCACCGACCGGCTGGCCCGGGCCCTGGACGACCGGCTACGGCTCTCGCCGATCACCCGCCGGGCGCTGGTGAAGGTCTTTCCCGACCACTGGTCGTTCATGCTCGGTGAGATCGCGCTCTACTCGTTCATCGCGCTGATCCTCACCGGCGTCTACCTGACCTTCTTCTTCGACGCCAGCTCCGCCGACCGGGTCTACCGCGGCGCGTACGCCCCGCTGGACGGCGCCACTACCTCCGCGGCGTACGCCTCGACGGTGCGGCTCAGCTGGGACGTCCGGGCCGGCCTGCTGATCCGGCAGACTCACCACTGGGCAGCGCTGGTCTTCGTCGCGGCCATCGTGCTGCACCTGGCGCGGATCTTCTTCACCGGGGCGTTCCGCAAACCCCGTGAGCTCAACTGGCTGATCGGCGTGACCATGCTGACCCTCGCCCTGGCCAAC
The DNA here is from genome assembly GCF_040608515.1 of Micromonospora sp. NPDC005173. Taxonomy (NCBI): domain Bacteria; kingdom Bacillati; phylum Actinomycetota; class Actinomycetes; order Micromonosporales; family Micromonosporaceae; genus Micromonospora; species Micromonospora sp. NPDC005173. Next base: position 12,260 of record NZ_JBEXIK010000030.1, read on the forward strand.
GGCTTCACCGGCTACTCCCTGCCGGACGACCTGCTCTCCGGGCTGGGCCTGCGGATCATCACCTCGGTGGTGGAGTCGATCCCCCTGGTCGGGGCGTGGCTGGTTTCCCTGGCCCTGGGCGGGGAGTTCCCCTCCGACGAGATGATCCCCCGGATGTTCGTCGCCCACGTGCTGCTGGTGCCGGCCGTCCTCGTCGCCCTCGTGTCGCTGCACATGGGCATCCTGGTGCGGCAGAAGCACAGCCAGTTCCCCGGTCCGGGGCGGACCGAGCACAACGTCGTCGGCTCCCGGCTGTGGCCGAGCTACACCCTGCGCACGCTCGCCCTGTTCGCCTGGGTGCTGGCGGTACTGTTCGCCCTCGGCGGCCTGATCCAGATCAACCCGGTCTGGCTCTACGGGCCTTTCGAACCGGCCCAGTCCACCGCGCCGGCCCAGCCCGACTGGTACGTCGCTTGGGGTGATGGGGCCCTGCGGCTGTTCCCGCCGCTGGAGTTCCGCGTCGCCGGGCATCTGGTGCCCGCGCCGTTCTTCCCCGGCGTGGTGCTCGGCGGGTTGACCTTCCTCGTCCTCTACGCGTGGCCGTTAGTCGAACGGCTGCGTACCAGCGATCGCCGGCAGCACCACCTGCTCGACCGGCCCCGCGACCATCCCGTCCGGATGGGCATCGGTGTGGCCGCGCTGACCTTCTACGCGGTACTCACGGTGGCGGCCGGCGACGACATCATCGCCCGCCTGCTGCGGGTGCCGATCTACGACCTGCTGTCGGTGTTCCAGGTGCTGGTGCTCGTCCTGCCGATCCTGGCCGGGGCGCTCGCCTTCCTGACCGCGCGGGCGCTGCACCGCGGTGGCGCAGCCGGCGTCGGCGAACTCACCCGCGCGGACCTGCGGCGGGCCGCCCACCGCTCGCCTCACCCGCCCGAGGGCGAGGGTGAACCGGAAACACCCGCCCTGGACAGGCCGGGGGAGCGAATCGAGCTGTGGCCGGAGGGCGACCTGTGGCGTTGGCGTTACCGCGACGAGGCCCGGCACCTCGTCATCGGCGGGAACCGGGCCCTGCGCTCGGAGGAGGAAGCGATCTCGGCCTCCCGGCTCGCGTACCCGGGGGTCGACCGGGTGGTGGTGCCCGGACCGCCGCCGGCGCCACCGCCCGGGCCGATCCGCGCCGCCCTGCGCCGTTGGGGCCGGGCGGCGGCCGTCGGGTCGCTGCTGCTCGCAGCCCTCGTCGAGAAACGGCGGGACCGCCGGGAGCGGGAACGGGTGGACGGCCCGACGCCGCCGGAGCCGGCGGAAGAGGCGCCGACCGGGGATGGGCGGACATGACACACCTGGTGGGGCGCGTGGAGGGAAGGGCCGATGAAGGCTCCGCCGTCGCCGAGGGTGGCGCGACCGGTGATGTATCACCAACGAGGATCAGGGTCGGAATCATGACACGGCCCCCTCCATGTCCCCCCGCACCACCGTCCCTACAAGAACGTCCCCAGACCACTCCGGCGGCCACGTGGACCGCCTCAGCCAGCTTGTTTGAGCTCCACCGATCACGCTCAGGAAACGTGCGAGGCGTACGTCGAGTGGCCCGGATCAGACCTGCGGGATGACGTTCTTGCCGTACGAGGAGAGGGTCTTCTCCTTGTCGCCATGCATGAGGTAGAGGGCGAAGTTGTGCACCCCGATCTCCTTGAGCTCCTGCAGCCGGTCGACATGGGCTGACTCGGGTCCGACGAGGCAGAACCGGTCGACGATCTCATCGGGCACAAAGTCGGTGGACGGATTGCCGGCGCGGCCGTGGTGTGCATAGTCGTAGCCCTCGCGCCCCCTGATGTAGTCGGTGAGCGCCTTCGGCACGACCCCGGAATCACCGTAGCGGGCGACCAGGTCGGCCACGTGGTTGCCGACCATGCCGCCGAACCAGCGCAGCTGATCCCGTTGGTGCGCGAGGTTGGTGCCCACGTAAGCCGGCGCGGCCACGCACATCGTGATCGAGTCGGGATCTCGACCTGCCGCGGTGGCCGCATCGCGTACCGAGCCGATCGTCCAGCGGGCGATATCGGGATCGGCCGTCTGCAGGATGAAGCCGTCGGCCTGCTCGCCGACCAGCCGCAGCGCTTTCGGGCCGTAGGCGGCCATCCAGATCTCCAGCCTGCCGTCACGCACCCACGGGATGCGCACCGGCGTGCCGTGGTGTTCGACCTCGTTGCCTTCGGCCAGCTCCTTGATCACGTGCATCGCTTCTTTCAGCGTGGCCAGGCTCGCCGGCGGCTGGCCGATGACCCGCCGGGCCGAGTCGCCGCGGCCGATCCCGCACACCGTGCGGTTGCCGAACATGTCGTTGAGCGTGGCGAAGAGCGACGCGGTGACCGACCAGTCGCGGGTGCTCGGGTTGGTCACCATCGGCCCGACGATCAGGTGCTTGGTTGCGGCGAGGACCTGCGAGTAGATGACGAACGGCTCCTGCCACAGCACGCAGGAGTCGAACGTCCACCCGTAGCGAAACCCGTTGTCCTCGGCGGCGGTGAGGCCGGCCACGACGTCGCGCGCCGGCGGGTCGGTCTGGAGTACGACACCGAAGTCCACGGCTTCTCCTTTTCAGGCCAGGTACTGACTGAGATCGCGCTTCAGGAACCTGCCGTGCCCGGCCGCGCCGTGGAAGGCGTTGTCGTCGACCACGACTCGACCACGGGACAGCACGGTGCAGACCTTTCCGGTCAGCTCCATGCCCTCGTACGCGGAATAGTCCACGTTCATGTGGTGGGTGCTGGCCGAGATGGTCTGCTGGGCCGTCGGGTCGTACACCGTGATGTCCGCGTCGGCGCCCGGCGCGATGACGCCCTTACGCGGGTAGAGCCCGAACATCCTGGCAGGCGTGGTCGAGCTGATCTCCACCCAGCGCGGCAGGGTGATCTCGCCTTTCACGACGCCCTGATAGAGCAGGTCCATCCGGTGCTCGACGCCGGGCATCCCGTTCGGGATCTTGGAGAAGTCTCCCCGGCCCAGCTCCTTCTGGTCCTTGAAGCAGAAGGGGCAGTGGTCGGTGGACACCAGCGACAGGTCGTTGGTGCGCAGGCCCCGCCACAGTTCCGCCTGGTGCTCCTTGGGGCGCAGTGGGGGAGAGGCGACGTACTTCGCGCCCTCGAAGTCGGGCTTGGCCAGATCCTCCAGCGACAGGAACAGGTACTGCGGGCAGGTCTCGGCGAACACGTTCTGCCCGGTGTCACGTGCCTGGGTGACCGCGTCCAGGGCGTGCGCGGCGGAGAGGTGCACGATGTATAGCGGCGAGCCGGTGACCTTGGCCAGCGCGATCGCCCGCGAGGTCGCCTCGCCCTCCAGCTCGGGCGGCCGGGTCAGGCCGTGCTGCACCGGGTCCGTCTGACCGTTGGCCAGCGCCTGGAGGATGAGCTGGTCGATGGCGATGCCGTTCTCTGCGTGCATCATGATCATCGACCCGGTGTCCCGGGCCTTCTGCATCGCCCGCAGGATCTCCCCGTCGGTGGCGTAGAAGACCCCCGGATAGGCCATGAACATCTTGAACGTGTTGACGCCCGCGTCGATGCAGGCGTCCATCTCCTTCAGAGACGTGTCGTTGACGTCTGAGATGATCATGTGGAACCCGTAGTCGATCGCGCAGTTGCCGTCGGCCTTGCTGTGCCACTTGTCCAGCGCGGACAGCACGGACGTGCCCTTGCCCTGTACGGCGAAGTCGACGATGGTCGTCGTGCCGCCCCAGGCTGCCGCGATTGTCCCGGTCTCGAAATTGTCCGCCGAGAACGTGCCGCCGAACGGCATCTCCATGTGGGTGTGGCCGTCGATGCCGCCCGGCACCACGTACTTCCCGGTGGCGTCGATCACGCGCTCGGCACCGGACGCCCACTGCTCGGCCAGACCCGAGTCGGGCGCGGCGAGCGCCGCTATCCGCTCGCCCTCGACCAGCACGTCCGCCGGGTATGCCCCGGTGGCGTTGACGATCGTTCCGTTGCGGATGACGATGCTCACGGCTTCACCAGCGATTCGTACGTGTCGGGACGGCGGTCGCGGTAGAAGGCCCACAGGTCACGGACCTCGGCCAGCTTGTCCATGTCCAGGTCGCGGACGACGACCTCCTCCTCGGTGTCCGACGCCGCGTCGCCGACCAGTTGCCCGCGCGGGTCCACGAAGTACGACTGGCCGTAGAAGTCGTTGTCGCCCAACGGTTCCACGCCGACCCGGTTTATGGCGCCGACGTAGTACTCGTTGGCGACCGCGGCCGCGGGCTGCTCCAGCCGCCACAGGTACTCCGACAGGCCGCGGCTGGTCGCCGAGGGGTTGAAAACGATCTTCGCGCCGGCCAGGCCGAGCGCCCGCCAGCCCTCGGGGAAGTGCCGCTCGTAGCAGATGTAGACGCCGATGCGCCCCACGGCGGTGTCGAACACCGGATAGCCGAGGTTCCCCGGCCGGAAGTAGAACTTCTCCCAGAACCCCTTCACCTGCGGAATGTGGTTCTTCCGATGCTTGCCGAGGTAGGTGCCGTCGGCGTCGATCACCGCGGCGGTGTTGTAGTAGACACCGGGCTGCTCCTGCTCGTACATCGGCACGATCAGCACCACGCCGTGCTGCTCGGCGACCTCGCGCATCAGCGCGGTCGTCGGCCCGTCCGGGATGGCCTCCGTGTACGAGTAGTAGTCCGCGTCCTGGATCTGGCAGAAGTACGGGCCGTAGAACAACTCCTGCAGGCAGACCACCTGTGCACCCTGCGAGGCGGCGCTGCGGATAGCCTCGACCGCGTTGGCGATCATCGACTCCTTGTCGCCGGTCCACTTCTGCTGCACCAGCCCGGCTCGGATGATGTTGCTCATTGCTCCCCCTTCGCGTGCGCGGTGCGCGGCATCGACAGCGCCAGATAGACGAGGAACCCGCCGATCAGACCGACCACCCAGCTGTAGTCGTAGAACGGCTTGAGCAACGGGATGAGCCCGTCGGACGGGAACGGCCCCTTGCCGGGTGCGGAGTAGGCGCCACCCACCGCGAGGACCGCGCCGACGACGGTGGCGACGATGGCGGCCCAGTTCCACCCGCCGGCGAACCAGTACCTGCCCTCGGGGCGGTAGAGGGCCGGCAGTTGGAGCCTGGTGCGGTGGCGGATCCAGTACCCGGCGATGAGTACGCCGGCGACCGCGCCGAGCAGGCCGCCGTAGAACCCGAGCCAGACGAAGATGTAGATGTTGGGGTCCTGCACCAGGCGCCACGGCTGGATCAGGATGCCGAGCACGCCGGTGATCAGGCCCCCGGTCCGGAAGCTCACCAGTCGGGGCGCGGCGTTGGAGAAGTCGTACGCCGGGCTGACCGTGTTCGCCGCGACGTTCACCGACAGCGTGGCGACCACGACCGTGAACAGGCCGAGCGCTACGACAAGCGGGTTCTCGAACTTGGCCGCGAGCTGGATGGGGTCCCAGATCGCCTCACCGTAGATCACGGCCGTGCCCGACGTGATCATGATCGACAGGATGGCGAAGAACGACATCGTGGTCGGCAGGCCGAGGACCTGGCCGTACGCCTGCTGCCGCTGACTGCCGCCGAACCGGGTGAAGTCGGGGATGTTCAGCGACAACGTCGCCCAGAAGGCGATCATCCCCATCAGTGACGGCGCGAACAGCTTCCAGAAGTCGGCGCCCCAACCCAGCTTCGACGGCTCGGACAGGATCGGGCCGAGCCCGCCCGCCTCGACCAGCACCCAGATCAGCAGGGCGACGGCGACCACGATGACGAACGGTGCGGCCCAGTTCTCGAAGCGCCGCAAGGTGTCCATGCCCCGCCAGATGATCGCCATCTCGATCGCCCAGAACAGGAAGAACGAGGCCCACAGCGTCCACGGGTAGTCCATCACCGTCGACGCGTCGACCCACCAGGAGCCAAGCAGCTTGCCGGCGATCGCGTAGATCGCCTCGCCGCCGATCCAGGTCTGGATGCCGAACCAGCCGCACGCGATGAAGGCGCGGAGCAGGGCCGGGACGTTCGCGCCGCGGACTCCGTAGAACGCGCGGGCGAAGACCGGGAACGGGATCCCGTACTTCGTGCCCGCGTGGCTGTTCAACAGCATCGGGATCAGGACGAGCAGATTGCCCAGCGTGATCGTGAGGAACGCCTGCACCCAGTTCATGCCAAGCTGGATGAGCCCGGCGGCGAGCAGGTAGGTGGGGATGTTGTGCGCCATGCCGATCCACAGCGCCGCGAAGTTGTACGTGGTCCAGGTGCGCTTCTCGATGGGCACCGGGGCGAGCTCTTCGTTGAAGTACGGGCTGTCCGCGATCGTGGAGAAATCACGCAGCTCGACTCGGCCATCCGGATGGGTGATCTGTGTGCCCGGCTCGACCGCGGTGGTCTCGGCGGGGGGCAGGGGTTCAACGGCCATCGGTCACCTCCCTGTCACGCTGCCGCAACAGCGGCCGTCCAACCGGCGCGTGCTGCGGGTGGGGGCGGATCAGCACGATCTTTATCTCGGAATGGTGGGCGTCCCGGACCCGCCACGGGCAGCGGCAAAGTGTCCACGCTTGCCATGATCGGGGCACACTCTGTCCACGGGCATGCCCGCACGGAGCTGTCAATCGCCAGGGTGGATGGATTCGGGCCTTCTGCCGGACCCTTGACCCGTCACGCGTCGTCGAGTTCGTGCACCAGCAGCGCCACGTACAACGACAACATCGACTCCGGGTCCTCCAGCGACACCCCGAGCACCTGCGCGATCCGCGACAGCTGCTGGTAGTAGGCCGTACGTGACAGGTGCGCGGCACCGGCCGCCGCCGACTTGTTCCCGCCCTGCTCGCAGAAGCAGCGCAGCAGCTCCACGAGCCGGCTGCCCTGGCTGTCATCGCGCGCCAACAGGGGCCCGAGCTCCCGGTGAGCGAAGGCCCGGACACGCTCGTCCTCGCGCAGCAGGTGCAGCAGGCCACGCAGTCGCACGTCGTCCAGCCGGTGGTAGACCTGGGCGCCGGGGGAGCGTAGCGCGGCACCGGCGACGTGTGCGGCCTCGCCAAGACTGCGCCGCACATCGGACACCTGCGACACCGTCGTGCCGACGGCCACCACCACGGCACTGGCCGCCGAGCGGTGAACTTCTCTGGCCAACCGCCGCAGGATCGTATCGACCTCCGCCTGCGCTGGCAACGACAACAACGCGCGCACGCTGGTGTCGTCCACGACGCCCACCAACGCCGGCACACTCACCCGTCGCGCGGCCAACGCGGTGGCCTCCGCGAGGTCCCGCAACACCTCCTGCGTGGCCAGTGCGGGGGCGCGCGGCGTGATGCTCCCCGGTCGGATCGCCACCCCGACCAGTTTCCGCCGCTCCAGCGCAACGCCCAACGCGGCCGCCCGGGTGCTCAGATCAGGAGGAGGCAGGGCCTGGCCGAGCAGTTGCGCGAGCAACATCCGGTGCGTCTGCCGCTCCAGGCTCTCCCGATCCCGCGCCACGAGCCGGTGCACCGCCAGTGCCGACGCGGCCCGCTCCGCGACCACCACGTGACGGTGCGGGGGAGGGGCTGGCGAGAGCAGAACCAGCCGTCCCCAGTCGGCGCCCTGCGCGCCGACCGCGGTGATCAGCCAGCCGGCTTCCTCGTCGTAGGCGGTCCGTTGGGACACCGCCACGGACCGGGATCGCTGGCCCCAGTCGGTCAGCAGCTCGATCGGGTCCTGCCCGGCCGCGTCGTACGCGAGCACGTCGTGCCCCAGCGTCTCCAGGACGACCGGCAGCCCGGAGATCCTCGCGACCTCGCGCAACACCTCGGCTGGCTCCGCCCCGGCGACCGTGAGCGCGGTGAACGTCTCGTGCACCTGCTCAGCCGCCCGCAGCTCGGCGAGCTGCGCGTCCACGATCAACGCCACGACCGCCTCGGTGACGGACACGAACTGGGTCTCCCGCGCCAGCGTGATCAATGGAAGCCTGTGTCGTTCCGCAGCCGCCACCAGCGCGTCCGGCACGTGGTCGCTCCAGCGCCGGACCAACTCCACCACGAGCCCCGCCACGCCGACCGCGGCCAGGTCGTCCACGTACGCCGTCAGTGCCGTTTCCTCGTCCGGCAGCGCGATGCCGGTGGTCAGCACGAGCTCGCCGCCGCGCAGCAGATGAGCGATGTCGGCGACCTCCGCCGCATGAACCCATCGGACGGGCCGCTGCATGCCGGCGGACCCCGCGACGACGCGTGGCCGACCGCGCCGGATCACGGGCAGCGCCACCGCTTCTGCGACCGTCGGGTACATGCCGCCTCCCCTGCGCGGTTGCACACAACGTAGCGCCATCGATGCCGACCCGTACAGGTTGTCGGTGGCGGCGACCACCGAAGTCTCGAGACACTCGGCTGAGCTACGAGATACGGAGGACGCGATGGCGCATCGGGAGTTGCTGCATCGACACCGGTCCGTGCTGCCGAAGTGGCTTGCCCTCTATTACGAGGAGCCGATTGAGATCGCCAGCGCGCACGGTCGCCGGGTGACCGATCGCGAGGGCCGCACGTACCTCGACTTCTTCGGCGGCATTCTCACCAACTCGGTCGGCTACGACGTGGCCGAGATCAGCGACGCGGTCCGCTCGCAGCTCGACACCGGCGTGCTGCACTCCTCGACGCTGTACCTGATCGAGTCGCAGGTCGAGCTCGCCGAGAAGATCGCGCACCTGTCCGGGATCCCGGACGCGAAGGTGTTCTTCACGAACTCGGGTACGGAGGCCAACGAGACCGCGTTGATGCTCGCCACGCAGTACCGCCGCAGCGGGCAGGTGCTCGCGCTGCGCAACTCGTACCACGGGCGGGCGTTCGCCACCGTCGCGATCACCGGCATCCGCGGCTGGTCGGCCAGTGAGCTCAGCCCGATCAAGGTGAGCTGGGTACACGGTGGCTACCGGTACCGCAGCCCCTTCAAGGACCTGTCGGACGCCGATTACGTCAAGGCGTGCGTCGCCGACCTGCGCGAAGTGATCGAGACCGCGACCGCCGGCGACGTGGCGTGCATGATCGTCGAGCCGATCCAGGGCGTGGGCGGTTTCGCCTCCCCGCCCGACGGCCTGTTCCGCGAGTTCAAGAAGGTGCTCGACGAGTACGGCATCCTGCTCGTCTCCGACGAGGTCCAGACCGGTTGGGGCCGTACCGGCGAGCACTTCTGGGGCATCCAGGCGCACGACGTCGTGCCGGACGCGATGACCTTCGCCAAAGGACTCGGCAATGGTCTGGCGATCGGCGGCGTCGTCGCGCGCGCGGAACTCATGGACTGCCTGCAGGCCAACTCGATCTCCACCTTCGGTGGCAACCCGATCTCCACCGCGGGGGCCCTTGCCACCCTCAACTACCTCCTCGACCACGACCTGCAGGCGAACGCCGCAAAGCTGGGAAACCGCCTGATCCATGGCCTTCGCTCGGTCGCCGCGACGCATCCGGTGGTCGGCGACGTACGCGGCAAGGGTCTGATGCTCGCCGTCGAGCTCGTCGGCCCGGCCGGCGAACCCAACCCCGCGGCCGCAACCGCCCTGCTGGAGGAAGCGCGCAGTCGCGGACTGCTGGTCGGCAAGGGCGGCCTGCACGGCAACGTGATCCGGCTGGCGCCGCCGATGACGCTCACCGAGGACGAGGCCGACGAGGCGCTGGGCATCCTCGCCGAGGCAATTGAGGCGGTGTCGGCATGAGGATCACGCACTGGATCGGCGGCAAGGCATGGACCGGCATCGCCCAGCGCACGGGTGACGTGTACGACCCCGCGACGGGTCAGGTCGGCGGGCAGGTCGATTTCGCCAGCGCCTCGGACGTCGACGAGGCGGTCACCGCCGCCCGCGAAGCCTTCTCCCGGTGGCGCAACGCCTCCCTCGCCCAACGCGCGAACGTGATGTTCGCGTTCCGCGAACTGCTCAACGCCCGCAAGTCCGACCTCGCCGAGATCATCACCGCCGAGCACGGCAAGGTGCTCTCCGACGCGGCGGGCGAGATACAGCGTGCGCTGGAGGCGGTGGAGTTCGCCTGCGGCATCCCGCAGTTACTCAAGGGCGGGTTCAGCGAGAACGCCTCGACCAAGGTGGACGTGTACTCGATCCAGCAGCCGCTCGGCGTGGTCGGGGTGATCTCCCCGTTCAACTTCCCGGCGATGGTGCCGCTGTGGTTCGTGCCCAACGCCATCGCCTGCGGCAACACCGTGGTGCTGAAGCCGAGCGAGAAGGACCCCTCCGCGGCGAACTTCCTGGCGGAGCTCTTCGCCGAGGCCGGGCTACCGGATGGCGTGTTCAACGTCGTGCACGGCGACAAGGAGGCGGTCGACCGGATCCTCGAGCATCCGCAGGTCAAGGCGGTCTCGTTCGTCGGGTCGACGCCGATCGCCCGGTACGTCTACGAAACCGGAACGCGCAGCGGCAAGCGGGTGCAGGCGCTCGGCGGCGCGAAGAACCACATGGTCGTGCTGCCCGACGCCGACCTCGACCTCGCCGCGGACGCCGCCGTCTCGGCCGGTTTCGGCTCGGCCGGTGAGCGCTGCATGGCGATCTCCGTCGTCGTGGCGGTGGATCCGGTCGGCGATGAGCTGGTCGGCAAGATCAGCGAGCGGATCGCCGGAGTGCATGTCGGCGACGGTCGCCGCCCAGGCTGCGAGATGGGACCTTTGGTCACCGGGGCGCACCGCGACAGGGTGCGGTCATATCTGGACGCCGGCCGGTCCGCGGGCGCGAAGCTGGTGCTCGACGGACGCGGTCAATCGATCGACGGTGACGACGCCGGCTTCTGGCTGGGGCCGACACTCTTCGACCACGTCGACGTGGACATGTCCCTCTACACGGACGAGATCTTCGGTCCGGTGCTCTCGGTGGTGCGGGTCCCCAGCTACGACGCGGCGGTCGAAATGGTGAACGCCAACCCGTACGGCAACGGCACCGCCATCTTCACCAACGACGGCGGCGCCGCACGGCGGTACCAGAATGAAATCGAGGTCGGCATGGTCGGCGTCAACGTGGCGATCCCGGTTCCGGTCTCGTACTACTCGTTCGGGGGTTGGAAGGACTCACTGTTCGGTGACTCCCACGCGTACGGGCCGCACGGCGTGCACTTTTTCACCAGGGCCAAGGTGGTCACCAGCAGGTGGCTCGATCCGTCCCACGGCGGCGTGAACCTCGGCTTCCCACAGAACAGCTGAGCAGCTCGTCGGCAGACCACGTCGACCAGACAGCTCCGCCGGGCCTCCTACCGGAGGCTCGACGCCGGCGGCGAGTCGGCGAGTTCCGCGATCACCTCGGCGTGACAGCGCTCCGGCGCACACCAGCAGCCGAGCCTGCGCCCGCGCACTTCCGGCAGGAGGGCGAGGAGTTCGGGGCTGTCGAGCAGGTACGCGCGGTACTTCTCGACGACCTCGTCCCGGGTGCCGTCCGGGCCGGGGCGGTACGGGCTGGACAACGGGGAGCGCGGGAGCTGCCAGCCGCCGCGATACATGGCGCGCCCGACGTAGACCACGTCGGCGTACGCCGGGTCCTCGCGGTGGCCCTTCAAATTGACGACTGTGGTTGCCTGCATGGCTCGGCTCCTCGGTTTTCCCCGGCAATCGGTAGTCGGGCGATCCACGCCCGGCCAGCTTGCCGGTAGGCCAGACTGCACGGGTGAGAGTCACCGCGCTCACCATCAGGTGGACGCCGTGGCGGTTCGTGTCCGCCTTCGGTGTTGTCAGCCTGCTGTCGGACGTGGTGTACGAGGGCGCCCGGTCGGTCATCGGCCCCTATCTGGCCACCTTCGGCGCATCCGCGACCGTCGTCGGGCTGGTCACCGGCGCTGGCGAGGCGACCGCCCTGGCCGGGCGGCTGGCCACCGGACCCCTCGCGGACCGGACCCGCGCCTACTGGTCCCTCGTCCTGGTCGGCTATGCCGTGACCATGGTCGCCGTGCCCGCTCTCGGGCTGACCACCGCACTGTGGCTGGCTGCGGCGCTGTTCGTCGCGGAGCGCGCCGGCAAGGCCATCCGCGGCCCGGCGAGGGATGTCATGCTCTCGCATGCCGCTGCGGCAGTCGGCCGCGGCAAGGGCTTCGCCGTCCATGAGGCGCTCGACCAGGCCGGCGGCGTGGCGGGGCCGCTGCTGGTCGCCGCCGTACTGGCCGCGACCGCCCACAACTACCGGCCCGCGTTCCTCGCCTTGGCCGTACCCGCCGTGGCGGCGATGCTCCTGCTGCTGTGGCTACGCGCCGGCGTGCGCGACCCGCGTCGCTTCGAACCGGGCCCTCGACCCGGCGCGCCGCCCGCCCCGCCGGGCGGCCGGCTACCCCGCGTGTTCTGGACCTATCTGGCGTTCACGGCAGTGACCACGGCCGGCTACGCCACCTTCGGGGTGCTCAGCTTCCACCTCGCCACCCGGCACGTCGTACCCGTGGCGGTGGTCCCGGTCGTGTACGCCGCCGCGATGGGCGTCGACGCGCTCGCCGCGCTGGCCTCCGGGTGGCTGTACGACCGGGCCGGCGTCCGGGTACTGGCCGCCGTACCCGTGCTGACCGCTCTGATCCCGCTGGCGGCCTTCACCACCACCCCGGCGACCGCGGTCGCCGGGGTCCTGGCCTGGGGCGCCGTGCTCGGCATCCAGGAATCCACCATGCGTGCGACCATCGCCGACATCGTCCCCGCTGCTCGGCGGGGCACCGCCTACGGCATCTTCGCCGCCGGGTTGGGCGGGGCGACCCTGGTCGGTGGGCTGCTCACCGGCGCCCTCTACGACTACTCGATCACGGCGTTGATCGTCACCGTGGCCGGCATCCAGGCCGTCGCCCTGGCCCTGTTCCTTGCCATCGTTCGACCGGCGACCTGACGCTGGGTCCCGAGAGCCGGCGGCGGACGTCCGGCTGACCAGCCGGCACCCCGCCGCGTCTGGTATGGCCGACACCGGTCCGGACGGTGATGGCCACCGGGGAGCTTTCTGTCAGCTCACCTTCGGGGTGGCGTGGGAGATGATCGCGGCGAAGTCGACGCCGGTCGGTAGGGTGCCGTACGCTTGGCCGTGGTCGCCGCCGAGCCGGGACGTGCAGAAGGCGTCGGCGACGGCGGGGTGGCCGTGCCGCACCAGAAGCGAGCCCTGCAGCACCAGGGCGAGCCGCTCGACGACGCGCCGCGCCCGCAGTTCGAGGTCGTCGAGGTCGGACAGGTCGGCCTGCACCTGGCGGACCGCGGCGTCGAGCCGTGCGTCGGTGCCGGCAGCGGCGCTCACCTCGGCCTGGAACGCCTCCATGACCTGGGGTTCCTTGACGAGAACACGCAGGACGTCCAGGGCGGCGACGTTGCCGGAGCCCTCCCAGATCGAGTTCAGCGGCGACTCGCGGAACAGCCGCGGCATGCCGGACTCCTCGACGTAGCCGTTGCCGCCCAGGCATTCGAGGGCCTCCGCGGCGTGTGCCGGCCAGCGCTTGCAGACCCAGTACTTGCCGACGGCGAGGGCGAGCCGTTTGAACGCGGTCTCGCTGGCGTCGCCGCGCGCGGATCGGTCGGTCGCTCCGGCGAGGCGCATCATGAGAATGGTGGCGGCCTCGGACTCGACCGCGAGGTCGGCGAGCACGTTGCGCATCAGTGGCTGGTCGATGAGGTACCGGCCGAAGGTCTGCCGGTGGGTGGCGTGGTGGGCGGCGGTGATCAAGCCTTGGCGCATCCCGGCCGCCGCGCCGATGACGCAGTCGAGGCGGGTCAGGTTGACCATGTCGATGATCGTGCGCACGCCACGGCCCTCGTCTCCGACGCGCCAGGCGACCGCCTGCTCGTATTCGACCTCCGCCGAGGCGTTGGACCGGTTGCCGAGCTTGTCCTTCAGGCGCATCAGCCGCATCGGGTTGCGGGTGCCGTCGGGAAGGACACGCGGGACGAGGAAGCAGGTGAATCCGTCCGGTGCCTGGGCGAGGGTGAGGAAGATGTCGCACATCGGCGCCGACGTGAACCACTTGTGCCCGACGAGCCGGTAGGTTCCGTCCGGCTCAGGGCGGGCGGTGGTGGTGTTGGCGCGCACGTCCGAGCCGCCCTGCTTCTCCGTCATCGACATGCCCGCCAGCAGCCCCTGCTTGGCCAGCGGCGGACGCAGCCCGAAGTCGTACGTCGTGGCGGTGAGCAGCGGCTCGTACCGCGCGGCCAGCTCCGGGTTGTGCCGCAGCGCCGGCACTGCTGCGTAGGTCATCGAGATCGGGCAGCCGTGGCCGGCGTCGGGCCGCCACGTGTAGAACTTGGCGGCCCGGGCCACGTGTGCGCCCGGGCGGGCGTCCGCCCACGGTGCGGCGTGCAGGCCGTGCGTGACCGCGGTGCGCATCAGCTCGTGCCAGGCGGGGTGGAACTCGACCTCGTCGATCCGATGGCCGGAGCGGTCGTGGGTGCGCAGGGTCGGCGGATGCTCGTTGGCCAGCCGCCCGTACTCGATGGCCTGCTCGGCGCCGCCCAGGCGGCCGAGCTCGTGCAGCTCGGCGGCGGCCCAGCCGGCGCCCTCCCGCTCGAGCCCGTCGAGCAGTGCCGGGTCGTCCGCCGCGTCGTAGCCAGCGAGCGGGGGAACTTGGTTGAAGACCTCGTGTGTCGTCACGGCGATACTCCCAGCGCGCGGTGGATGAAGGCGATCAGGGCGGGGATGGTCTCCGGGCCGGCGACCCCGGCGGCCAGCGGACCGACCATGGCCTCGGCCAGGGCGCCGACCAGCGCGGTCGCGGTCAGCTCCGGATCTTGCGGGGGCAGTTCACCGCTCGCCACACCGGCCGCGACGTACCCGGCGATCAGTTCGGCGTACGCGCGGCGGAAGACGAGCCGCTCGGCGTCGACCGCGGGGTCGACCGGCTCGGCGAGCAGGGCGTACGCCAACCGTGGGGACTGCAGGGCGCGGCCGGAGAACGTCTCGACGACGGCGGCCATCTGCTCGGCGGCGGAGGTCTCCAGCGCTGCGGCGCGCGCGACCGCGTCCACCTCGCGCTGGGAGGCCGTGCGGAACACCTCGGCGAACAGGTCGGCCTTGGTCGGGAAGTGGCGGTAGACGCTGCCGGTCGCCACGCCGGCCCGCTCGGCGACGGCGGCGACCGAGCAGCCGGCGTACCCGTGCTCGGCCATGATTCCCAGTGCCGCGGCGATGATCCGTTCCCGGGAGGCGCTCAGCCGAGCCTTCACCCGCTCGGTGCTTCGGTACGCCACGCAAGGATTGAACCATCATTCAATCCTTGGCGACAAGGTGTCGTGTCGGCCCGGCCGGCCTCGCCGGGCCGTGTCGGTGGTGCGACCGGAAGCGGTAGCCGGGGTGATCCAGGCCCGGCCACCTTGCCGGTGGACCAGACTGCATGGGTGAAAATCACCGCGCTCACAATCAGGTGGACGCCGTGGCCGTTCGTGACCGCGTTCGGTGTGGCCGGACGGCTATCTGATCGAGCTCGGTCAGGGCACCGGGATCCTTGCCGAGATGGGTCGCGCCGCCTCCGCCTGAGCGACCGACACCCGCACCCCCGGTCGATTACTCGGCGCGGGGTCTGCATGCTGGGAACCCAGCCCGGGGCAGCCACGTCGTAGGGGGCATGACGGGTAGCAGCGCCCACGTGTCCCATCCAACGGCCGCCATCGGCGTCCCCCGAGTCATGACTCCAGCTCGCGTCATGGGACTGGCCCTGGTCGCCGGCCTGGCGCTGGTCACCGGCTGTACGGCGGAGCCGGTCCCCGTGCCGCCACGTGACCGGCAAGTGCCGGCCGGCGGGTTCCGGCTCGTCGCGTTCGACTCCTGCCCGGAGGCGCTGCGGCAGCTGAAGACGGCCGCCAGGGCGTACGTCGGGCCGTGGGGGTTCGGGCCGAACGGGGACATGCGTACCTTCGGCCGCGCCGAACAGGCTGCGGCTCCCGCCGCGGCGGGGTCGGCGGATGCGGCGTCCAAAGCTGCCGCCCCCGGCTACTCGGGCACCAACACGCACGAGGCCGGCGCCGACGAACCGGACCTGGTCAAGACCGACGGCAAGCGGATCGTCACGGTGCAGCACGGCAAGCTGTACGTGGTCGACCCGGCCACCCGCCGGCTGACCGGAGAGCTGGAACTGGCACCGGGTGCCGATCAGTTCGGCGGGGCCGAAGACGGCCTGCTGCTGCACGGTGACCGGGCGCTGGTGCTGCGCCGCGACGGGTGGGCCGGGATGGCGAAATCGGCCGTCCCCGGGGGAGGCGGGCGCGTCGCAGACGCCCCGATGCCGGAGGGCATCGTCGGCCCTCAGCTGATCATGGTCGACCTGTCCGGCGAGCCGAAGGTCATCGGCGAATACCGGATCGACGGCAATCTGGTGGACGCCCGCCAGGTCGGCACGACGGTCCGGGTCGTGGTCCGCTCCGCGCCCCGGCTGAACTTCCCGTACCGGGAACGGGCCACAGATGGGCAGCGCACCGCCGCCAACCGCGAGATCATCGACAACGCCACCGCCGACGACTGGTTGCCCCGGTACGAGGTCACCTCCGGCGGCCGGACCAGCGCCGGACGGGTCGGCTGCGAACGGGTGAGCCGGCCGGCCGCCTACTCCGGCACATCGCTGGTCACCGTGCTCAGCTTCGACCTCGGTACGACCACGCTCGGTGCTGGCGACCCGGTCACCGTGATCGCCGACGGCGACACCGTCTACAGCAACGGACCACGGCTGTACGTCGCCAACGACCAGCGCTGGCGGGTGCTGCCGATGCTGACCGCGCGGAACATCGCACCCGATCCCAGGGACGAGACCACCGAGATCTATCAGTTCGACATCTCGGGCGCCGGTGCCCCGCGGTACGTCGCCGCCGCGTCCGTCCCGGGCTGGCTCATCAACCAGTACGCCATGTCCGAGTGGGACGGGCATCTGAGGGTGGCCACCACCAGTGGCCGTACCTGGGGCAACAAGCCGAACTCGACGTCCAGCGTGTACGTCCTGCGCGCCGACGGCACGGCGCTGACCCAGGTCGGCAAGGTCACCGGACTGGGCAAGGGGGAACGGATATACGCGGTACGGTTCGTCGGCGGCACCGGGTACGTCGTCACCTTCCGGCAGACCGACCCGCTCTACACCGTCGATCTGCGTGATCCGGGGGCGCCGAAGGTGAGCGGCGAACTGAAGATCAACGGGTATTCGGCGTACCTGCACCCGGCCGGCGACGGACGGCTGCTCGGCGTCGGGCAGGAGGCGTCCGACCAGGGCCGTGTCCAAGGCACCCAGCTCTCACTCTTCGACGTCTCCGATCCGGCCAAGCCGACCCGGATCGCCCAGCATCACGTCAAGCAGGGGCACTCCGAGGCGGAGTTCGACCCGCATGCGTTCCTCTACTGGCCGGCCGAACGCCTGGTCGTGGTCCCACTGACCGTCCACGGCACGGGCATGCCGAGCAACGTGGCGCTGACCCTGCGAGCCGGCGACGGCGGGTTCACCGAGGTCGGCGCGGTCGACCACACGCTGGGCACGGGGCGTCTCGAGGGTATGACGACGATCCGCCGGTCACTGGTGGTCGACGGAGTGCTCTGGACCGTCTCCGCCGCTGGCCTCAAGGCGACCAGCCTCTCCACCATGAAGACCCTCGACTGGCTGCGTACGGTGTGAACGGCATGGTGGTGGTGTCCGGGGTGGCCCGCCGTGGGTGGGCGTGGCGATTGCCCGCCGCGCACCGCCCTGGCGTCCGCACCGACCACGAGTGATCGGGCCCGTGGTGATCAGGCGGCGGGTAACGTGAACGCCGTGGAGGATCTCGGTGCGAAGGTCTCGTACCTTGCGCTCGCTGTCGGCACCCGGGTCTACGACGTCGAATCGGCACCCGTCGGCGTGGTCGAGCACGTGCTCGCCGACGAACGGGACGACATCTTCCACGGCGTCATCGTGGCCCCGCCGAAGCCGTACCGGTCCCACCGCTTCGCTTACCGGGAGCAGATCGCCGACCTGTACGAGCGGGGGGTCGTGCTGTCGGTGCCCGGTGCCGAAATGCACGAGCCGGGCGAGGACACGCCGGCCAGAGAGGTCGAGGCCGCGGGTGACGACCCAGTGCAGGTGGGCCTCCGCCGCGCCTGGGAGTGGCTGAGTCGACCACGCTGAACCTGGCGGCCAGTTCACACCAGGTGAACGATGATCGGCCGGTGGAGGCAGGCGAGGAAGAGTTCAACGGTCGCCTGACGGGCCTGCCGCACGGCCCAGGTCTCAGGCTGATCGGGCAGTGTCGGTGATGTGCGCGATTACGGCCGAGTAGTCCTGGTCGCCAAGGCCGGCCTCCTGGGCTGACGCGACCCACTGCCGTGCGGCCACCGCGACTGGCAGTTCGACGCCTGCCGACTCGGCGGCCGACACGACCAGATCGGCGTCCTTACGGGCGAGTGACAGCGCGAACCGGAGCGGGAATTGACCGGACTCGACTGCTGGTCGTCGCCGATCCGCTTGCGCGCCGACGGGAGTCGCGGACAAGACCTCAAACGCTGTGTCACGCGGCAGTTCAAGCCCATCCGCGAGGGCGAGCGCCTCACCGAGAACAGCGAGCACTCCGAAGAGGGTCGAATTGGCTACCAGTTTGGCCGCCGCGCCGGCACCGAGCGGTCCGACATGCATCGGCGAGCCAAGCGCGCCCAACACCGGCATCCACCGTTGGGCGAGCGGCTCCGGCCCACCGACGAAGATCCGCAGCGAACCCGACTCGGCCTCCGAGACGCTGCCCAGCACCGGCGCATCGAGCAGGCCAACACCATCCGGCAGTTGCGCGGCCAACCATCGCACCGCGGACGGCCCGACCGTGGACATCTCAGCGAGCGTCGTCGAAGCGGTAGCACCGGCGAGGATGCCCTGCGGGCCCTCGACCACCTCTTGCAGCGCGGCCGGGCCGGACAGCATGGTGATGACCAAATCCGCCCGGCGGGCAGCCTCTGCCGGACTGCCGGCAGCGACCGCGCCACGCGCCACCAGATCGCTGGCCCTCTGCGGCGTGCGGTTCCAGACAACGAGGTCATGGCCGGCATCGAGCAACCGGTGGGCCATCCGGCTACCCATTCCACCCAGACCGATCACAGCGACCGTGGCCATGGCGCCATCCTGCCAATGTCGCCCGCGCAATGCCGCACCAAGCGCCGGCTCGTCCACATCCACCATCAGCTCCGGTCAGCTTGGGGTGAGGAGGCAGAACTCGTTGCCTTCCGGGTCGGCGAGGACCTTCCACGGGACATCGTTTTGACCTAGGTCGATGGCGGTGGCGCCGAGAGTCCGCAGTCTGGTCGCCTCGGCCTCTAGGTCGTCACCCGGGTATGGGCGGACGTCGAGATGGACGCGGTTCCACACGGTCTTCACGTCGGGTGTGCGGATGAACTGCAGATATGGGCCAACGCTCTTTGCGGAACGCAGTACCGCGTTGTGGTCGGTCACCTCGTGCAGGGTCCAGTCCATGGCCTTGGCCCAGAAGCGGGCCATGGCTCGCGGATCCGCGCAGTCGACCACTACCGCGGCGATCGGTCCGGTGTCTCGGTAGAGCGGTCGGGGGTCCAGCACGCAGAACTCGTTGCCCTCTGGGTCGGCCATGACCGTCCATGGCACGTCGCCCTGGCCTATGTCAGCGGGTGTTGCGCCGAGATCCTTCAGGCGCGTGACCACCTCCGCCTGATGGGCCGCCGAGGTGGTGGCGAGGTCGACGTGCACGCGGTTCTTCACCGTCTTGGGTTCCGGGGAGACGACGAGGTCAAGGCAGACGGCGACGGGGTCGGGGTAGACGAAGCCCTCGGGTTCGAGGTTGGTCACGCCGGGTCCCTCGCTGGAGACCCCCCAGCCGAGCGCCTTCGCCCAGAAACCGCCCAGCGCGGTTTCATCGCGAGCCTTCATGTTGATCTGAACAAGTCGCGTTGCCATGCCGACGATGCTAGGGCCCGTCGAGTCGGCGGTGGTGCCCGAACTGGAGTGATCGTTCGGCGTGTCGAAGATCGGCATATGGCGAGGTCTCCGAAAGCTGGTTCATGCCCCGTGCCGCGACGTGCAGGCCGAACCACCCGGCGGTGTCAGCGTCGAGCCGGCCGACCACGCGCTCGGCCGCTCCCGCGGTGGGTTGACCACGAAGCTGCACCTGGGCTGCGAGCAAGGCCAGTCCGCCCACATGTCGGCCCTCCCCAGGGACATCGGCGGCCATCATCGCCGGGAGCGTCGCCACGTTACCAACCGGTGGCGCTCCGTGTCGTTCCCGACCTCACCGGAGCCGAGCTACACGCCGACAACATCGTGATCCTTCTAGCGGAGGTCCGCGCAGGTCCGCTCGTGCGGCAGCAGCGGCCGGACCACCAGGCGTACCCGGTGTCCCTCGGCCTGCCATCGGGTCTCGCCGCGCGCCGCGCCGGCCTCGGCCAGCAGCGGCGCCAGCGGCGCGCCGTCGACCACGTGGCAGGGCCGCTGGGGTGCGCCGTCCATCGCGGACAGGGGCACGTCCAGCGGCCAGGGCCGTACGTCGGAGTCGTTCTCGGAATCGGCCACCACCAGCACCGCCGCCCGCTGCGGCAGGTACACGCCGGCGTCGACGCCGGAGGCCGCAGCGGCCTTGGCGAACGCGATCACCTCGCCACGGTCACCGCCCTCGTCCGGCGACGGCTGCGTCACCGTCGTCTCGTACGTGCCGCCGGTCGTGGCCAAGCGCACGGTGAGCAGGGCCGCGTCGGTGACGTCCTGCGGATAGTCGCGCTCCGTGAAGAGGCCCGCGTCGTCCGCCCGTCGGAACAGCGCGTCGATCTGTGCCGCCGAGAGCGTCCGGCGATGGCCCGTCAGCAGCGCACCCCGGTCGTCACCTCGGGTCACGGCGGTGCCGTCGCCATAGAGCGTGAGCGCCGGCAGCGCCCACTGCTCGGCGGCGGGGGCGAAACCGCCGTGCCGGTCGACCTCGGCGATCACGGTGTCCGCGCCGGTCGGTGGCCGGGCTGCCGGTCGGTCACCGCAGGCAGTGAGGAGGAGGACCGCGCAGAGCAGCAGACGTCGGGTCATCACCGTTGGACGCTCCATCTGCCGGTACGGGTTCCGGCGGGCACCCGAGAGTGGGTACCCGCCGGAACCTCACCTGATCAGGAACGGGTCAGCGTGTAGGTGCCGTTGCCCGCTCGGTTGACGATGATCACGCCGACGCAGCCGTCGGCTGGTGCCGTGTATGCGAGCGACTCCGGTTGGCCCGCCCCGGTCCCGGTCGCGGCCGCCGCGCTGGCCCGGTCCCGTACGTACGTGGCCGGCGCACCGGCCGTCGAGGACACCACGAACAGTTCGGCGTCCTGGCTCGGGTCGCCCGGCGTGACGGTGAATGTCACCTGCTGGCCGGCGGTGAGGCAGGAGTTCCAGATCGCGGCCACGTCACCCGTGCCCATCTGCCGCTTCGTGGTGTCGACCAGTGTCTGGCCGCTGTCGGCCAGCTCGATGGTGTACGCCCCCGTGCCGGTGACCCGGTGCACCCGCGGGTAGTAGTCGCCGAGCGGGCGCCGCCCGGCCGTGGAGTCGACCGCGACGAAGTCCGTCACGTCGACGCCGAGCAGGCTCTCCTCCAGCCGCTGGGTCTGCGCCCGGTCGTCGAAGAGCGTCACGTCGTCGTCCCGCCCGTTGGCGGGCGGACCGCGACGACCGACCATGCCTCGTGCCGCGTGTCGTACCGGAAGTTCTGGTCGTTCGGCGGCGTCGTGGCGGTCACCTCGGAACCGTCGGTCAACGCCCGGCGGAACCCGTAGTCGATCGTGTTCTGGAACAGCGATCCGAGCGCCAGGTCGCCGACCTCGTGGCCGTCCTGGCCGCGCGCCGACCAGTAGGCGGCGAAGCTGGTCACCCGGTGATCCAGGAAGGTGTCCCACACGTTCGTCAGCGTGTCGCGGTACGCGTCGGTGCCCTCGGTGCCGGTGTCCAGTAGGTCCCAGATTGCGCCGGCGACGCGGCCCTCGACCTGGTCGCCATCGTCCCAGTCGGGGGTGCCCCAGGTCGCGGTGTCGATGTTGCCGTAGCCGGGCAGGTCGGGGTTGTTCAGCACGGCGGCGCCGAACCAGTCGGCGAAGCCCTCCGACCAGGCGCAGGCCGGGCCGGACCGGCGGGTGAGGTAGTGCGTTGGGCTGCACTCCGAGCCGATCTGCGGGTAGTTGTCCTCGTAGACGTCGTCCATGACACCGTGACCGAGTTCGTGGATCACCACCCACGGATTGCCCGGGTCGGCGGCGAGCAGCCGGACCTCGTCGTCGCTGGGGTCGTAGTAGGTGCCCTCGGTCGAGCCCGGCTCCCACTCGATGTCGATGTTCTGGCAGCTCTCGTCGCGGCTGTCCCAGCAGTCGCCGGGCGTCCAGGCCAGCGCGTCGTCGGCGGTGTCGTACGCGTGGTACGCCGGCATCAACGTCGTGTCCGCGGTGTGCAGCTGTCCGTAGTCGTACGTGCGGCCGTTGCCCAGGTTGTCACGGGTGGTGCTGCGGAACGCGTACGCGTCGTCGTCCGAGTCCTCCACCTTGTACTGCGTGCCCTCGGTGACCGCCCGGACGTACACGTCCTGACCACCGCCGCCGATGCCGTCGTCGTTGTTGAAGCAGGCGCGGTAGGCGCCGGCGCCGTCGGTGAGCCCGGCCGCGAGCAGGTCGTCGCCGAAGGTGTCGTCGTCCCACACCTGGTATTGCAGGTTCTTCGACGGGTGCCAGGCGCCGTTGTTGTCGCTGTAGTTGAAGCTGCCCGTCACGCAGGTGACCTGGGCGGGCGCCGCACCGGGCGACCGGGTGTCGTCGCTGTGCGGCGTGGGCAGCCCGGCGGTGCTCGCGGGACGGTAGGGCATCGACGGGTTGGCCGGGACGACCGGCGTTCCGGCCGGAGTCTGTGCGGCCTCCGCGTCACCGTCGGCCTTGCCCAGTCGGGACTCGCGGGCCGTGGCGCCGATCGTGACCGGCACGTGGACCTCGTCGCTGCCGAGAAACGGGCCCGCCGGCGGACGTCGCCTGCACCCGCAGGACCGTGGGGCCGATGCCCGTGGCGATCAGGTCGGTCTGGTAGCGCAGGACGCGGCCGGGTGCCGCGTCGACGGTGGTGCTGAGCGCGGTGACCTCGCCCGCGTCGGACGGCACCCGGGACACGGCCCGGGCCGCGGTGAAGCCGGCCGGGGTCGCGGCCGGGCGCAGGGCCGACGGCAGCGCGACCCGCACCCGCAGGTCGTCGATCGCCACGTGGGCGTCGACGGTGACGGTGAGCCGGGCGGTCTGCCCGGTGGCCGGTGCCCGGTCGAGTGCCGCGGTGACCGTCACGCAGCGCAGCCACTCTGAGGAGGTCGGCGCGCACTGCGCGCCGGTCTTCCCCGAGGCCGGTGACGCCGGTGCGGCGGTGGCTGGTGTTCCGGCAACGGCGACGATGACCAGTGCCGCGGCGGCGTTGGAAAACCAGGCCTTCGTACGATGACGCGGTGACGTGCGGTGGTGCATGTGCCCTCCCCGTGGTCCGGCGTTGCTCCGATGGACGGGTCGCCGACGGGGTGGACAGGGTGCCGTTGGACGCCACCGAGACCGGTTGCCGCACGGCACACAGGTGCCTTGAGCAGTTCGGTCTCGATCCCCGCATCGACGAACTTCGCTAAGCTACCAATGGGTAAAGATCGGTGCTATTCGATGTCGGGCAGCTGACAGCCGGATAGTCGGTGTCTGCCGAGCGGTCCCTGTCGTCACCAGGCGGGCTGCACCCGCGTGCGAGGCGCCGCACCACGCCGGAGAAGATGTGGTCATGACCGTTTCCGCACTGCCCACGCGCGTCGTCGTCACCGGTGCCACCGGCAAGCTCGGGCGCGCCGTCGTCGCGCACCTGCGCGCCGTGGGCGTCGACGTGCTGGCGGTCGACCGTGCGGGCGGACGCGACCCCCGTGACGTCGACGGCGAGTTCCTCCTGGTCGACCTCACCGACTACGGGCAGGTGGTGGAGGCGTTCACCGGCGGCGCCGACGAGCACGCCGGCGGCGTCGACGCGATCGTGCACCTGGCGGCGGTCCCGGCGCCCGGGCTCCAGTCCAACGCGACCACCTTCGCGAACAACTCCGCCGCGACGTACAACGTCTTCGCGGCGGCCCGAGCGGCCGGGATCAAGCGGGTGGTCTGGGCGTCGAGTGAGACCGTGCTGGGGCTGCCGTTCGACACCCCGCCGCCGTACGCGCCGGTCGACGAGGAGTACGCGCCGCGACCGGAGTCGACGTACTCGCTGAACAAGGCGCTGGAGGAGGAGATGGCGCGGCAATTCTGCCGCTGGGACCCGGAGCTGGTCATGGTGGGTCTGCGGTTCTCCAACGTGATGGACGTCGAGGACTACGCACCGTTCCCCTCGTTCGACGCGGACCCGCAGCTGCGCCGATGGAACCTGTGGGGCTACATCGACGCCCGCGACGGGGCCCAGGCGGTCGAGCGGGCACTGGTCCACGACCAGCCCGGCGCTGACGTCTTCATCATCGCCAACGCCGACACGGTCATGAGCCGGTCCAGTGCCAGCCTGATGGCCGAGGTCTATCCGGCCGTCGAGGTCTGTAAGGAGTTGGGCGAGCACGAGACCCTGCTCAGCATCGACAAGGCGCGACGGGTGCTGGGTTACGAGCCGCGCCACTCGTGGCGGAACCACGTCAACCCGACGTAGCCCGGGTCAGCGCGCGGACTGGTAGGCCCGGCCGACGGCGGTCGCTGCGCTGCCGGTACGGAAGAGCCCGGTCTGGTCCTTGTCGGTGGCGGGCAGGCCGAACCAGGCGTACCGGTGCAGCCAGGTCAGCCCGCTCAGCATCCGGGTCGCCGCGGTGAGGAACGCGGCCTGCTGTGCCTGGCTCGGGAAGCGGACGCCGTTGGAGAAGTCGATCAGGGCGAACTCGGTGAGCCAGATCGGCAGCCGGTAGCGGTCGTGGACCGCCTGGAGGTACGACTTGAGCTGGTTAACGGCGTTGGCGGTGGTGAAGTCACCGCCGTACCAGTGCAGGGCGATGAAGTCGACCCGGTAGACGCGTTCCTTCGCGCCGGACATGAATCGATCCAGCCACTCGCCGGGCCGGTCCCCGCCCCAGGCCACCGCCGGGCTGCCCAGCGGGAGGCCGGTCGCCTCCAGTTGCGGCCACAGCTCCAGCGCCTGCTCCACGCTCATGTTCGCCTGGCCGCCCATGTCCGGCTCGTTGAACCCGAGCAGCTGCCGGCCGTTCTTCCTGGCCTGTTGCAGATTGTTGGCGGTGACGCTCTTCGCCCCCCAGATCATCGGGACGAACTCGCTGCCCTTCGGGGTGGTGACGCCCTGGTGGCCCACGTTCCAGGTGTAGTACCAACTGGCCGTCGAGTTGGCCAGTGCCTGGCTGACGCCGTCGAACGTCCAGACGCCGACGCCCTTCTTCTTCGAGGTCACCCCGGGCGCCGCCGGGGCGGCCGGGCGCGCGGTCGTCGGCTTCGGCGTCGGGGTGGTCGGGGTCGTCGTCGGGGTCGCAGGGGCGGCGGGGGAGGTGGCGGTGGGTGGGCTGGCCGGCGGGGTCGTGGATGCCAGGGCCTCGACCGCCTGCGTCGCGGCCGGGGCGGGTGCGGATCCGGTCGGTTGGACCACGACGAGCACCCCGATCACCAGTACGGCGACCACGGCGGCCACGGAGATCGGCCACAGCACACGCGTCGCGCCGAACGGGAGGCGGCTGCGCAGCCCGCGTCGGTGTTCCGCGTGGGCGCCCCGGGTCACCCTTCCGATGTCGGCTCCATCCTGACCGGATCCGTGCATCGTCTCGTCTCCTTCACGTGGTCACATCGCTCTGTCTGGGAGGCGGTGACGGGGGAGCCCGCCAACGCCTCCCTTAAGGAGACTGGCCGGCCGGACCGGGATAACAGTTTCAGGCGCGGCCGGAACCGACGGCAGTGAACATCTTCACTTGGCCACAACGAGCGCGTAGCCTGCCTGAAACGATTCATTGAGCGGAGGCCCGCGTGACTCGTCATATTCTCGGATTTCAGCCGGCAGCCCGACGGCGCCGAACAGCGGTGCTCCTGGCAGCGACGACGGTCGTGGCGGTCGTCCTCAGCGGAGCCCCACCTGCGCTGGCATCCCGCGGCCACGCGCCGGGCGCACCGGTCTCGCTGACGGTCGGCGACCGAAGTCGCCCGCTCAACGTCGAGGGCGTCCCGAGGTTCGGCTGGCTGCCCCGGGACGCCGATCCCGGTGAGACGCAGACCGCGTACCGGATCACCGTTACCGCGACCGGCGGCGACCGGGTCTGGGACTCCGGCAAGGTCGCGTCCGACCAGCAGTCCTACGTGGCGTACGCGGGGCCTGCCCTGCGCCCGGGCGCGGCGTACGAGTGGACGGTCCGCACCTGGGACCGCACCGACCGGCAGTCCCCGCCCGCGACCGGCGCCTTCGAGGCCGGCATCGCCGACACCCAGTGGGAGGGCGCGAGCTGGATCCGGCGCGCCACCACCGAGGCCGACGACTACACGCTGGCCCGCACCGAGGTACGCCCCAACGCCAGCCGCGTGGTCCGGGCCCGCGCCTACACGGCCGCCGACCACACTTACGAGCTTTACCTCAACGGCACCCGCGCCGACCGGGGCACCTCCTTTGCCTACCCGGGGGAGGACTACTACCAGGCCGCCGACGTCACCAGGCTGGTGAAAGCCGGCAAGCCGCTCGTGATCGGGGTGCGCTACCACTGGTACGGCAGCGGCCAGGGCCGCCCGACCGGTGCCCGTGGCCTGCTGGTGAAGCTGGTCGTCGAGCACGCCGACGGCACCCGGGAGGTGTACGGCACCGACGGCTCCTGGCGGGTCGCCCGGGACACGCAGTTCGTGGCGAACGCGGAGCGCCGCAACGGCGAGGGTGACCGGGTCGAGCGGCAGGACGCCCGCGCCGAGGTCGCCGGCTGGATGCGGCCCGGCTACGACGACAGTGCCGCTGGCTTCACCGCCGCCGAGGTGCTCGGTGCACATCCGACCGCGTCGTCTCCGCACCTGATCGGGCAGGAGACCCGGCTGACCGAGACCAGCGTTGCGCCGGTCGCGCTGCGCACCGCCGCCGACGGCACGGTGGTCGCCGACTTCGGCGTGGTCATCCCCGCCCGTCCGGTCGTCCGGTTCGACGCCGGCGTGGCCGGGCGCACCGTCGACCTACGGGCCGGCTACACCCTCACCGACACCGGCCGGGTCGTCACGTCCACCCTGGAGTCTCAGGGCACCAACATGAGCTTCCCCTACCTCCAGAAGGACGGGTCGCAGGAGTTCCGGGCCTTCACCCACCTCGGCTTCCGCTACCTGGAGATCCCCGGCGCCGGTGAGGAAATCTCGGCGCGCGACGTCTCCGCCGTCGTGGTGCACACCGACGTCCCCGCCGGTCGGGAGGCGAGCTTCACCAGCTCGAACGCGACCCTCGACGCGGTGTGGACGATGATGAAGCGGTCCGCGATCTACTCCGTGCAGGAGGCGTTCGTCGACACTCCCACCCGGGAGAAGGGCCAGTTCCTCGGCGACGCCGCGAACATCTCGTACGCCACGATGGCCGCCTTCGGCGAGCGCGACGCCACCCAGCAGGCCATCCGCGAGTTCCTCCGCTCGGCCGCCCGCTACTGGACCGCCGAGGCCGACCGTGGCCGCTACAACGCCGTCTACCCCAACGGCGACGGCAAGCGGGACATCCCCGACTACTCGCTGATGTTCGTCGACTGGGTGTGGCGGTACTGGACCGAGACCGGCGACCGGGAGTTGCTGGCCGAGGCGTACCCGGCCATCCGCGACACCGCCGAGTACGTGCTGCGCCACATCCCGGCCACCGGCCCCACGGCCGGCCTGGTCACCGACCTGTCCGGCGGGAGCGGCGCCTACCGCTACGGCATCATCGACTGGCCGGAGCCTGGCCGCTTCGGCTACGACATGACGACCGCCGCCCGGACCACCATCAACGCTCAGGGCGTCGACGTGCTGCGGACCACCGCCCGGATGGCCGAGGCCCTCGGTCGGCCCGCCGAGGAGGTGACCGCGTACGACGGGCGGGCCGCCGACCTCACCGACGCGGTCAACACCGCGCTGCGCACCGCCGACGGCAGTTATGTCGACGGGCTGTCCGCCACCGGCGAGCGCAGCGGCCACGCCGGGCAGCACGCCACGTCGTACGCCATCGCCCATGGGCTGGCCCCTCGGGTCGACCTGCCGGCGCTGGCCGACCACGTCGCGTCGATGGGCATGAAGCAGGGGCCGATGACCGCCCACTGGCTGCTGCGGGCGCTCGCCGACGCCGACCGGCCCGACGCGGTGCTGCGGCTGCTGACCAACCCGGACGACCTGGGCTGGGCGAACATCCTCGCCCAGAGCGGCACCTTCACCTGGGAGGCCTGGACCCTCGATCCCGGCAGCAACTTCAGCCAGTCTCACGGCTGGGGTGCGCAGGCGGTGGTCGACGTGCAGGAGACCCTGCTCGGCGTTCGCACCGCCAGCCCGGGAGCCGCGGTGGTCGACGTCGTCCCGCCCGCCGTCGGGCTCGACCGGGCGAGCGGCACGGTGCCGACCCAGCGCGGCCCGGTCCGTCTCGACTGGCGACGTACCGGCGCAGGCCTCCGCGTCGACCTCGACGTGCCGGTCAACGTCACCGCCCGGGTCGCGCTGCCCGTCACCCCCGGAAAGTCCTACCGGGCCGCTGGTCCGAGCAAGGCCACCTTCGTCGGGATCGAGGACGGTCGCGCCGTCTTCCAGGTGGGCTCCGGCCGGTCCAGCTTCCACCCGGTCGCCGGTCCGGCGGCCCAGCCCCGCTGACTCCCCGTTCGGGGCCGTCCATCGGCCCAGCCACCACACCACCACCAAAGGATGAGGACTGGAATGATGCGCACGACGCGGCGCCGCGCCGCACTCTCCTCGCTTCTCGTGCTACTGCTCGGCCTGACACCGATGGTGGTGCCGGGCCCAGCCGCCGCCAAGCCAGCGGCCCCAACGCTGACGGCGACCGGCCTGACCACGGAACGGGCCACCGATCCGATCGGGCTGGACGTGGCGAAGCCCCGCCTCGGCTGGCGGATCGAAGCCACCACCCGGGGCGTGGTCCAGGAGTCGTACCAGGTGCGGGTCGCCACCAGCCCGGGCCGGCTGGCTGACGCCGACGTCTGGGACAGTGGCCGGGTCCGGTCGCGGGAAAGCACCCTCGTCCCGTACGCCGGCCCGCAGCTACGACCACGGACCCGGTACGCCTGGCAGGTCCGGGTCTGGGACGCCGCCGGCCGCGCCTCCGGGTGGAGCGCGCCAGCGTCCTGGGAGACCGGCGTACGGGGTGGCGACGGCTGGCAGGCCGACTGGATCGGAATGCCGTCGCCCACCGAGTCGTGGACCGACTACACGGTGCAGACGACGGTACGGCTGGAACGCGACGCGGCCGGGATCTACCTGCGTGCCAGCGGCCCGGCGAACGCGTACATGTGGCAGTTCTCCAGCACCGGCGGCAGTGCCAAACTGCGCCCGCACGTACGGGTCAACGGCGCCTGGACCCTGCTCAAGGAGGTGCCGCTCGGCGGGGTCGTACCGGCCGACAAGCTCACCGCACCGCACACCCTGCGCATCACCGCGGCCGGTGACACCATCACCACCTGGGTCGACGGCACCCAGGTCGACGTCACCCAGAGCACCGCGCACCGGGCGGGCTCGGTCGGCCTGCGTACCAACGGGTTGGAGACCGGCGTGTTCTCCGACTTCTCGGTGACCAGCGGCAGCGAGACCCTCTTCGCGGCGCCGCTCACCGACGGCGCGAACCCGTTCGGGGCGGGCACGGCCACCGCGGGCGGCCTGCGGGTCAGCGGCGACACCGAGGCCATGCTCACCGCGTTGGACGCGAATCCGCTGCTGCGTCGGGGCTTCCGGGTCGACGGCAAGGTCGCCCGGGCCCGGATCTACGCCACCGCGTTCGGTGTCTACCAGTTGTCGCTCAACGGTCAGCGGGTCGGCGACCACGAACTGGCGCCCGGATGGACCGACTACGCCAAGCGGGTGCAGTACCAGACGTACGACGTGACCGGTCAGCTCCGCTCGGGCGACAACGCTCTCGGCGCGTTGCTCGGCGACGGCTGGTACGCCGGCAGCATCGCCTGGTTCGGCAGCGGCATCTACGGCTCCCGGCCGCACCTGAGCGCGCAACTGCTGATCGACTACACCGACGGGCGCAGCGCGACGATCGGCACCGACGGTTCGTGGCGTGCCACGGCCGGGCCGTTCGTGCAGAGCGACCTGATCCACGGTGAGACCTACGACGCGCGGCTGCTGCCGGCCGGCTGGGACCGTCCCGGGTTCGACGACTCCTCCTGGTCGCCCGCCACCGTCGACGACGTCGACGCCACCGACCGGATCGTCGCCCAGGTCGACCCGCCGGTGCGGGTCACCCAGGAGCTGCCGGCCCGGGCGCTGACCCAGCCCACCCCCGGCACCTGGATCTTCGACCTCGGCCAGAACATGGTGGGCAAGGTCCGGCTGAAGGTCGACGGCGCGGCCGGCGCCACGGTCCGCATCCGGCACGCCGAGGTGCTCAACCCGGACGGCACCGCCTACACGGCCAACCTGCGTTCGGCCCGGGCCACCGACCACTACACGCTGCGCGGCGGTGGGGCGGAGGTCTACGAGCCCACCTTCACCTTCCACGGCTTCCGCTACGTCGAGCTGACCGGCTATCCGGGCACCCCCGACCTGTCGTCGGTGACCGGCCTGGTCATGCACACCGACGGGGAGCTCACCAGCGAGTTCGAGACCTCCAACGCCATGGTGAACAAGCTGCACAGCAACATCACCTGGGGACAGCGCGGCAACTTCCTGTCCATCCCCACCGACACTCCGGCCCGGGATGAGCGGCTCGGCTGGACCGGAGACATCAACGTCTTCGCCAACACCGCGACGTTCAACATGGACAGCCTGACGTTCCTCACCAAGTGGTTGCAGGACCTGCGGGACGCACAGTCGGCCAACGGCGCCTACCCCGACGTCGCCCCCCGCGCCTGCTGCGGGGACGGCGCGACCGGATGGGCCGACGCCGGGATCACCGTGCCGCACGCGCTCTGGCAGCGCTACGGCGACACCCGGGTGGTCGAGGACCACTACGCGTCGATGGTGCGGTACGCGTCCTGGCTGGAGAGCACCAGCTCGGGCAACCTGCGCACCAACGCCGGCCCGTACCTCGACTGGCTCAACCTCGACGACCCGACGCCCGCCGGTGTCGTCGGCACCGCCTACTACGCCTACAGCATCCGGCTGTTGGCCCAGATGGCCGGCGCCCTCGGCAAGGACGCCGACGCCGCCCGGTACACGGCGTTGTCCAAGGACATCGCGCAGGCATTCGTCGATGAGTACGTCTCGGCCGACGGCACGGTGCAGGGCGACAGCCAGACCGGGTACGTACTGGCCATCGGCATGGGCCTCCTGCCGGACCCGGTGCGGGCCAAGGCCGCCGACCGGCTGGTCGCCAACGTGCAACGGCACGACTGGCACCTCTCCACCGGCTTCCTCGGCACCCCTGACCTGCTGCCGGCGCTCAGCGACACCGGGCACCTGGACGTCGCGTACCGGCTGCTGCTCAACGACACCTACCCGTCGTGGGGTTACGAGATCGCCAAGGGCGCGACCACGATCTGGGAGCGCTGGGACTCGATCAAACCCGACGGCAGCTTCGGCGACGTGGGGATGAACTCCTTCAACCACTACGCGTACGGCGCGGTGGGCGACTGGATGTACCGGACCGTGGCCGGCATCGCCCCCGACGCCGGCAACCCCGGGTACTCGCACCTCACGTTCGCCCCCCAGCCGGGTGGTGACCTCACCTCGGCCAAGGCGACGTACCGCTCGGCGTACGGGTCGATCGGCAGCGACTGGGCCCTCGACGAGCGCGGGGACATGCGGCTGCGCCTCACCCTGCCGGCGAACACCACGGCGACGGTACGCCTGCCGGCACCCGGGCGGAACGCGGTCACCGAGGGCGGCCGACCGGCTGAGCGGGCCGACGGTGTGCGGTTCGTCCGGATGGACGGCACGGTCGCCGTCTACGAGATCGGGTCCGGCAGCTACTCCTTCGCCATCGACCGGGTGCTCGGCGACCTGGGCGACGCCAACGACACGGCACGGGAGCTGGTGACACTCACCGACCAGCTCGCCGGTGAGCTGGGTCGACCGACGGCCGAGTACCTGCGGGGCCGGTTCGGCCGACTGTCCGCCGAGACGACGGCGGCGCGGACGGCGTACCTGGCGGGCAACTCCCGTTCCGCCGCCGGGGACGTGCACCGGGCCCTGGCGACCGCCGCCGACACGGCCCGGTGGCTGCGGACCCAGGTCGCGGCGGGTCGCCTCGACCAGGCCCACGCCGACCGGTTCACCGTGCTGCTCACCCGGGTCGACCAGCGGCTCTCCGCGGCGTCGTCGAGCCTGATCGGCGCCGTGGTCAAGCTCGACCTGCCGGTGGGGGAGCGGCTGCCCGGCGAGGTCGTACGCGCCACCGTCGCGGTGGCCAACGGCGGGCGGGACCCGCTGACCGGGGTGACCTCCGACCTGCGGGTGCCCGACGGCTGGACGGTGACCCCGGTCGGCAAGCGGGCCACCACGGTCGCGCCGGGCGGCACCGTCAGCCACCGCTACGACCTGCGGATCCCCGCCGGTCAGGCACCGGCGACCTGGTCCGTCGACGGCTCAGCCAGCTACCGCCACCGGGGCGGCACGGCCACCCTGCCCGTCGCGGGAACGATCGTTGTCGCGCCAGCGGTGCAGATCGTGTCGGCGGCCCCGGTCCCGGCCGACGTCACGCCGGGCGCGGCGACGACGGTCGGCACGGTGCTGCGCAACCGGGCCGGCGTGCGGGTGACGGGGCAGCTCGCCGTCACCGCGCCGGACGGCTGGCGGGTGGCACCGGCCAGCGCTGGTTACGACCTCGCCCCGGGCGCGGAGACCACCGTGTCGACCGTCCTCACCGCGCCGGTGTCGGTGACGCAGGGGCCGGTGGAGGTCACGGTGGCCACCGGCGCCACGGCGGCCGAACGGCGTGCCCTCACGGTGCCGGTCCGGTTCGACAACCCGCCGCCGGGTGCGTACGACCACGTCGACCTCGGTGACGCGACGTCCGAGCAGGCGCACCGTCTCGCGGCCTCGACCTACTCGGCCACCAGCAGCGAGGCCGGGCTGACCCGCCGGTACACCGACACGACCCGTCCCGGCGGCTGGTTCGAGTTCGACCTCGCCGTCCGGCCCGGCGAGCCGTTCGTGCTGCGGGCGATCGAGACGTACGACGGGCCGCAGTTGAAGGACTACGAGGTGGTGGTGGACGGGGTGGTGGCGCACACCCGCTCGTGGCAGCGCACGGTGGGCGGGGCTGGCACGGTCAGCTACCAGTTCGTCGTCGACCTGCCGGAGGCCACCGGCGACGGGGCCGTGCGGGTGCGGTTCCGGGACACCGGTGTCGGCTACGACCCGTCGATCGCCGACGTCTGGGCCACGGCCGTCCCGGCGGGCTGACCCAGGCGCGCGTTGACAAGGAGCCGGGCGGGCAACCGCCCGGCTCCTCGTCGTCGAGGAGCGGCCGTCGTCAGCGCCGGGTGCGCCGGGGTTGGTCGCTGGAGCGGCGGACGACCAGCTCCGGCTGGAACACCACGTGCCGGTGCTGGTGCCTGTCGCCGGCCTCGGCCTCCTCCAGCAGCAGCTGCGCGGCGGTACGGCCGAGCTGGTCACGGGGCTGGCGCACCGACGACAGCGGCACCGCGGCCGCGTCGGCGAACTCGATGTCGTCGTACCCGACGATTGCCACGTCGGCCGGCACCCGCAGGCCGCGCGCGGTCAGCTCCTGGAGTACGCCGAGGGCGATCAGGTCGTTGGCGCAGAAGACGGCGGTGGGGCGCTGCCGGGCCGGCAGCGTCAGCAGCTCCTCGGCGGCGCGCCGGCCGGCGGCGACGGTCAGGCTAATGGTCACCGCCACCCGGAGCTCGGCGTCGCTGCCCCGTTCCTCCAGGGCTGCGGCGGCGCCGGCGTGCCGGTCGGCGACCTGGGCGATGGAGAGCGGGCCGCCGAGGTAGGCGATGCGGTGGTGGCCCTGGTCCAGCAGGTGGTCCATGGCGAGCCGGCCGCCGAGGACGTCGTCGACCGCCACCGAGCACCGGTTCACCCGGCCGGTGCCCCGGTCCACCAGCACCACCGGGATGCCCCGGTCGATGAGCCTGTCCAGGTTGGGTTGGGGGCCGTGGTCGACGGGGGTGATGAGCACACCACGGACCCGCTGCTCCTCCAGCAGCTCCAGGTGGCGGCGCTCGCGGGCGCCGTCCTCGCCGCTGTTGCAGACGACGAGCATGGCGCCGGCTTCCTCGATCACCTGTTCGGCGCCCCGGACCACGTCGGTGAAGAACGGGTTGGCCACGTCCAGCACGACGATGGCGACGGTGCGGCTGTGCCCGGCGCGCAGTTGACGCGCGGAGTCGTTGCGGACGTAGCCGAGGGTGGTGATGGCGTCGAGCACCCGCTGGCGGGTGGCCGGGGCGACCATGTCGGGCCGGTTGAGCACGTTGCTCACTGTGCCGAGGGAGACGCCGGCGTGCCGGGCGACCTCCTTGATGTTCGCCGTTGCCATGGCTCCCTCGACGCTCCGTACGGTGGTCGCGGCCCCACGCCCGGCGCGGGCTTCGCGGTCGCGGCGATCCCCGAACGTGTCGCGCGGGACGGCTCGACCGGGTCGCCCCGGCAGTGTATAGCTGCT
This sequence comes from Micromonospora sp. NPDC005173, assembly GCF_040608515.1. Classification (NCBI taxonomy): domain Bacteria; kingdom Bacillati; phylum Actinomycetota; class Actinomycetes; order Micromonosporales; family Micromonosporaceae; genus Micromonospora; species Micromonospora sp. NPDC005173. The sequence goes on from NZ_JBEXIK010000030.1 coordinate 46,831, forward strand.
AAAACGTTTCATCCAGCCGAGCCGCGCCGCCGCGCAGCGGATCGCACGTCTTCATCCCGACCGCCGATCGTCCGACATCACGTTCCGCGAGCCGATCCGCTGGCGGGACAAGCTCGCGCGTGGGCGGCCTGGCGGACCAGGTGGTCGCGCTCGGCGACGTTCGTGGCCCGGCGGGCCGCCTCTGCGTACGCCGAAGCGGCGGCGGGCAGGTCGCCGTCGAGCTCGTGCAGGTGCCCGCGCACGGCGTGCCACCGGTGCCGCTCGCCGATCACCTCGCGCAGCCGGTCCGTCTCGCGCAGCCCGGCGGCGGCACCGAGGACATGGCCGACCGCGACCGCGCGGCCGAGTACCGCGGCGGGGTCCTGGCGCACGGGGTCGTCGGTCAGCGCGACGAGGTCGTCGTACCAGGCGAGGATCTGCGGCCAGTCGGTCTCCTCGGCGCTCGCCGCGTCGTCGTGCAGGGCGGCGATCGCGGCCTCGACCTGGTAGCGGCCCGGGCGCCGCTCTTCGGTCTGCATGGCGAGCGCCGACTGCAGGACGCGCACGCCCTCGGCGATCTCGCGCGTGTCCCACCGGCCGCGGTCCTGCCGGTCGAGCGTGACGATCCGGCCCTCGGGATCGAGCCGCGCCGGGAGCCGGGCGTGGTTCAGCAGCATCAGCGCGAGCAGCCCACGCGCCTCGGGCTCCTCCGTGGCCAGGGTGAGCTGACGGGCGAGCCGGATCGCCTCGCCGGCCAGGTCCACCCGGCCCGCGTGGCCGGCGGTGTAGACGAGGTAGAGCACGCGCAGCACGACGGCGAGGTCGCCGGGCTGGTCCAGGCGACGCCCGCGCAGGGTGCGCTTGGCGCGGCTGATCCGCTGCGCCATCGTCGCCTCGGGGACGTAGAAGGCGTCGGCGATCTCCCGGGTGGTGAGGCCGCCGACGGCGCGCAGGGTCAGCGCCACCTGGGACGCGGGCGCGAGGTCCGGGTGACAGCAGCAGAAGAGCAGGAAGAGGGTGTCGTCGCCCTCCTCCGTGGTGGCCGGCCGTGGCTGCGCGTACGTCGTCTCCTCGCGGCGGTGTCGGGCGACTGCGCTGCGGTGGGCGTCGACAAGCCGCCGCGTCGCGACCGTGGTCAGCCACGCGCGCGGGTCGCGAGGCGGATGCTCGGGCCAGACCCGGAGCGCCTCCAGCAGCGCCTCCTGGAGCGCGTCCTCGGCGGCGTCGAAGCCCTCGCCCCGGCGGACCAGGCCCGCGAGTACCCGCGGGACGAGGGCCCGCAACGCGCCCTCGTCCCGTCGTTGCACCGGTTCGTCGGTCACGCCGGGTCAGTCCTCCGACGGCGTTCCGGACATGACCTCCCGGACGTCGATCCACTCGTACAGCGGCGTGCCGCCGGGACCGGGCTCCGAGGACACGTACGCCGCGAGCTCGACCGCGCGCTCGTGGGACTCGACATCGATCATGTACCAGCCCGCAGCCAGGTCGCTGGTCTCGGGGAGCGGGCCATCGGTGGTGACGGGCGCCGCGTCCGGACCGCCGTAGCGCACCCAGGTGCGTGCCGGCGTGAGCGCCTGCGCGTCGACGTACTCGCCGTTCTTCTCGAGCAGCTCGCTGACGTGCCGGAGGAAGGCCATGTGCGCCTCCACGTCCTCGGGCGCCCACTGGTCCATCGGGGGCACGGGACGGTGCGGCTCCGGGCCGCCGCGGTAGTGCTTGAGGAGCAGGTACTTCGGCATCGTGGTCTCCTGGTGTCGTGGGCCGCGCCCGTCGAGGCCCTTCATCTGGTGAGCGGAGCCGGCCGGCGCTTCTCGACATCATGCCGCTCGTAAAAAGCGAAGAGCTGACGAACAGCCCCGGTCGGCCGCCGCCGTTGCCGGCGGAGGCACGGTGCATCAGCAACAGGGAAGAAATCACGGCGAAACTCTTGACGCTCTCGAAGGCCGGCCCCTACGGTCCATGCACGACTCATGAAACGATTCAGGAGGGGATCGGATGACCGCCGACGCACCAGGCACGGACAGCGCTCCGCTGCTGGTCCTCGACGGCGTGACGAAGTCCTTCGGGGCCGTCGCCGCGCTGCGCGGGGTGCACCTGGCGCTGCACTCCGGCGAGGCCCACGCCCTGGTCGGCGAGAACGGGGCGGGCAAGTCCACCCTGGTGAAGATTCTGGCCGGCGCGCACGCACCGGACTCCGGCGGGATGACCCTGGACGGGCAACCGCTGCGGCTGCGCGGTCCCGCCGACGCCCGGGCCGCCGGCATCGCGGTCATCTACCAGGAGCCGACGCTCTTCCCGGACCTGTCCGTGGCGGAGAACATCTTCATGGGCCGGCAACCGCTGCGCGGCCTGCGTCGCATCGACACAGCGGCGATGAACCGCGACGCCGAGCGACTGTTTCAGCGGCTGGGGGTCCGGATCGACCCGACCCGCCCCGCGCGTGGGCTCTCCATCGCCGACCAGCAGCTCGTCGAGATCGCCAAGGCGATCTCGTTCGACGCCCGCGTCCTGGTCATGGACGAGCCCACCGCCGCGCTTTCCGGTGTGGAGGTCGAGCGGCTCTTCGCGGTCGCCCGGTCGCTCTGCGAGGGTGGGGCGGCGGTGCTGTTCATCTCGCACCGGTTCAACGAGGTGTTCGACCTGTGCCACCGCATCACCGTGCTGCGCGACGGCGCCTGGGTCTCCAGCGACCACGCCGCCGACCTGAGCGTCGACGAGGTGGTGCGGCGGATGGTCGGCCGGGACGTCTCCTCGCTCTACCCGAAGCAGGACGCCGAACTGCGGGACACCCTGCTCGAGGTCCGCGGGCTGACCCGCGCCGGTGTCTTCACCGACGTGTCGTTCTCCGTCCGCGGCGGGGAGATCGTCGCACTCGCCGGGCTGGTCGGCGCGGGGCGCAGCGAGGTCGCCCGCGCCGTCTTCGGCGTCGACCGCTACGACACCGGCGACGTGCTGGTCGCCGGCCGGGCCGTCCCGGCGGGGAACCCGGGCCGGGCGATCGCCGCCGGCATGGCGCTGGTCCCCGAGGACCGACGGCAGCAGGGCCTGGTCATGGAGCTGTCGGTGGAGCGCAACGCCACCCTGGCCCGCCGCCGGGCACTGAGCCGGCTGGGCCTGCTGCTCGGCGGTGCGGAGCGTGCCGAGGCCCGCCAGTGGACGCGGCGGCTACAGGTGAAGGCCTCCCGGCTCGGCGCGCCCGTGGCCACCCTCTCCGGAGGCAACCAGCAGAAGGTCGTGCTCGCCAAGTGGCTGGCCACCGAACCACGGGTCCTGATCATCGACGAACCCACCCGTGGCATCGACGTCGGCACCAAGTCCGAGGTGCACCGGCTGCTCTCGGAGCTGGCCGGCGAGGGCCTGGCGATCCTCATGATCAGCAGCGAACTGCCCGAGGTGCTCGGCATGGCCGACCGGGTCCTGGTCATGCACGAGGGACGACTGGTCCGCGAGCTGCCCCGGGCCGAGGCGGACGAGACCTCCATCATGTTCGCCGCCACCGGTCAAGGAGCGACCGCATGAGCCTCACCGACGCCGGCGCTCCCGAACGGGCCGCCGGGAACGCCCCGACCGACCCCGGTCGGCAGCGCCGTGGCCTCACCGAGCGGCTGCTCGCCGTACGCGAGCTGAGCCTGCTGATCGCGCTCGGCGTGCTGGTCCTGGTGACCACCCTGCGCAATGATCGGTTCCTGAGCGGGCAGAGCATCAAGGACCTGCTGCTGGGCTGCGCGATCCTGGTGATCCTGGCGGTCGGCCAGACCCTGGTCATCGTCACCCGCAACGTCGACCTCTCGGTCGGCTCGATCCTGGGTCTGGTCGCCTTCGCCACCGGCTCGCTGTTCCTCTCCGCACCCGGTACGCCGTGGCCCGTGGCGCTCGTCGTGGGTGTCGCGCTGGGCGCGCTGTGCGGCGCGGTCAACGGCGGCCTGATCGCGGTGGCCCGGGTGCCCGCCCTGGTGATCACCCTCGGCACCCTCTACGCCTTCCGCGGCGTCGACTACTACTGGGCATCCGGCCGGCAGATCAACGCCGCCGACATGCCCCCGTCGTTCCTGCGGCTGGGCAACCAGACGGTCCTCGGCGTACCGGTGCTGTTCCTCGTCGCGCTGGTCGTCGTCGTCGCCGTCGGCTTCTACCTGCGTTCCTACCGCAGCGGCCGGGAGCTGTACGCGATCGGCTCCGAACCGGCCGCCGCCCGGCTCTCCGGCATCCCGGTGGGTCGACGGGTGTTCGCCGTGTTCGTCGCCAACGGCGCGCTCGCCGGGCTCGCCGGCGTGCTGTACGCGGCCCGGTTCGGCACCCTCGACGCGGCCGCCGGCACCGGCCTGGAACTCCAGGTCGTCGCCGCCGCCGTGGTCGGCGGAGTGGCGATCTTCGGCGGCAGCGGCAGCGCCTACGGCGCGGCGCTCGGCGCCGTGCTGCTGACCACGATCGGCAGCTCGCTCGCCGTCCTGCGCATCGACCCGTTCTGGCAGCAGGCCGTGGTCGGCGCACTCATCCTCGCCGCCATCGGGCTGGACCGGCTCCTGGCCCTGCGGGTGGCGGCCCGGCTCCGAGGGAGAAGCGCGCATGGCGCATGACAGCCTGTACGCCGCACCGCCCACCGCCGAGGCCGAGCCCGGCGCGGGCCGCCTCGCCAGCCTGCGCGGGCTGCTCGGCTCCTGGGACGCGGTGATCGTCGCCGCCGTCGTGGTGGCCGTGCTGGTCGCCAGCCTGACCGTGGAGAACTTCGCCACCGGCCGCAACGCCCAGTTCCTGCTGCTCGACCTGATGCCGCTGGCGCTCATCGCGCTGCCGATGACCCTGATCGTGATCACCGGCGAGATCGACCTCTCGGTGGCCAGCATGGTCGGCCTGTGCAGCACCCTGATGGGGCAGCTCTGGCTCTCCAGTGGACTGTCCCTGGAGCTGATCTGCGTCCTCGTGGTGCTGCTGGGCGCCGTGCTCGGCGCGGTGAACGGCCTCTTCGTCACCGGCTTCGGCCTGCCGTCGCTGGCGGTGACCATCGGCACGCTCGCCCTCTACCGGGGGCTGTCCTTCGTCGTGCTCGGCGACCAGGCGGTCGCGGACTTCCCGGCCGACTGGACCGCCGCCGTGGTGCGCAACATCCCCGGCACGTCGATCCCGGTCGTGGTGGTGCCGCTGCTGGTGCTCGCCGTGATCTTCGGGGTCGTCCTGCACGCCACCGCGGCCGGTCGCGCGCTCTACGCCATGGGCAACAACGACCAGGCCGCCACCTTCACCGGCGTCTCGGTGGCCCGGACGAAGTTCTGGCTCTTCGTGGTCTCCGGTGCGGTGTGCGGGCTGGTCGGCATCCTCTGGACCCTGCGGTACGCCAGCGCCCGTGGCGACAACGCCACCGGCCTGGAGTTGACTGTGGTGACCGCCGTGCTGCTCGGCGGTGTCTCGATCTTCGGCGGTCGGGGCGCGCTGCTCGGTGTGCTGGCCGGCGTGCTGCTCCTCGGCGTCCTGCGCAACGCGCTGCAACTCGCCGACGTCGACGCCAACGCGCTGACGATCGTCACCGGCAGCCTGCTCATCGCATCCGTCGTGCTGCCCAACGCCGTCGCGGACATCCGCGCCCGGCTGCACCGTCGACGACAGCGGCACCCCGTCGCTTCGTGACGTCCCCCGCGTACCAACCACCCCCGGAAGGATGACGATGTCCGCGTACCGCAGAGGCCTCCGTGTCGGGGCCACCAGCCTCACCCTCGCCGCACTGCTGCTCAGCGCCGCAGCCTGTGGCGGCACAACCCGGGACAACTCCAACAACGACGCCGGCGCTGGCAACCAGGCGAGCGGCGCCGCCAATCCCGACGCCGCCATCAAGGAAGGGCTGAAGATCGCCTTCCTGCCGAAGGCGCTGAACAACCCCTACTTCACCGTCTCGGACAACGGCGGCAAGGACGCGGTCACCGAGATCAAGGGCGAGTTCAAGGAGGTCGGCCCCTCCGAGGCCAGCGCCTCGTCCCAGGTCAGCTACATCAACACCCTGTCCCAGCAGGGCATGGACGTGATCGTCACCTCGGCCAACGACCCGAACGCGATCTGCGGGGCGCTCAACCAGGCCAAGGCGGCCGGCGCGAAGATCGTCACCTTCGACTCCGACACCAAGCCGGAGTGCCGCCAGATCTTCGTCAACCAGGTGACCGCCGAGGGCATCGCCGAGAACCAGGTCAAGCTCATCTCGCAGCAGATCGGCGGCGAAGGCGAGATCGCCATCCTCTCCGCCACCGCCAACGCGACCAACCAGAACGCCTGGATCGCGCTCATGAAGGAAGAGCTGAAGAAGCCCGAGTACAGCAAGATCAAGCTGGTCACCGTGGCGTACGGCAACGACGACGACCAGAAGTCCTTCCAGGAGACCCAGGGTCTGCTGCAGTCGTACCCCAACCTCAAGGGCATCATCTCCCCGACCACGGTCGGTGTCGCGGCGGCCGGCCGCTACCTCAGCGGGTCGCAGTACAAGGGCAAGGTCAAGCTGACCGGGCTGGGCACCCCGAACCAGATGCGCCAGTACGTCAAGGACGGCACCGTCGACGCGTTCGCCCTGTGGAGCCCGGCCGACCTCGGTTACCTCGCGGCGTACGCCGGAGCGGCACTGGCCTCCGGCCAGATCACCGGCGCCGAGGGCGACAAGTTCAAGGCCGGCAAGCTCGGCGAGTTCACCGTCGGCAAGGACGGCGTGGTCATCCTCGGCCCGCCCACCGTCTTCGACAAGAGCAACATCGACCAGTTCCAGTTCTGACCGCCCTCCCGGTCGGTGCCGGCGCACGCCGCGCCGCACCGACCGGGGGAGCCGACGGGAGAACCATGCCCCGCGTCTGCTTCACCCTCCAGGTCGACCCGGACCGACTGGACGAATACCGCGCCCGCCACTCGCGGGTCTGGCCGGAGATGCTCACCGCCCTGGCCGAGAGCGGCTGGCACGACTACTCGCTCTTCCTCCGCGAGGACGGCCTGCTCGTGGGCTACCTGGTAACCGACGACTTCGCGGCGGCCCAGGCCGCCATGCAGGAAAGCGACGTCAACGCCCGCTGGCAGGCGGAGATGGCGCCGTACTTCGTCGACCTCGACAACGGCGCCCCCGACCGCGCCATGCGGCCGTTGGACGAGGTCTTCAACCTTGAGGCGCAGCTCGCCGCGAAACCTGACACGCGGCTCGCCACCGAGCCTGAGACGCGGCTCGCCGCGAAGACGGGAGAAACCCCATGACGCAGCCCGACGCGCAGACCCTCGACCGGGTCAAGCAAGCCCTGCGCGGCCAGCGCATCGAAACCCCGTCCTGGGCGTACGCCAACTCCGGAACCCGGTTCAAGGTGTTCCCGCAGGAGGGCGTGCCGCGCAATCCGTACGAGAAGATCGCCGACGCGGCGGTCGTGCACCAGCTCACCGGCGTCGCGCCGACGGTGGCCCTGCACATCCCATGGGACCGCGTCGACGACTACGCCGACCTCGCCGCGTACGCGGGGGACCACGGAGTCGGCCTGGGCGCGATCAACGCCAACGTCTTCCAGGACAACGACTACAAGCTGGGCAGTGTCACCAACCCGGATCCGGGTGTGCGCCGCAAGGCGATCGACCATCTGCTCGAGTGCGTGGACATCATGGACCGCACCGGCTCCCGCGACCTGAAGCTCTGGTTCTCCGACGGCACCAACTACCCGGGCCAGGACGACATCCGGGCCCGGCAGGACCGGCTCGCGACGGCGCTGCGCGAGACCTACGACCGGCTCGGCGACAACCAACGGCTGCTGCTGGAGTACAAGCTGTTCGAGCCGGCCTTCTACGCCACCGACGTGCCGGACTGGGGCACCGCGTACGCGCACTGCCTGGAGCTGGGCCCGAAGGCGCAGGTGGTCATCGACACCGGGCACCACGCGCCGGGCACCAACATCGAGTTCATCGTGGCGATCCTGCTGCGCGCCGGGAAGCTCGGCGCCTTCGACTTCAACTCCCGCTTCTACGCCGACGACGACCTGATGGTCGGTTCCGCGGACCCGTTCCAGCTGTTCCGGATCATGCACGAGATCGTCCGCGGCGACGCGCTGGCGCCGGAGGCCGGCATCGCCTTCATGCTCGACCAGTGTCACAACATCGAGCCGAAGATCCCGGCCATCATCCGCTCGGTGCTCAACGTGCAGGAGGCGACGGCCAAGGCGCTGCTCGTCGACCCGGACGCGCTCGCCGCCGCGCAGCAGACCGGTGACGTGCTCGGCGCCAACGCCGCGCTGATGGACGCGTACAACACCGACGTCCGGCCGCTGCTCGCCGAGCTTCGGACGGACCTGGGCCTGGACCCGGACCCGATGGCCGCGTACGCCCGCTCCGGATACTTCGACAGGATCCGCGCCGAACGCGCCGACGGCCAGCAGGCCGGCTGGGGCGCCTGACCACACCGAAGAACGCAGACTGGGGACGTGAGAACGATGCAATCCGAGGTTCAGGCGCTGATCGCGCGCAGCAACCGGCTCGGTGCCGACCCGACGACGACGAACTACGCCGGGGGCAACACCTCCGCGAAGGGCGAGGACACCGACCCGGTTACCGGCGGCCCCGTCGAGCTGCTCTGGGTCAAGGGCTCTGGCGGTGACCTCGGCACCCTCACCCAGGCCGGTCTGGCGGCGCTGCGGCTGGACCGGCTCCGTGCCCTCGTCGACGTCTATCCCGGCATCGAGCGGGAGGACGAGATGGTCGCCGCCTTCGACTACTGCCTGCACGGTCGGGGCGGGGCGGCGCCGTCGATCGACACCGCGATGCACGGACTGGTCGACGCGGCGCATGTCGATCACCTGCATCCCGACGCCGGCATCGCGATCGCCGCGGCCGCCGACGGGCCGGAGCTGACCAAGGAGATCTTCGGCGACCGGGTGTTGTGGGTCCCGTGGCGGCGGCCCGGCTTCCAACTCGGCCTGGACATCGCCGCCGTGGCGCGGGCCAACCCGCAGGCGATCGGCGTGATCCTCGGCGGGCACGGCATCACCGCGTGGGGCACGACCAGCGACGAGTGCGAGCGCAACTCGCTGGAGATCATCCGGTCCGCGCGGGCGTTCCTCGACCAGCGGGGCAAGGCCGAGCCGCTCGGCCCGGTCATCAGCGGCTACGAACCGCTGCCAGCCGACGAACGACGGCGGCGGGCAGCGGCGCTGTTCCCGGTGCTGCGTGGCCTCGCGTCCACCGATCGACCGCAGGTGGGTCACTTCACCGACAGTGACGTGGTGCTGGACTTCGTCGCGCGGGAGAGGCACCCCGCGCTCGCTGCCCTCGGCACCTCCTGCCCGGACCACTTCCTGCGCACCAAGGTCCGCCCGATGGTGCTCGACCTGCCACCCGCCGCGCCGCTCGACGACGTGATCGCCCGTCTCAAGGAGCTGCACGCCTCCTACCGCGACGACTACCGCGCCTACTACGAGCGGCACGCCACCCCGGACAGCCCTCCGATGCGCGGCGCCGACCCGGCCGTCGTCCTGGTGCCGGGTGTGGGCATGTTCAGCTTCGGTGCCAACAAGCAGACCGCCCGGGTCGCCGGGGAGTTCTACGTCAACGCCATCAACGTCATGCGTGGCGCCGAGTCGGTGTCGAGGTACGCGCCGATCGACGAGGCCGAGAAGTTCCGGATCGAGTACTGGGCACTGGAGGAGGCGAAGCTCCAGCGCATGCCGAAGCCGAAGGTCCTCGCCACGCGGATCGCGTTCGTCACCGGCGGTGGCTCCGGCATCGGCCGGGCGATCGCCCACCGGCTCGCCGCCGAGGGCGCCTGCGTCGTGGTCGCCGACCGGGACGCGGGGGCGGCCGCCGCCGTCGCCGCGGAGATCGGCAGCACCGACGTGGCGGTCGCCGTCGCCGCCGACGTCAGCGACGGTGACGCCGTGGCCGCCGCCCTGCGCGAGGCGGTGCTGGCCTTCGGCGGGGTGGACCTGGTCGTGAACAATGCCGGGCTGTCGCTGTCCAAGTCGCTGCTGGAGACGACCGAGGCCGATTGGGACGTCCAGCACGACGTGATGGCAAAGGGCTCCTTCCTCGTCTCCCGGGAGGCCGCGCGGGTGCTGCTGGCGCAGGGGATGGGCGGAGACCTCGTCTACATCTCCAGCAAGAACTCCCTGTTCGCCGGGCCGAACAACGTGGCCTACGGTGCGGCCAAGGCCGATCAGGCCCACCAGGTCCGGCTGCTCGCCGCCGAACTCGGCGGCCATGGCATCCGGGTCAACGGCGTCAACCCGGACGGGGTGGTCCGCGGCTCCGGCATCTTCGCCGGTGGTTGGGGTGCCAAGCGGGCCGCCGTCTACGGCGTGCCGGAGGAGAAGCTCGGTGAGTTCTACGCCCAGCGCACGCTGCTCAAGCGGGAGGTGCTGCCCGAGCACGTCGCCAACGCGGTCTTCGTGCTCACCGGCGGGGAGCTGTCGCACACGACGGGGATGCACATCCCGGTGGACGCCGGGGTCGCCGCGGCCTTCCTCCGCTGAGTACGGTTCAGCGGAGATGAGGACGAAGTGGTGAGTGCGGCCGCGCACCTCGCCGCCGTGGACGTCGGTGCGTCCAGCGGCCGGGTGATGGTCGCGCGCGTCAGCCCCGGAAAGCTGGAGCTGACCGAGGCGCACCGGTTCCGCAACGAGCCGGTGCGGGTGGCGGGCACCCTGCACTGGGACATCCTGGCGCTCTACCGCGGCGTCCTCGACGGCCTGCACGCCGCCGGTCCGGTCGCCAGCATCGGCATCGACACCTGGGCGGTGGACTACGGGCTGCTCGACGCCACCGGTGCGCTGCTCGGCAATCCGGTGCACTACCGCGACGGGCGTACCGACGGCGTCGGCGACCGGGTGGCGAAGCAGTTGGGGCAGGAACGGCTCTACACCACGACCGGGCTGCAGCACCTGCCGTTCAACACCCTCTACCAACTCGTCGCCGCCGCCAACACGCCGCAACTGGACATGGCGCACCGGCTGCTGCTGGTCCCGGACCTCATCGCGTACTGGCTCACCGGCGAGGTCGGCGCCGAGGTCACCAACGCCTCCACCACCCAGCTGTACGACCTGCGTCGCCGCGCCTGGGCGACCGACCTGATGGCCGACGCGGGGATCCGCAGCGAGCTGTTCCCGCCGCTGCGGGAGCCGGGCACGCGGATCGGCCCGGCCCTGCCCGCACTGGGCCTGCCCGGAGACCCCGCCGTGGTGGCGGTGGGATCACACGACACCGCGTCCGCCGTGGTGGGCGTACCGGCAGCCGGTGAACACTTCGCCTACATCTCCTGCGGCACCTGGTCGCTGGTCGGGGTCGAGCTCGACGCCCCGGTGCTCAGCGAGCCGAGCCGGCGGGCGAACTTCACCAACGAGTCCGGCGTCGACGGCACGATCCGCTACCTGCGCAACGTGATGGGCCTGTGGCCACTACAGGAATCACTGCGCACCTGGGGCACCACCGACCTGGCCGCCCTGCTCCGGCAGGCGGCCCGGGAGCCGGCCTTCCGCTCCGTCGTGGATCCGGACGACCCCGCGTTCCTGCCACCCGGCGACATGCCCACCCGCATCGCCGACGCCTGCCGCCGTACCGGCGAGCCGGTGCCGGTGACCCGGGCGGCCACGGTCCGGTGCATCCTCGACAGCCTCGCGCTGGCGCACCGGCGCGCCGTCCGTCAGGCGCAACTGCTCGCCGGTCGCCACGTCGACGCCGTGCACGTCGTCGGCGGCGGGGCTCGCAACGAACTCCTGTGCCAGCTCACCGCCGACGCCTGCGGCCTGCCGGTGCTCGCCGGGCCGGTCGAGGCCACCGCGCTGGGCAACGTACTCGTGCAGGCCCGCGCTCTCGGCATCGTCGGCGGCGACCTGTCGGCGCTGCGGGCCGTGCTGCGCGAGACCCAGCAGATCGTGCGCTACGAGCCACGAGGCGCCGAGACGACGTGGCGGGCGGCAGCCCAGCGTCTCGGATGGGAGGACTGAGGATGCGAATAGCGCTGTTCGTCACCTGCCTGGCCGACACCATGTTCCCCGAGGCGGCCAAGGCGACGGTACGGCTCCTGGAACGGCTCGGTCACGAGGTCGTCTTTCCGCAGGACCAGACCTGCTGCGGGCAGATGCACATCAACACCGGCTACCCGGACGACGCGCTGCGGCTGGTACGCCGGCACGTGCGGACCTTCGCCCCGTACGACGTGGTGGTCGCCCCCTCCGGCTCGTGCGTCGGTTCGGTGCGGCACCAGCACGCGATGGTGGCCCGCAGGGCCGGCGACGAGCGGTTGGCCAGTCGAGCCGAGGAGGTCGCCAGCCACACGTACGAGCTGTCGGAGCTGCTCGTCGACGTGCTCGGGGTGACCGACGTCGGCGCCTTCTATCCGCACCGGGTGACATACCACCCGACCTGCCACTCACTGCGGATGATCCGGGTGGGGGACAAGCCACTGCGGCTGCTGCGTCAGGTCCGCGGCCTGGACCTGGTGGAGCTGCCGCAGGCCGAGGAGTGCTGCGGCTTCGGCGGCACGTTCGCCGTGAAGAACGCGGACACCTCGACGGCGATGCTGGCCGACAAGATGCGCCACGTGCTGGCCACCCGAGCTGACGTCTGCACCGCCGGGGACGCCTCCTGCCTGATGCACATCGGCGGTGGACTGTCCCGCCTCCGAGCCGGAGTGCGGACCGTGCACCTCGCGGAGATCCTGGCCAGCACCGAGCCCACCGGCAACCCGGTAAAGCAGGCGCAGCGGCAGACCGGCGGGGTGCGGGCGTGACCCGGACCTTCCTCGGTATGCCCGCCACCGCGCCACGCGGCGTCGGACACCTGCGCGGCGAGGAGCCCTTCCCGGTCGCGGCCCGGCGGAGCCTCGCCGACGCCCAACTGCGCCGCAACCTCGGCCACGCCACCGCCACCATCCGCGCCAAGTCGGCAGCGGTCATCGACGAGGTCCCCGACTGGCAGGAGCTGCGGGAGGCCGGGCGGGCCATCAAGACCGACACGATGGCCCGGCTGCCCGAGCTGCTCCAACAGTTGGAGGCGGCGGTCACCGCGGCCGGCGGCACCGTGCACTGGGCCGCCGACGCCGTCGAGGCCAACCGGATCGTCACCGACCTGGTCAGGGCCACCGGCAGCAACCGGGTCATGAAGGTCAAGTCGATGGCCACCCAGGAGATCGGCCTCAACGAGGCACTGGAGGCCGCCGGCATCGAACCGGTGGAAACCGACCTCGCCGAGCTGATCGTCCAACTCGGGCGGGACAAGCCCAGCCACATCCTGGTACCCGCGATCCACCGCAACCGCGCCGAGATCCGTGAGATCTTCCTGCGCGAGATGCCCGGCGTCGACCCGGCGCTGACCGACGACCCGGCGATCCTGGCGGCCGCGGCCCGCCGTCACCTGCGTCGTACGTTCCTCAGCACCCGCGTCGCGGTCTCCGGGGCGAACTTCGCGGTAGCCGAGACCGGCACCCTCGCGGTGGTCGAGTCCGAGGGCAACGGCCGGATGTGCCTCACCCTGCCGGACACCCTGATCACCGTGATGGGCATCGAGAAGATCATCCCGACCTGGGCAGACCTTGAGGTGTTCCTGCAACTGCTGCCCCGGGCCTCCACCGGCGAGCGGATGAACCCGTACACCTCCATGTGGACCGGCGTCACGCCGGACGACGGGCCACAGGACTTTCACCTCGTGCTGCTGGACAACGGCCGCAGCGCGGTTCTCGCCGACGAGGTCGGTCGCCAGGCGCTGCACTGCATCCGATGCTCCGCCTGCCTCAACGTCTGTCCCGTCTACGAGCGCACCGGCGGGCACGCGTACGGCTCCGTCTACCCCGGGCCCATCGGTGCGGTGCTGTCACCGCAGCTGACCGGCGTGGAGGACAACGCCTCCCTGCCCTACGCCTCCTCGCTCTGCGGCGCGTGCTTCGACGCCTGCCCGGTGAAGATCGACATACCGTCGATCCTGGTGCACCTCCGCGCCCAGCACGTGGCGGCCTACCGCAGTGAGCACCGCCTGCCGAGCGCCGAGGCGATCACCATGGCCGCCGCCGCGTACACCATGGACCACCCGGCGATGTACGAGGCCGCGCAGCGCGCCTCGCGGGCCGCCCGTCTCGCCGGCCGGCGAGGCCGCGGCCTGCCCCCGCCGCTGTCCGGCTGGACCATCGGCCGCGACCTGCCGCAGCCGCCGCCGCAGACGTTCCGCGAATGGTGGGCACAGCGATGACCTCCCGTGAGTTGATCCTCGGCCGCCTCCGCGCGGCTCTCGGCGCGACGCCGACCACCTCCGGCGACGTGCCGCGGGGCTACCGGCCAGCCGGCGGTGCCGTGGACCTCGACGTGCTGGTGCACCGGCTCACCGACTACCGGGCCACCGTGCACCGGTGTGCCGACGGCGAGGTGGCGCAGGCCGTCGACACGATCCTTGGTGGCCGACGCGTCGTCGTCCCGCGCGGGCTGCACCGGCACTGGTTGCCCGACACCGTCGACGTGCTGACCGACGACAACCTCCCGAGGGAACAGGTCGCAGCGGCCGACGGGGTGGTCACCGCGGCGGCGGTCGCCGTCGCCGAGACCGGGACGGTCATCCTCGACGCGGCCCCCGACCAGGGGCGGCGGGTCATCACACTGCTGCCCGACGTGCACATCTGCGTCCTGCGTACCGATCAGGTCGTCGCGGGTGTCCCGGACGCCCTCGCGCGCCTCAACCCGCACCGCCCGCTCACCTGGATCAGCGGGCCGTCCGCCACCAGCGACATCGAACTCAACCGGGTCGAGGGCGTGCACGGCCCCCGGCACCTGCACGTGGTGCTCGTACCCCGCTGAACCGCACCGGCGGTGGGCCCGCGCTACAACAACTGGGCCTGTGCGGTCAGGGTCTGTCGCAGGTAGCTCTTCGGCCTCGACCCCACGGTCGATCCGACGACCTCGCCCCGGCGGAACACCAGCAGCGTCGGCAGGGACATGACGCCGTAGTTGCGCGTGGCCGTCGGGTTCTCGTCGGAGTTGAGCTTGGCCACGACCATCCGGTCGCCGAACTCCTGGGCCAGCTCGGCGAGGCTCTTCTCGATCGCCTTGCAGGGCGGGCACCACTCCGCCCAGAAGTCGACCACCACCGGCCGGTCGCTGGCCAGCACCAGTTCGGTGAACGTGTCGTCGGTGACGGTGACTAGCGAGCCAATCTCCGTTTGGGGCATGTTTCCTCCCGGTGCGCGATGGCATGGGTGAGCTGGGTGTGTAGCTGTTGGCGTACGGCGCCGAGCCGGTCGATGACGGCGTCGACCTCGACGAGCTTGCGCCGCAGCACCAGCACCGAGTCCGGGCAGACGTCGCCGGACGTGTTGCCGGCCCGAAGACAGGCGACGAACGGACGGACGTCGTCGAGGCCGAAGCCGACAGCGAGCAGCCCTCGGATCTCACGGACGACCCGTAGCTCCGCCTCGTCGTACACCCGGTAGCCGTTGGCGGAGCGCTGTGCCCGTACCAACCCGTGTGCCTCGTAGTAGCGCAGGGTGCGCGTACTCGTGCCGGCACGCTCAGCCAGTTCGCCGATCAGCATCCGACCTCCTCCACCAGCCCGTCGCAAGCACGCTAAACCTTGTCGCCAGCGTCAAGGCAAGGCGGCGTCTCGCTACCGTCGGGCGGCTTGCTGCCGCGCAGCTCTGCGCCGCCACGGGGCGGCCAGGATCAGGACGGCCAGCAGGACGGCAGTGCCGAGGCTCACCCCGGTGAGCAGCGGGATCGAGGATTCCTCGGCCTGAGCATGGTGCTCGCCCTTGACCGGGACCACTGGGCTGTCGTGCTTCTTCTCCTCGGGTGTGACCAGTTGTCCGACGGACGCGTGGGGAGGCAGGGCGAAGCCCCAGTTGAGCAGGGCCGCCGCCTCTCCGAGACTCCCCAGCGGAGCGGTCTCCGCTCCGAGCAGGGTCACCGCCAGCCGTCGACCGTTGCGCTCGGCCACACCGACGTATGTCTGACGAGCCAGGTCGGTGAAGCCCGTCTTCCCCCCGAGCGTCCCGGGATAGCTGCCCAGCAGCGTGTTGTCGTGAGTGATGGCGAATGCCGGGTTTCCCGGCTGTGCCGGTATCTGCGCCACCCTCGTTGCGATGTATCGCCGGAAGTCCTCCCTGGCGAAGGTGGCCCGCGCGATCAGCGCGAGGTCGTATGCGCTGGTGTACTGGCCGGGGCCGTCCAGGCCGGAAGGCGTCGCGGCGTGGGTCTGGTTCGCGCGCAGTCGACGTGCTTCGTCGTTCATCGCCTCGACCCCGCCCGGCCTACCCGCGGCGCCGCCGCCGACCCGAGCCAGCACGTTGGCCGCGTCGTTTCCCGATTTGAGCAGGAGCCCCAGCCACAGGCTCTCGACGGAGTACCGGCCACCCTCGACGACCCCCATCAGCGAGCTGGCTGGGTCGAGATCGCGCAGATCCGCCCTGGTCACCTCCACCATCTGGGCCGGATCGAGGCGGGGCATCAGGGACGCCGCCAGCAGCAGCTTCTGCACGCTGGCCGGCGTTCGGAGCTCGTGGGGGCCGCACCCACCCAGGACCTCACCACTGTTGAGGTCGGCCACGAGCCATGAGGTGGCGGTCAGTGCCGGCGTCATCGGCGCACCCGCGGGAATGGCCAGCCCTGCCGTCGCCAGCGCCTGCCCGCCGACCGCCCGGTCGGTGGGGTCGACCGGTGGTGGGGACGGTATCGCGGGCGGCGGCGCCGGCGGCTTCACGGCCGGGCACGGCACGGACGGCGCGGCCACCGCCGGTGTTGGTGGCAGGACCGCCACCGCGGGCAGGACCAGGATGGTGCTGAGCGCCACTGCGGTAAACCGATAGTCGGTCACATTAACGAACGGTAATCGTCAACGAGGCTGGCGCGGTCCGATTGGCGAAAGCGCGTGGGGTGACCTGGGCAAAGACGCCGGCGAAGGCATCGACCGCAGCGACGGGGCATTGTGTTCGGGCAGGCCGTCTGGGTCGTTACCGTCCGAGATGACGTCGTCTATACGTCTTTTCTGCGAGACGGTATTGGTTGTTCACAAAAGTGCCATCGCTGCTTGTAATGGGCAGCGCTTCGCGCCGTGGGTCTACCGGAGCACGGTGGCCGTCTACGGCGGGGAGTTCATGCCGAGCAGATCGCCGGTCGGCAGTGGCAGCGGCAGTCCGGGTAGCGACGGCAACACCGACGGGAGCGGCACCGACGGCAGCGGCAGTCGTGGCAGCGTCGGGTTGGCGGCGGATGTCGGCGGGTCCGTCGGCGCGGGACGCGGTGGCGCTGGTGCCGTCCCGCCCGGTGTCGCGGCGCCGGAGGGCTCGGGGGCGGCGGCCGTCGACGCCGTGGGTGACGGCGTCGGTGCCAGCGGGGACGTCGCGCAGCGGGGCCAGCCGGGGCATCCGTGCGCGGCCAGGTCCCGTAGGACGGCATCGATGTCGGCGCGCAGGCGGGTGGCGTCGGCCGGGTCGGTGATCCTGCCCAGGTCCCGCTGGGCCTGGTCGATCAGCTGTCGGGCCTCGTCGTACCGTCCCGCTGCGACGGCTTCGCGGGCGAGGCCGGTGGTGTGTTCGACGCCGAGCACCTCCGCCCGTTCGGGATGGAGAACCTTGGTCAGCGACCACAGCGGACTGGTCGGCCCGGCGTCGCGGCTGGCGACCCCCAGCCCCGTCGCCAGCATGAGGGCGGTGACCACGGCGGCGGCCAACCCCAGGGCTCGCCGTCCGAGCGGTTGCCACCGGGGCGGGCCGGGGACGGGGCCGGTGGGGGCGCCGGCCCGGAGCTTCCGGACCCGACGGTCGGGAGGTGGCGGGTCGGCGCGGACTGCGCCGTCGACCACGGTGTCCGGCAGGTCGGCGGTGACGTCGGCGCGCCAGGCGGCCAGCATCGCCGTGAGGCCGTCGGCGTCGGCCACCTGCTCGCCGCGGCCGAGCGCGGCGAGGAGCAGGTCGTCATGGTCGATCGCGGCGAGGTCCAACTCCTCGCCACCGTCCGGCCGGGGCTCGCTCATGCCGCCACCTCGTCAAGTCCGTCGCCGGCAAGCGTACGGAGCCGGGCCAGGGCACGGGACTGGGCCACCCGTACGGCCGGCGCCGACATGCCGAGGATCGAGCCGACTTCCTCGGCGGTGAGACCGACCGCCACCCGGAGGGTGATGATCTCCCGTTGGACGTCGGGGAGGCGGTGCAGCAGCACCGAGAGTCGGCGGGCCAGATCGGTGGCGACAGCCTGCTGCTCCGGACCCGGTGTGGTGTCCGCCTGCTCAAGGTGGGTGTCGGGGACGGCGATGGCGGCGCCCCGGACCGCCGCGCGCAGGGCGTCGGCGACCTTGTTCGCGGCGATGGCAAAGACGAACGCGGAGAACGGCCTGCCCTGGTCGCGATAGCGGGGAAGGGCCTTCAACACCGCCAGGCAGACCTCCTGGGCGACGTCGTCGGCGGTGGTGTACGCCCCACCGACGCGGCCCAGCCGGGCCCGGCAGTAGCGGACCAGCCCCGGCCGCACGGTGGTGAGCAGGGCAGCGAGCGCCGCCCGGTCACCGTGGGCGGCCAGGTGGACGAGCTCTGGCTCGATCGCTGTGGTCATGGGGACGCGAGACACCTTCGTTACCGGCCGGTTAACCGCACGCTATCGAGACGTACGCCACTTTGCCTAGTTCACCTTCCGTGTTGGTGGCGTAGCGCAAAGAAGTTGTTGCGCCCGGCCGGATCGCCGCGATGTCTCAGGTAGCGACCCGGGAAGGGAGGGCGGATGGGCGTCGAGGTGGCGGTGCAGGGGCTGACCAAGTCCTTCGGTGGCCAGCCGGTCTGGTCGGACGTCAGCCTGACCCTGCCGGCCGGCGAGATATCCGTGCTGCTAGGCCCGTCCGGCACCGGCAAGTCGGTGTTCCTCAAGACCCTGGTGGGGCTGCTACGCCCCGACGCCGGGTCGATCTGGATCGAGGGCAAGGACCTGCCCCGGCTCTCGGAGCGGGCGTTGTACGAGGTGCGCAAGCTGTTCGGGGTGCTGTTCCAGGATGGCGCGCTGTTCGGCTCGATGACGATCTACGACAACGTGGCCTTCCCGCTGCGGGAGCACACCCGCAAGTCCGAGTCCCAGATCCGCGAGGTGGTCACCGAGAAGCTCGACATGGTCGGCCTGGTCGGCGCCGAGAAGAAACTGCCGGGGGAGATCTCCGGTGGGATGCGCAAGCGGGCCGGCCTGGCCCGCGCGCTCGTGCTTGACCCCCGCATCGTCCTGTTCGACGAGCCCGACTCCGGATTGGACCCGGTTCGCACCGCGTACCTGAACCAGCTGATCATCGATCTGAACCAGCGGACCGGGGCGACCTTTCTGATCGTCACGCACGACATCAACACCGCGCGCACGGTGCCCGACAACATCGGCCTGATCTACCACGGGCACCTGGCCATGTTCGGGTCGCGGGAGACGCTGCTGTCCAGCACCGAGCCGGTGGTGCGGCAGTTCCTCAACGCCCAGCGGATCGGACCGATCGGCATGGCCGAGGAGAAGGACGCCGAGGAGCTGCGAGCCGAGGCGGACGCCGGCGTGGAACTGCCGCCGCTGCCGCCCATCCCGCTGCAGCTGCCGCCGTCGGACGGACTGCCCCGCGCCGCCGAGCGGCCACCGGGGCAGTGGTGCCGGGAGCACGGCGTCACCCCGCCACCCGGCTCCTTCGCCGGGCTACGCGACGCCGAAGAGCCCACCGTCGCGCTGAGCGGACCGCCGGCCGGGGACGGGCGGCAGGGAGCGGGGGTCCCCGGATGAGCGGCCCCGTCACCGCCGTACGGCACACCGGGGAGTTCTTCGCGTTCTGCCTGGACACACTGCGCGGCCTCGGCCGGCGACCGGTGCAGGTCCGCGAGCTCGTCCAGCAGGCCTGGTTCATCAGCTCGGTGTCGATCCTGCCCGCCGCGCTCGTCTCCATCCCCTTTGGCGCGGTCATCGCGTTGCAGCTCGGCTCGCTGGTCCGTCAGCTCGGGGCGCAGTCGTTCACCGGCGCGGCGTCGGTGCTCGCGGTGGTCCGTGAGGCGGGGCCGATCGTCACCGCGCTGATCATCGCCGGCGCGGGTGGCTCGGCGATCTGCGCCGATCTCGGCTCTCGGAAGATCCGCGAGGAGCTCGACGCGATGCAGGTGCTGGGCATCGATCCCATCCACCGCCTCGTGGTACCCCGGGTGCTCGCCTCGATGCTGGTCGCCGTGCTGCTCAACGGCCTGGTCAGCGTGGTCGGGGTGACGGGTGGCTACCTGTTCAACGTGGTCCTGCAGGGCGGCACACCCGGCGCGTACCTGGCCAGCTTCCAGGCCCTGGGGCAACTGCCCGACCTGCTGGTGGGTGAGGTCAAGGCGCTGCTGTTCGGCGCTGCCGCCGCGCTGGTCGCCTCGTACAAGGGGATGACCGCCAAGGGCGGCCCGAAGGGGGTCGGCGACGCGGTCAACCAGAGCGTGGTGATCACCTTCATGCTGCTGTTCGCGCTGAACTTCATCGTCACGGCCGTGTACTTCCAGGTCGTACCGCAGAAGGGAAGCTGACGTGCTGGTGCTGCGGTACCTCGACAACCTGGGCGGACAGCTCGCCTTCTACCTGCGGGCGTTCGCCTGGGCGCCGCGAACGGTGCGCCGCTACAAGCGTGAGGTGATACGGCTGCTGGCGGAGGTGAGCTTCGGCTCCGGCGCGCTCGCCGTGCTCGGCGGCACCGTCGGTGTCATCTGCTTCCTGACGTTCTTCACCGGCACCGAGGTCGGACTGCAGGGCTACCAGGCGCTCAACCAGCTCGGCAGCAGCGCCTTCACCGGTTTCGTCTCGGCGTACTTCAACACTCGGGAGATCTCCCCGCTGGTCGCGGCGCTGGCCCTGTCGGCCACCGTGGGCTGCGGGTTCACCGCCCAGCTCGGGGCGATGCGGATCTCCGAGGAGGTGGACGCACTCGAGGTGATGGGGGTGCCCTCGCTGCCGTTCCTGGTCACCACCCGCATGATCGCCGGATTCCTCGCGGTCATCCCGCTGTACGTGGTGGGGCTGCTCGCCAGCTACCTGGCCACCCGCACCATCGCCGTGCACTACTACGGCCAGTCGGCCGGCACCTACGACTACTACTTCCACCTGTTCCTGCCACCCGAGGACGTGCTCTGGTCCTTCGGCAAGGTGCTCGTGTTCAGCGTGATCGTGGTGCTGGTGCACTGCTACTACGGCTACACCGCCAGCGGCGGGCCCGCCGGCGTCGGCGTCGCGGTCGGACGGGCCGTCCGGCTCGCCATCGTCGCGGTCAACATCGTCGATTTCTTCCTGTCGCTGGCCATCTGGGGCGCGACCACCACCGTCCGGATCGCGGGGTGAGCATGAGACATCGCATTCTCGGCATCGTCTTCATCGCCGTACTGACCGCGGCGTTGACCGCCTCCGTGCTGCAGTACCGCAAGGCGTTCACCCCCGTCGACTGGGTCACCCTGCAGGCCGGTCGATCCGGACTGCAGCTGAGCCCGGGCGCCGACGTCAAGGTCCGCGGCGTCGTCGTCGGCGAGGTGCGCTCGGTCGGCAGCGAGGGCACCGGCGCGACCATCCGGCTGGCCCTGGACCCGACCTCGACGCCGCGGATCCCCGCCGACGTCAGCGCGCGGTTGCTGCCCAAGACGCTCTTCGGCGAGCGGTACGTCGAGCTGGTCCCGCCGGTCGGCGGCAACGCCGTACCGATCCGCGACGGCGCCGTCATCACCCAGGACCGCAGCAGCACCGCCGTCGAGCTGGAACGGGTTCTCGACGAGGCGCTGCCGCTGCTGCAGGCGGTGCGGCCCGACCAGCTCGCCGCGACGCTGGGCGCGATCGCCGCCGCACTCGAAGGTCGCGGCGAGCAACTCGGCGCCAACGCCGAGCGGCTCGATGCGTACCTGCGGCAGCTCAACCCGGCGATGCCGACCATCGCCGAGGACGTCCGGAAGCTCGCCGTCGTGCTGGACAGCTACGACGCCGCCCTACCCGATCTGCTGGCCCTCCTGCGGGACGTCACCGTCACCGCCCGTACGGTCACCGACCAGCGCGCACAGCTGGCGGCGTTCCTCGCCGACACCACCGACACCGCCGACGCCACCCGCAGCTTCCTCGACCGGCACGGTGACCAGCTCATCGAGCTCGGCCAGGTGAGTCGCCCGGTGCTGCAACTGCTCGCCACGTACGCCCCCGAGTATCCGTGCCTGATGAGCGGCCTGGTCGCCCTGCAACCCCGCGTCGAGGAAGTCTTCTCCGGCGGGCGGATGCACATCACCCTCGAGGTCACCCGCGACGGCGGCAAGTACGAGAAGGGACGCGACGAGCCCGTCTACGGCGCGCACGGCGGGCCGCAGTGCCGCGGCCTGCCCCAACCAGGGCAGCCGGCGCCCGACGTGCCCGTCAACGACGGTTACGACCGCGGGGGTGCTCGCCCGCGTACCCCGTTGCCCGTCGGCCTGCCGGCGACCGCGCCCGCCGGCGCTTCCCCGGCGATGGGCCGGGCCGCCACCGGCGAGGAACGCGCATTGGTCAAGCCCCTGATCGGCGCCGTCACCGGCATCCTGCCCGCGGAGGTTCCCGACATCGCGGTCCTGCTGTGGGGGCCGTTGCTGAGGGGAGGGGTGGTGAACGCGCGATGAGCAACCGGATGAGGGTGCCCCTGCTGAAGCTGGTGGTCTTCGCCGCCGTGACCCTGCTGCTGACGGCGCTGCTCGCGCAGACCCTCGGCGCCTTCCCGCCGGGTGGCGTCACCTACCGCGCCCGGTTCACCGACGTCACCGGACTGCTTACCGGAGACGACGTCCGCGTCGCCGGCGTGAAGGTCGGCCGCGTCCGCGGCATCAAGGTGGTCGACGACACCGCCGCCGAGGTGGCCTTCACCGTCACCACCGACGTCCCGGTGGCCACCAGCGTCCGCGCCAAGATTCGCTACCGCAACCTGGTGGGCCAGCGGTACGTGGCGCTGAGCGAGGGCCCGGGGGAGGGGCGACCACTGCGGCCCGACGGCCTGATCCCGCTCGGCCAGACCACCCCGGCGCTGGACCTAACGGTGTTGTTCAGCGGGTTCCGGCCCCTGTTCACGGCGCTCGACCCGGACGACGTCAACAAGCTCGCCTACGAGATCATCCAGGTGCTGCAGGGCGAGGGCGGCACGGTCAGCAGCCTGCTGCAACGCACCGCGTCGCTCACCAACACCCTCGCCGACCGGGACGCCGTCATCGGGCGGGTCATCACCAACCTCAACGGCGTCCTGGGCACCCTGGCCGAACGGGACCAGAACCTCGACCAGAGCATCAGCCAGCTGCAGCAGTTCGTCTCCGGGCTGTCCGCCGACCGCACGGCCATCGGCGAGTCGCTGGTCAGCATCGGCGAGCTCACGACCGCCACGTCGTCGCTGCTGCGCGATGTCCGACCACCGCTCGCCGCGGACGTGCGCGCCCTGGGCGAACTCTCCGGCACCCTCAACCGCAACGCGGCCGTTATCGACAGCACCCTCGGGCGGATGCCCGAGCGGTACCAGTCCCTGACCCGCGTCGCGTCCTACGGCTCGTGGTTCAACTTCTACCTCTGCGACTTCGACGGCAACGTGGCGGTGTCGGGCCGGGCACCGCTCGACCTGCCCACCTTCAGCGCCCCGGCCGCCCGATGCGCCGGAGGCAGCCAGTGACACCGTTTCGGGAACGCAACCCCGTGGTCGTCGGCACGCTCGGGCTGGCGCTGATCGTCGCCGTGCTGCTGGGTGCCTTCCAGCTCGACCGGCTGGCCGACCTCACCGGACGCAGGTACCAGGCGGCCTTCCACGACGCCAGCGGCCTCGTCACCGGCAACGAGGTGCGGGTCGCCGGGGTGCGGGTGGGCAAGGTGACCGCCGTGGAACTCGCCCGCGACGGCGCGCCCTACGTGCGGGTCCGGTTCCGGATGGACGACGACAGCGTCCGGCTCGGCACCGACACCGGCGCCACGATCAGGATCAAGACGGTGCTCGGCCAGAAGTACCTGGCCCTCTCGCCGGCCGGGCCGGGTCGACTGCGCGAGGGCGGGCAGATCCCCCTCGCCCGCACCGCGGCGCCGTTCGACGTGGTGCAGGCGGTCACCGGACTCGCCGACACCCTCGACAAGGTCGACACCGACCAGCTCGCCGCCGCCTTCACCACCCTGTCCGAGACCTTCGCCGACACGCCCGAGAGCGTCAACGCCTCCCTGGTCGGACTCTCCCGGCTCTCCCGGACCGTCGCCGGACGCGACGCCGAACTGCGGGCGCTGCTCGACCGTGCCCGTCAGGTGACCGCCGTGCTCGCCACCCGGGACGAGGAGTTCCGCAAACTGGTCACCGACGGCGAGGCGCTGCTGAGCGAGGTGAGCCGGCGTCGGGACGCCATCCACAAGCTGCTCGTCGGCACCGACGAGCTCGCCACCCAGCTGTCCGGACTGGTCACCGACAACCGCGCCCAGCTCGCTCCCGCGCTGCGCGAGCTGCGTGAGGTGGTCGCCATCCTGCAGCGCAACCGGGACGACCTGGAGAAGACCATCCAGCGGATGGGGCCGTTCGTCACCGCGTTCGCCAACGTGGTGGGCAACGGCCGCTGGTTCGACTCGTACGTCTCCGGTCTGCTCCAGCCGTACCAGCCCACGACGGGAGGCCGCTGATGCCCGGTCCCATCCAGCGGTGGCGACGACCGATCGCCGTCACCACCGTCCTCCTGGTAGCCGTCGCCGCCGGCGTGGTCGTTCTCCGCGGCGGCACATCCCCGCGGCGGGTGGTCGCCCACTTCACCCGCGCCGTCGGGGTGTACCCCGGATCGGACGTGCGGGTGCTGGGCGTCCGCGTCGGCGAGGTGGTCGCCGTGACCCCGCAGGGCCGCACCGTCCAGGTGACCATGTCCTACGACCCCGGGATCGCCGTTCCCGCCGACGCGCAGGCGCTCATCGTGCCGCCCAGCGTGGTCAGCGACCGCTACGTCCAGCTCACCCCCGCCTACGCTGGCGGAGCCGCGCTCGCCGACGGGGCCGAGATACCGCTGGAGCGGACCGCTGCTCCGATGGAGATCGACGACATCTACCAGGCGCTCGACGACTTCAACCGCACCCTCGGCCCGGAGGGCGCCAACCGCGATGGTGCCCTGTCCGACCTGGTCGCCACCGGACGCGCCAACCTGGAGGGCAACGGCCAGAACCTGCACGAGACCCTCGACGGCCTGTCCCTGGCACTGGCCACCCTCTCCGCCGGGCGGCAGGACCTCTTCGGGTCGGTGGTCAACCTGCAACGCTTCACCACCGCGCTGGCCCGCAGCGACCGGGAGGTGCGCGCCTTCAACCAGCAGTTGGCCGACGTCGCCGAACAACTCGCCGGGGAACGCGACGAACTGGCCGCCGCGCTGCGCAACCTCTCCACCGCGCTGGCCGACGTGACCACGTTCGTGCGGCAGAACCGGGACGCGTTGACCTCCAACGTCGCCGCGCTGGCGGACATCACCGGCATCCTGGTCCGCCAGCAGCAGGCCGTCATCGACATCCTCGACGTCGCCCCGCTCGCCCTTGGCAACCTCAGCCTCGCCTACAACCCGCGATCCGGCACCCTGGACACCCGCGACAACGTAATGGGTCCCTACGACCCTGCTGGCTTCGCCTGCTCACTGATAGTGGACCAGCTGCCCGCGGCCCAGGTGCCCGCCAAGTGCCTGGCACTCGCGCAGACCCTGCACTCCCGCGGGCTGCCCATGACCGACCAGCTGCGCAAGCTCCTCAAGCTGCCGCCCGGCGCCCCGGCGACCGGCGGGTCCTCACCGGGAAATCCTCCCCTCGATTCCCCCGGTGCGCCGATCCCCGACCAGGCGCCGGGCGGCCCCGGCATCACCAGCGACCCCACCCTCGGCGGCATCCTGCGGGGTTTGTCATGACCGCCCGCACACTGCGGACCCTGGCGTGCGCGATCGTGGTGGCGATGCTGCCGGCCGGATGCGGCCTGCCCGACCTCACCGACCTGCCGCTGCCCGGCGGCGCCCCGAAGGGCGACGGGTACGCCGTCACCGCCGAGTTCAGCGACGTGCTCGACCTTGTGCCGCAGGCCGCTGTGAAGGTCGACGACGTGACGGTCGGCAGCGTGGAGAAGATCTCCCTGGCGGGCTGGACCGCCCAGGTAACCCTGCGCATCGGCGCAGAGGTACGGCTGCCGTCCAACGCAACGGCCGCCGTCCGGCAGAGCAGCCTGCTGGGCGAGAAGTACGTGACCATCGCGGCGCCGCCCACCGGCGCCGCCAGCGGTCGACTCGCCGACGGCGACCTCATCCCGCTGTCCCGGACCGCTCGCGGCGCCGAGGTGGAAGAGGTCCTCGCCGCCCTCGGGCTGCTGCTCAACGGGGGCGGTCTGGCGCAACTGAGGACCATCAATCAGGAGCTCGGCACCGCACTCGACGGACGGGAACCCGCGGTCCGGGACGCGCTGCGCCAGCTCGACACGTTCATCGGCGGGCTGGACAAGCAGAAGGCCGATCTGGTCCGCGCCCTCGACGCCCTGGACCGGCTCAGCGGCCGGCTTGACCGGCAGAAGCAGGTGCTCGGCGAGGCCGTGGACTCACTCGCCCCCGGCCTGACCGTGCTGGCCGGCCAGCGCGCCCAACTGACCCGGGCGCTGACCGCTCTGGACCAGCTGGGCGACGTCGGCACCCAGGTCGTCAACCGGAGCCGCGACGACACCCTGGCCGACGTTCGGGCGCTGCAACCGATCCTGGAGCAGTTGGCACGGGCCGGGGACGACCTGCCGAAGTCGCTGGACTTCATGCTGTCCTACCCGTTCCCACCGAACGTCACCGGCGCGATCGTCGGCGACTTCGTCAACCTCTCCGTCACCGCCGACCTCGACTCGGCGTCGATCCTGGCGAACCTGGTCGCCGCGGCCCCCGCCGCCCCGGCCCGTCCGGCCACGCCGTCACCGGGGGCTAGCCGCGGCGGGGCTCCAGCGGCGGGTGGCCCCGCACCTGCCACCCCGCGACCTCGCGGCGGGTCCCGTCCGCTGCCCGACCTGCCGATCCTGAAGTGCCTGCCCGACCCGCGCAACTTCCCCGCGACCTGGACGCCGCCGAAGGACTGTCTGCTGCCGGAGGGCTGCGTCCTGCTCAAGCCCGGCTCGACGGTGCCCATCGGCGGACTGATCCTGCCGAAGGGCCTCGTACCACCGGGCACGGTCTTTCCCGTCGAGACCGAACTGCCCGCGGGCACGGTCATGTCGGCGCAGTGCGTCCTGCCGTTGACCGGCGCGGTGATCGGACAGATCGGCAGCCTGCCGGACGTCCTGGGAGGGGGGCTGAAGCCATGATCGGACGTACCGCGAAGGTGCAGGTTCTGGCGTTCCTGCTGGTGAGCGTCCTCGGCGTCAGCTACGTCGGCATCCGCTACGTCGGGCTGGGCGACCGGCTGCTCGGCGGAAGCTACGTCGTCCACATGGACCTGGCCCGGGCCGGCGGCATCTTCCCCAACGCCCCGGTCACCTACCGCGGGGTGCCCGTCGGCCGGGTCGCCGGAGTCGCCCTGCGCGGTGACGGGGTCCGCGCCGACCTGCGGTTGCAGCGCGACGTCCGGGTACCGGATGACCTGCGGGCCGTGGTGGCGCAACGCTCCGCCGTCGGCGAGCAGTACGTGGACCTGCGTCCGGAGCGCGACAGCGGGCCGTACCTCGCTGACGGCGCGGTGATCCCGGCCGACCGGACCGGTGTCCCGCTGGCGCCGGAGGTGCTGCTGAGCAACCTCGACGCCCTGGTCCGCTCCGTCGACCCGGAGGATCTCACCGTCCTGATCACCGAACTCGGCACCGCGTTCGAGGGCAACGAGCTGGCCCTGGCCCGGATCCTCGACCACGGGGACGCGCTGCTGACCGAGGCGACCACCCGCCTGCCGGAGACACTCACGCTGATCAACGACGGACGAACCGTGCTCACCACCCAGGCCGAGTCGGCCGAGGCGCTGCGCCGGTGGGCGGCAGGACTGGCCCAGCTGGCGGCCACCGTCCGCGACGCCGACCCGGACCTGCGGCGGCTGCTCGCCGCCGGGCCTCCCGCCGGGCGGGAACTGGTCGCGTTGCTGCGCGGGCTGGAACCGACGGTCGGCACCCTGCTCGGCAACCTGGTGACCGTCAACGGCATCGCCGCCCGGCGGCTGCCCGGCATCGAGCACCTGCTGGTGGTGTACCCGATCGCCGTCGCCGGCGGTTTCACCGTCACGCCGGGCGACGGCACCGCCCACCTCGGCCTGGTCCTCAACGTCAACGATCCGCCGTCCTGCGTATACCGCGGCGGCGGAACCACGTGCGGAGCAGGGGATCGCGCGGGCGGCGCCAGCGTGCGCGGTGCCGCCAACGCCCCCCGACCGGGCGGCCGGGAACCGGCCCCCGACCCGGGGCCGTCAGCCGCCGCCCCGCCCGCCGGGACCGGGACCGGCGGGTACGACCCCGCGACCGGCCTGGTGCTCGGCTCGGACGGCCGGCCATTGCAGTTCGGCGGAACCGGGGGTCAGTCCCGGATGGCCGGGGACCAGTCGTGGAAGCAGCTGCTGCTCGCCGGGGTGACCCGGTGACCGGCGCGAAGAAGGAGGTGGCGATGCGGGCCCGCAGGGACCACACGCTGAAAGTCATCAAGGGGGCGAAGGCTGGGGCTCCGGGCCGGGCGTCGCAGCGTCGGATCGTCCCCCGCCAGCTTCCCCGACCGACGGAGCCGATCGAGGACCTGCTGCGGCGGCTCGACCAGGAACCGGTCGAGGACCCGACGGAGTTCGAGGATCCGGTGGGCGGCGACGACCCGGCGAGCGCGGACGGTCCGCTGGAGAAGCCCTCCGGTGAGCGTTCCGAGGGCGAGCCGGCCAGGGCCGTGCCGGCGGGACGGCGACGGATGTCCATCGTCGTGCTCGTGGTGCTCCTCGCTGCGACGCTCACCGCCGCCGGCGTGACCGGGCGCCGGTGGTACGTCGACCGGGCGACGGAGCAGGCCCGGCAGGCGGCCGTCGCGGCAGCCAAACAGGCCAGCGTCAACTTCGTCTCGGTCAGCGCGGCCAGCGTCGACCGGGACATCCAG
Organism: Micromonospora sp. NPDC005173; assembly: GCF_040608515.1. NCBI lineage: Bacteria > Bacillati > Actinomycetota > Actinomycetes > Micromonosporales > Micromonosporaceae > Micromonospora > Micromonospora sp. NPDC005173. Next base: position 75,779 of record NZ_JBEXIK010000030.1, read on the forward strand.
CGGATCACGACCGGGGCCACCGGCGACTTCCGGGATGAGTTCACCCGGGGGCAGTCGCAGGTGCGCGCTGCGGTCGTGGAGAACAAGGTCGACTCGCGCGGGTCGGTGCTGCGGGCCGGGCTGGTCTCCGGCGACCGCCGCCGGGCGGTCGTGCTGGTGGCCGTCGACGCCACCGTCAAGAACGTCAAGGCACCCGAGGGGCGGCCGTCGCACTACCGGATCCAGCTGGACCTGGTCCGCGACAACGAATCGGGCCTTTGGCTCGTGTCCCGCCTGCAGTTCGTCGGCTGAGAGAGGGAGGACCTGTGGGTACTTTGGTCGAATTCGTGCGACGGCCGCGCGTCCTCTGGCGGCGCCCGGCCCGGATCCGGCTCGTCCCGGCCCTGGCCGTCGCGATCGTGCTCGCGGCCGCCGTCGCCGGTTTCGGCTGGTGGGGCGACCACCGCGCCGGGCAGCGGGATGCGGCCGTACGACAGGCCTTGGCCACCGCGCCCGCCGCCGCCAAGGCGATCTTCTCCTACGACTACCGCACCTTCGACGACAGCGTCGCCAACGGCCGCACCTTCGCGACCGGCCCGTTCGGCAAGGAGTACGAGCAGACCACAGCGGCGTTGAAGCAGACCGCGGCCACGCAGCAGGCGGTCGTTTCGGCGGAGGTGTCCGCGACGGGCGTGGTGACCGCGACCGCCCAACGGGTCGAGCTGCTCGTGTACCTCAACCAGTACCGGCGCAACGTGAACACGGCGGGGGAGAAGGTCGACCAGAACCGGGTGGTGCTCACACTGGTCCCGGTCGACGGGGAATGGAAGGTGGCCAAGGCGGAGGCCATCTGACGCTCACCGCGTGGGCCGACAGCCTCGCGCAGGTCGGGACGGAAACACCAAACAGGCGAAATGCATCTTCGAGGTGGTGTCATCGACGACGGTCTGGACCGATAGAGGAAGTGCTCCTGGCCTGCCCTGGGCTCGGGAAGGGTTGCTAACTGCTTGTTGTGGAGTGTCCATGAGTGACTGTTAGGTGCTTTTAGTGTTGTATGATCCTCGTTGTGAATCTGACGGAATGGGCTA
>NZ_JBEXIK010000031.1:0-76533 GCF_040608515.1 Micromonospora sp. NPDC005173
GCCCCTCTGGAGGCCAGCAGCGGGCAACGCACCCGCCACCGGCTCAGCCGCGGCGGGGACCGTGACCTCAACCGCGCCCTCCATACGATCGCGATAACGCGCCTACGCTGCCACCAAGAGTCACGCGACTACGAAGCCAGCCGCACCGTGCAGGGCAAAACCCACCGCGACGTCCGTCGCAGCCTCAAACGCATCCTTGCCCGCCGGCTCTACCGCCGCATCCAAGCCGCGACCCGCCAGCCGACACCCTCCATCAACCTCCCGCACGGAGCTTGACAAACATAGGAGCGTCCAACGGTCTCCTGCGCCAGTACTTCCCAAGGTCAAGCACCGACTTCCGCACCTGGAGCCAGGACGATCTCGACGCCGTCGCCCGGGAACTCAACGGACGACCACGCCAAACCCTCAACTGGCAAAATCCAGCCGAAGCACTCAACAAACACCTCGTTGCAACAGGCACCTGAAACCGCCGCGCCGGGAGGCCACTACATCCTGGATCGAGCGTGATCATGCCGCCGCTGGCGGCCGGGAACAGCGGGCACGGTGCGCGGCGGGGCGCGGTGTGCGGCGGGCGCGGCGGGCGCGGTGTGCGCCCGGCGGGCGCGGTGTGCGCCGGAGACGGGTCGGGCCCCGGAGCCGATGCTCCGGGGCCCGATCGTCACGGGGTCGTCCGTCAGGCGGCGGGGACCTCGGCGGTGGTGCGAATCCGGTTCAGCGTCGGCGCGGAGACCGGCGACTGCGCGGTCAGGTACGCCACGAACGCGTCCAGGTCGATCTGCCCGGTGACCAGGTTCGTCCCGCCGGTGAGGGCACTGAACCCGTCACCGCCGCCGGCCAGGAAGTTGTTCACCGTCACCCGGTAGGTGGCGGCGGTGTCGACCGCGGTGCCGCCGAGGGTGAGGCTGCCCCGGACCACCCGGGTGCCCGCGCACGGGTCAGCCACGGTGCCGGTGGTGCCGTTCGGGTCGACCACGTAACCGACGGTCGAGGACGGGTACAGCGTCCGGCCGGTGACGAACTGCTGCTCCAGGACGCAGTAGAGCTGCGCACCGGTCAGGTCCAGCGTCACCAGGTTGTTGGCGAACGGCTGCACCGTGAACGCCTCCTCGTAGGTGACCAGGCCGGCGTCGAGGTCGGCCCGTACCCCGCCCGGGTTCATGAAGGCGGCGACGGCGCCCTGCTCGTCGTCGGTGGCGGCGAACTGCGCGTCGGCGATCAGGTTGCCCAGCGGGGACTCGCCCAGACTCGTACCGAAGAGGGTTTCCTGGCTCCGGGTGATCGCCTGGGTGGTCTCGCCGACCTGGCGGCCGGCGACCGGGCCGAGCACGGTCTTGTACCGGTTGATCAGGGCGGTCTGCTTCGGGTCCTTGGCCACGTCCCGGCTGACCACGACGTTCTCCGCGGCGGCGGAGAGCACGTCCCCGGTCCGACGGTCGATCTTGAGGTCGATGTCGGTGACCAGGCGACCGAACGAGCTGGCGCTGGTGACCAGCTTGCCGTTGATGTCGCAGTTGTACGCCTGGTGGGTGTGCCCGCTGACCACCACGTCGATCGACGGGTCCATCCGGTTGGTGATGTCCACGATGGGCCCGGTCATGCCGACGCAGTCGTTGATGCCGCCGGTCGCGGCCTGGGTGCCGCCCTCGTGCAGCAGCACGACGATCGCCTCCACACCCTGGCGGCGCAGCTCGCGGGCGTACCGGTTGGCGGTGACCGCCTCGTCGGCGAAGGTTAGGCCGGCGACGCCCTGCTGGCTGACGATCTCCGGGGTGCCCTCCAGGGTCATCCCGATGAAGCCGACCTTGACGCCCTGCACCTTGTGGATCGCGTACGGCGCCATCAGCGGCTTGCCGGTCGCGGTCTTGAAGGCGTTCGCGGACAGGTACTGGAACCCGGCGCCCTGGTACGGGGTGCCGTCGGCGCAGCCGTCCACCGGGTGGCAGCCGCCGTTCTGGATCCGCAGCAGCTCGGCGGCGCCCTCGTCGAACTCGTGGTTGCCGACGCTGGCGTAGTCCAGCCCGGCCATGCTCAGCGCCTCGATGGTCGGCTCGTCGTGGAACGCGGCGGAGAGCAGCGGCGACGCGCCGATCAGGTCACCAGCGGCGACCGTGATGGTGTTCTTCTTCTTGGCGGCGGCGCGCAGCTCGGCCAGGTGGGTCGACAGGAACTCGACACCGCCCGCGGCCTGCCCGGCGATGGTGCCGCTGGACCCGCTCGGGGGTTCGAGGTTGCCGTGGAAGTCGTTGAGGGCCAGCAGGGTGACGTCGACCGGCTTCGGCCTCGCGTCGGCCTGCTCGGGGCTGGTGGCGACCGCGCCGAGCGCGGCCACCGCGAGCGCGGTCAGGCCGACGGCGGCCCGACGCATCCCGGGGATGGACATGAAACTCCTCATGAGAATCGGCGCGTGCGGTGCCCGGACTGTGGGTCGACCGGGCCGCCGACCGACGCCGTCGGAAGGATCGATCGCGGATGCCGGCGGTTGGGATCGCCGCCCGCCCGGACAGCCTCTCATCCGGACGCCGACCGGTCGAGCCGGCAGCACGTCAGTGCTGCGAATATGCCCGGACGGTCGGATGACGCCGACGTGACCGACGGTTGACCGCACGTCGCGGGACGTCGCTGTCGCCCGGGTCCAGACAGGACGGGGACAGCCGGCGTGACCCGGGGTGTCAGTCGACGGCGAGCGCCTCGGTGACCAGCGTCGTGACGGCGTCGGGCGGCCAGCCGTCCGCGACTCCGGGGCGCTGCGCCAGGTAGCTGGCGATCCGGCCGGCCGGCCATCCGTGCGACTCGCGCAACCCTCGGGCGATCATGCTGAGGTAGACCGGCGCCGGCGGCCGGCACCGCTTGGCGGGTGCGGGTTCCGGGGCGGTGAAGGTGAGCATCGGCAGCCCGGTGTGCTGGCCCGGGCAGACCAGCGTCTCGTAGCGTCCGGGGCCGAGCGTGGCCCGTCCCTCGGCGACGGCCGCATCGATCGCCGCGCCGGTCGCCGGGACCAGGTCGGCCGTGTCACCCGTTGGCCGGTACATCTCCTGCGCCGCGATGTCGGTGAACTGCTCGACGGTGACCAGGTAGGCGCGGGCCGCGGCCACGCCCGGTAGCTGCGGGTCGTAGAAGGCCATGCCGCCGGTCCAGGCACCGGACTCGCCGGCGAAGTAGATCCCGCCGGGCAGCGACACCGGCACCGAACGGCTCGGTGGGCGGGGGTCCCGGCAGCCCGGGTACGTCCGTCGCCCGCCGGGCGGGCAGCCGCCGCGGATGTACCACGCCAACCGGTCGGCGTGCATGTTCGAGCCGTACGCGACGTACCAGACCAGCCGCTCCTCGGTGTCGACCACGACGGGCGCCCTCAGAAGCCGCAGGTCTGGCCTGCGGAGTGGCTGACCTGGACCGTGTGCGTCACGCAACCGCCCGACTCGACCAGGTGCAGCAGGAAGGCGGTCGGTTCGGCGACCCAGCCGATCTGCTCATCGGCGCTCATGGTGAGCGTGCTCTGCCGCCAGGTGCTGGGTGCCACGGTGAGCACCGTGCCGGCGTACCCCGTGGTGACCGGGCGGTGCAGGTGCCCGGCGGCGACGCGTACGACGTGCCCGTGCCGGCCGATCACCTCGGCGAGCGCGTCGGAGTCGGCGAGCCGGATGGCGTCGGCCACCGCGATGCCGACCGCGACCGGCGGGTGGTGCAGGCAGACCACGGCGGGCACGTCGGGCCGTCCGGCCAGCACGCCGTCGAGCCAGCCGAGCTGCTCCTCGCCAAGTTGGCCGGCGTCGCTGCCGGGGATGAGCGAGTCGAGCACCACGACGGTCGCCGCCTCGTGGTCCACGTGGTAGTACGCGGAGAACCCGCCGCCGAGCCAGGGTGTGCCGCCGAAGGCGTCGAGCAGCGACTCCCGGTCGTCGTGGTTGCCAGTGACCAGGTGCACCGGCAGCGGGAACCGGCCGATCAGCTCGCGCAGCGCGGCGTACTCGTCGGGCCGGCCGTGGTCGACCAGGTCACCGGTGATCACCACGCAGTCCGGTCGGGGCCGCAGCGCCAGCACGCGGCCGAGCGCGCGGTGCAGCCCCGCGGCCGGTTCGGCGGCGAGCAGGCCGGTGGTCAGATGCGGGTCACTGAGCTGGGCGATGAGCACGTGCCGCCTCCTCGGTGCGGGAAGGTCCACGCTATCGGCGATGGATGCCTCCCGGGGTCCCGCGCCCACAGGCTGCGTCCACAGCCTGTGGATAGCACATGTGTACGAAGCCCGGCCGACGCCCGGATCACCCTGGGTACGCTTGATCTCACGGCTCGGCGCCGGCCGACCCCTCCCCTACCTGGAACGACGTGCGAGTGGATCATCAGCAAGTCATCCGTGACGTCTCCGTCCGCCTGCCGATGGCGTCGAGCACGCCGGAGGCCTGTCGGTGGACGGTCAACGCGCTGGCCCACCACACCCCGGCGACCATCTCCGTGCTGCTGGAGGTCCACGACCGGCTGCGCTGCGTCGCGGCGACCGGCGCCTGGCAGGTCTTCGCCACCGTGCCGACGCGGACCGGGATCGTCGGCCGGGTGTACGCCACCGCCACCACCGCCGTCGTCCCGGATGTCACCGCCGATCCGGACTATCTGCCGGTACGCCCGGACGTGACCGCGGAGCTGTGCGTGCCGGTGCTGGACCCGGCGGGCCGGGCGATCGGCGTCCTCGACCTGCAGTGGAGCGAGCCCGTCGACCTGGAGCCGTGGCGGCAGACCGCCCAGCGACTGGCCGCCCGGCTCGGGGCGAGGATCGTCGCGCTCGGCGGCCCGCCAGCGGAGAGTCCCAGCGAGAAGCTGCTCCGGCACGCCGCCGCACTCTCCTCGGCGCCAACCGAGGGGGCCGTGCTCGGTGCGGCGACCTGCGCCGCCCGCGAGGTCTCGACGCTCTCCACGGCGGTGCTGCTGATCGCCGGCCCGGAGGGCGCCGAGATCGGGCCGCCGCCGCTGGTCCCCGGCGAGCTGGAGACCCGGATCCGGGCCGAGCTGACCGAGGCGACTCCGGCCGCGCTCGACCGGATGGTCGACCGGGCGCACCGGTACGGCGCCGGATACACGCTGGGCGAGGCGGAGCACCCACCGACCGCGGACTACCGGCCGCTGACCAGGGCCGGGGTGCGCACACTGATCGCCGTACCGGTCGGACCGTCGGACGCTGGCGGGGTGTTGCTGGTCGCCGACGAGCGGTTGCTGCGCCCGGACCCGACCACGGTCAGCCTGATGGAACTGCTTGCCGGGCAGGCCTGGACCAACCTGGACCGGCTGCGCACGCTGGCGCGGCTGCGTGAGCAGGCCAGCTCCGACCCGCTGACCGGGCTGCGGCACACCGGCCCGTTCGGGCAGCGGATCGCGGCGGCGACCCCGGGGCGTACGGCCCTGCTGGCGATCGACGTGGACGGCTTCAAGATCGTCAACGACACGTACGGCCACCAGGCCGGCGACCGGGTGCTGGTCGGGCTGGCGCGGGCGTTGGAGGGGGCGCTGCGGCACGGTGACGAGCTGTACCGGATCGGCGGCGACGAGTTCGTCGCGGTGATCGAGGTGAGCCGCCCGGACGAGGCGGTCCGGATCGCCGAGCGGCTGACCGAGGCGGCCCGGCGCACCGGCCGCACGATCAGCGTGGGCGTCGCGCTGCCCCACCCCGGCGAGTCACCAGACCGCACCCTCCGCCGCGCCGACCAGGCCCTCTACGCCGTGAAACGCCAGGGCCGAGACGGCGTCCACCTATCCGCCGCCTAACCCCCACCCCCACCCCCACCAGCGTCGATCATGGAGTTGTGGTGCGTCCCAAAAGGGGCGTGATTGGATCTAACGCCCACCACGACTCCATGATCGACGCTGGGAGGTGGTGGGGTAGGGAGGGCGAGGGAGGTTACTGGGTCAGGTCCTTGGCCAGGAGTTCGCCGATCTGGGCCGTGTTGAGGGCGGCGCCCTTGCGGAGGTTGTCGCCGGTGATGAAGAGGTCCAGGGCGCGCGGATCGTCGAGGGCGCGGCGGATCCGGCCGACCCAGGACGGGTCCGTGCCGACCGCGTCGATCGGCATCGGGAACTCTCCCGCGGCCGGATCGTCGACCAGGATCACTCCGGGGGCGTTGCGCAGCGCCTCGCGGGCGCCCTCGGCGTCCACCTCGGTGGCGAAGACCGCGTGTACGGCCACCGAGTGGCCGGTCACCACCGGCACCCGCACGCAGGTCGCGGAGACCTTGAGGTCGGGCAGGCCGAGGATCTTCCGCGACTCGTTGCGGACCTTCATCTCCTCCGACGACCAGCCGCCGTCGGCCGGCAAGCCGGCCCAGGGCACCACGTTGAGCGCCAGCGGCGCCGGGAACGGGCCCAGGTCGTCGCCGACCGCCTGCCGGACGTCGCCGGTCCGCGAGCCGAGCAACCGGTCCCCGGCGACCTTGGTGAGCTGGTCGTGCAGGATGTCGACGCCGGCCTGGCCGGACCCGGAGACCGCCTGGTAGGAGGCGAGCACCAACTCCCGCAGGCCGTACTCACGGTGCAGCGGGGCGACCGCGATGATCATCGTGAGGGTGGTGCAGTTGGCGTTCGCGATGATGCCCCGGGGCCGGTTACGGACCTGCTCCGGGTTGATCTCCGGGACCACCAGCGGGACGTCCCGGTCCATCCGGAAGGCGCCGGAGTTGTCCACCGCGATCGCGCCGCGGGCGACGGCGATCGGCGCCCACTCGGCGGAGACCTCGTCGGGTACGTCGAACATCGCCACGTCGACGCCGTCGAACGCCTCCGGGGTCAGCGCCTGGACGACGAGATCCTCACCCCTGCAGCGCACCCGCCGCCCGACGGAGCGCTCGGAGGCGAGCAGGCGGATCTCACCCCAGACGTTGCGACGCCCGGTGAGCAGCTCACACATCACGGTGCCGACGGCACCGGTCGCTCCGACCACTGCGAGGGTGGGCAGCGCCGTCATCGGCGCTACCTACCCGTCCCCGCGTAGACCACGGCTTCGGTGTCGCCGCCCAACTCGAACGCGTCGTGGATGGCGCGGACGGCGGCGTCCAGGTCGGTGTCCCGGCAGACCACGGAGACCCGGATCTCGGAGGTGGAGATCATCTCGATGTTGACCCCGGCCGCGCCGAGCGCGGCGAAGAAGCCGGCGGCCACGCCGGGGTGCGAGCGCATGCCGGCACCGATCAGCGAGACCTTGCCGACGTGGTCGTCGTAGAGCAGGCCCTTGAACTTGACCGACTCCTGGATCTTGCTGAGCGCGGCCATCGCGGTCGGGCCGTCGGTCTTGGGCAGGGTGAACGAGATGTCGGTCCGGCCGGTGCCCTCGGTGGAGACGTTCTGCACGATCATGTCGATATTGATCTCGGCGCCGGCGACGGTGTCGAAGATCCGCGCAGCGGCGCCCGGCTCGTCGGGCACGCCGACGATCGTGATCTTGGCCTCGCTGCGGTCGTGCGCAACGCCGGTGATCAGTGCCTGCTCCACGGAAAGGTCCTCCATCGATCCGGTGACCATCGTGCCGGTGTTGGTCGAGTATGACGAACGGACGTGGATCGGCAACCCCGCCCGGCGGGCGTACTCCACGCTACGCAGGTGCAGCACCTTCGCGCCGCACGCGGCCAGCTCCAGCATCTCCTCGTAGGTGATCTGCCGGATGTGCCGGGCGTTGGGGACGATCCGCGGGTCCGCGGTGAAGATGCCGTCGACGTCGGTGTAGATCTCGCATACATCGGCGTGCAGCGCGGCGGCGAGCGCCACAGCCGTGGTGTCCGAACCGCCCCGGCCCAGCGTGGTGACGTCCTTGGTGTCCTGCGAGACGCCCTGGAAGCCGGCCACGATGACCACCGACCCCTCGTCGAGCGCACCCTTGAGCCGCCCGGGGGTGACGTCGATGATCCGCGCCCGGCCGTGCACCGAGGTGGTGATCACGCCGGCCTGCGAGCCGGTGAACGAGCGGGCCTCGTACCCCAGGTTGTGGATGGCCATGGCCAGCAGCGCCATGGAGATCCGCTCCCCGGCGGTGAGCAGCATGTCCAGCTCACGGCCCGGCGGCAGCGGGCTGACCTGGTTGGCCAGGTCGAGCAGCTCGTCGGTGCTGTCCCCCATCGCGGAGACCACCACCACCACGTCGTCGCCGGCCTTGCGGGCGGCGACGATGCGCTCGGCCACCCGCTTGATGCGCTCGGCGTTGGCGACGGAGGACCCGCCGTACTTCTGCACCACGAGTGCCACGACGGTGCACTCCCTCCCAGCGACCCTGAGCGTGCCGACGCCGCCGGAACCGGGGCCGGCGGCGCGTGTCAAACCACTTGAGGGTATCCGGCGGGTCGCGGCGGCGGGTCGGGTGATCCCATCATCCGGCCCGCGCGCGCCACGGGCGGGGCGGGCGCCCCGCCTCACCAGGTCGGGCGGTACGCCGACGCGGTCCCGCCCGACACGCCGGGGCGAGCCGCGTGCGCGCCGGCACCCGCCGCCCGCCCGCACACACCAGAATGGGCCGGTGCCCGTCCTCATCCGCTCGGCCGGCCGTGTGCTCGGGCCGCTCGCGCTCGCCCTGCCGGCGCTCCTGGTCGCCTGCACCAGCGAGCAGCCTCCAACCCCGCCACCGACCGATCCCGGGCCGGTCGAGGTGGCCGCCGCCCGCGACGAGTTGGCGGCACTGGCCGCGGCGGCCCAGGACCGCCATCTGGTGGCGCAGTACGCGTTCAGCCGGGCCGGTCAACCGGACCGCATGATCGTGTTCACCAGCGCGAACGATGGCAGCTGGCGGGTTGACGTGCCGGGTGGCGCGCTGGGCGGCACCGCTGATGTCTCGCTGGCCGCCACCGCCGACGGGCTGTTCCAGTGCGCCCTGCCGTCGGCCGGCCGGCCGAACCCGGCCCGCTGCGTACGCCTCGGCGAGCGCGACGACGCCCTGCCGCGCCGGCTGGATCCCCGGGTCCAGCACCCGCTCACCGACTGGCTGGACGTGCTCACCGACCGACGCGCGCCGCTCGCCGTCGCCCCGGCCGACCCGCCCAAGGGGCTCACCGGCACCTGCTACTCGGTGGACTCCACCTCCGCCTCGCTCAACGCCCCGCTGGACGTCGGCATCTACTGCTACGACCGGGACGGCACACCGACCGGCGTCCGGACGGAGACCGGCACGCTGAAGCTGGCCGCCCCGCCCGGCCCGGCACCGGCCACCGTGCAGCTGGCCGGCCCGGTGGTGGTGGACGAGGAACCGCTGGACACCGCGGCTCCGCCGACACCCGACCCGACCGGTAGCTCGGGCGCGGGAACGCCCTGATCTTCGTCCCGTTACGGGTGCTCTTGCCCACATTTGGCGAACCCTTCCTGAGGGGCGAATCACCCATAAAGGACGATGCTCGTATGGCCGACCTCACCCCGCTACTCGCCTACCGCTGGAGCCCGCTGGCGTTCGACCCGACCGAGGTACTGGGTCGGGCGGAGGCGGCCTCACTGCTGGAGGCGGCCCGCTGGGCACCCTCGCTGGGCAACCGTCAGCCCTGGCGGTTCACTCTCGGTCACCGCGATGACGAGACCTGGAAGCGGATCCTGGTCAACCTCCCCGAGCGCGACCAGCGCTGGGCCCACCGGGCCGCCGCGCTGCTCCTCGCCGCGCACGTCGACACCGACGCCGCACCGGCGGACGGGGTCGCCTACGACCTGGGACAGGCGGTCGCCCACCTCAGCGTGCAGGCCACCGCGCTCGGGCTGCACGTACGCCAGGTCCTCACCATCGATCGCGCCGGGCTCGCCGCCGACCTGCACCTGCCCGCCGACGTGCGGCCGTACGCGGTGGTCGCCGTCGGGCAACTCGGCGACCCGCTCAGCCTCCCGGCCGACCTAGTCGCCGAGGAGACCGGCCTGCGGCACCGCCGACCGCTGGCCGACCTGCTGCTCCGCTGATCGACCGCCGGAGCTACCCGCCCCGGCTGGCGCGCAGCAGGACCGTCGCGGCCTCGGTGTTGCGGTAGAGAACGTGCCGGCCCTGTCGAGACCGGTGGACCAGGCCGGCGGCGTGCAGCGCGGCCAGGTGCTGGGAGACGTTTCCGGCCGACATCCCGGTGAGTCGGGCCAGGTCGGTGGTGGTGGTGGTCGCCGCGTCGAGCAGGTGCAGCAGTGCGGCCCGGCCGGGGCCGATCACCCGTGCGAGCGGGTCGCCGGGAGGCGGCGCGGTCGCCTCCCAGAGCGTCCCGACCGCCCGGACCGGGTACGCCCCGGCCGGCAACGAATCCTCCAACAGGTTCCACAGCACCCGCCGGTTGGTGAACACGCCCGGACTCAGCGCCAACCCACGACCGCGCAGGTCGAAGTCCCGCTCGAACGGGTCGTCGCTGACCACCCGGTCTCCAAGCCAGCGCAGGCTCGGGTGGAGCTGCTCGAACAACCGCCCGGCACCGCCCTCGGCGAGTTGCGCGGCCCGGTACGCCACGTCGGCGTCGAGCAGCGCGCGCATCCGCGGCCAGGCCGGGGCGATCGCCTCGTCGTACCAGACCCGCACCGCGTCGACGAGCTCCGGCAGCAGCCCACGAGGGTCGGTGAGCAGCGCCCGCCCGAACGGACTCAGCGGCCGGCGCGGAGTGGTCGCCAGCAGATCCTGAACCACCACGTCCGGCGGCGTCGCCGCGATCTGATCGAGCTGCTCGGTCATCTCCACGTTCGGTCGGGCCGCCGGGGTGAGGAAGTCGGGCAGCCAGCAACCCCGCTGGGTCAGCTCCAGCAGCGGTCGGACCCGGGAGGCAACCTCGGGAGAACGCAGAGTCACCCGGGCCCGGTCGATCCACGGCAGGTGCACCGCGTAGCGGACCGGGTCGGCCAGTGCCCACATGCTCATGACCGTCTCGTTGGCCGGCGACACGGCAAGCCGCACTCCCGCCACGTCGGCCAGGCTGAACCGCAACTCGGACACACGCACCCCCAGAGCAGGATTCGGTTGAGCCTAAAAGACTCGACCGCCGTCATGGGGGCACGCTTCACTCACCTGCCATGGGGGCCAGAGACACCATTCGCACCGTTGTCCGAAACGTCGTACCGCCAGCCGGGCTGACTCGCGCCCTGGCCGTGCAGGCCATGGTCAACGCCGTCGGCAGCGGCCTGTTCCACGCCGGCAGCGCCGTCTTCTTCACCCGGGCGCTCGGGCTCAGCGCCGCCCAGGTCGGGCTGGGCCTGTCCATCGCGGCGGGGGTGTCGCTGCTGGGCACGGTGCCGCTGGGCGGGCTCACCGACCGGTACGGGCCGCAGCGGGTCTGGGTGGTCGGGCTGGTGCTGGACGCGGTGCTCTTCGCGACCTACCCGTTCGTGGGCGGCTTCGCCGGCTTCCTGGCCGTGGTGGTGGCGCTGGCCGCCGTGGAGGCCACCACCGGGGTCGCCCGTCAGGTCTACTCGATCAACGCGCTCCCCCCGGCCGAGCGGGTCACGGCGATGGCGTACCAGCGTTCGTCGCTGAACGTCGGGTTCGGGCTCGGCGCGGTGATCAGTGGCCTGGTGCTGGCCGTGGACACGACCGCGGCGTACCGGGGGATGGTCTGGTTCATCGCGGCGGTCTTCCTGGTGACGGCCCTCTTCGTGCGTCGACTGCCCCGGCTGGCCCAGGCGGCCCGGCCGGCGGAGCCGATGAGTCGGCTCGCCGTGCTGCGGGACCGCCCGTTCGTGGCGGTGTCCCTGCTGTCCGGTCTGCTCACCGCCCACCAGACGCTCTACCTGACGGTGCTGCCGCTCTGGATCCTCACCCACACCGACGCCCCGAAGACGGTGATCGCCGGGCTGGTGCTGCTCAACACAATCCTGATCGTGCTGCTCCAGGTACGCGCCAGCCAGGGCGCCGACACCGCTGCGGGCGCGGCACGGGCCTCCCGCCGGGGCGCCCTGCTGATCGCCCTGTTCTGCCTGGTCCTGCCGATCTCCGGGGTCACCCGGGGCCCGCTCACGGTGGTGGTGCTGGTGGCCGCCGCAACGCTGCTGATCGTGGCCGAGCTGATCGAGTCGGCGGGCGCCTGGGGGCTCACCGCTGCTCTGCCACCGGCCGAACAACGCGGCGCGTACGTGGGGGCGTTCCGGCTTGGCTCCCAGGTGCAGTACCTGATCGCCCCCGCCGGGCTGACCGCGCTGGGGGTGACCACCGGTGGCTGGGGCTGGTTCCCGGCGGCGGCCATCTTCGTGCTGGTGGGGCTGGCGATCGTACCCGTGGTGGCGTGGGCTGGGCGGACGCCGCGGCTCGGTGCCGCGGCCGCGGAACGGGTCGTGACACCGGTCCCATAGTTCGGACCTACCTTCCCACCCCCCGTCTCATCACGTAGGGTCACCCTGTCATGTGGCAGGCGCACCTCCTCCTTGGTCGCCGCGACGAGGCCTGACGGCCGGCACCTCGTCGCGGAGTCGGACCGCGCCGCCCATCAGCACCGCAGCACACCTCGGCCCGCCGGGCAGCGACGCACCGGCAGTGACGCCGACTCCGTCCGATTGCTGAACGCCACGTGACCACGGGAGCACTCCGCCATGGCTCAACCAGCCAGCACCACCGACGCTGAGACCGATCCGATCGCCCGGCAGCGCCCGAGCCGGATGCCGTACCACCGCTACCAGCCCTACCGGGAGCAGTTCCGGGTCGACCTGCCCGACCGCGCCTGGCCGACCCGACACGTCGACACCGCACCGCGCTGGTGCGCCGTGGACCTGCGGGACGGCAACCAGGCCCTGATCGACCCGATGTCGCCCGAGCGCAAGCGTCGGATGTTCCAGCTGCTGGTCCAGATGGGCTACAAGGAGATCGAGGTCGGCTTCCCCTCGGCCAGCCAGACCGACTTCGACTTCGTCCGGCAGCTCATCGAGCAGGACATGATCCCGGACGACGTCACCATCCAGGTGCTCACCCAGTGCCGGGAGCACCTGATCGACCGGACGTTCGAGTCGCTGCGCGGGGCGAAGCGGGCCATCGTGCACTTCTACAACTCGACCTCCACCCTTCAGCGGCGGGTGGTCTTCGGGCTGGACCGGGACGGCATCGCCGACATCGCCACCTCCGGCGCGCGGCTCTGCCAGAAGTACGCCGAGATCCACACCCCGGACACCGAGATCCACTACGAGTACTCGCCGGAGTCGTACACCGGCACCGAGCTGGAGTACGCGCTGGAGGTCTGCTCCCGGGTGATCGACGTGATCGACCCGACGCCGGACCGGAAGCTGATCATCAACCTGCCGGCCACCGTCGAGATGGCGACCCCGAACGTGTACGCCGACTCGATCGAGTGGATGCACCGGCACCTGCCGCGGCGGGACAGCCTGGTGCTGAGCCTGCACCCGCACAATGACCGGGGCACCGGCGTCGCCGCCGCCGAGCTGGGCCTGCTCGCCGGCGCGGACCGGATCGAGGGCTGCCTGTTCGGCAACGGCGAGCGCACCGGCAACGTGGACCTGGTGACGCTGGGGCTCAACCTCTTCTCCCAGGGCATCGACCCGATGATCGACTTCTCGAACATCGACGAGGTCCGGCGGGCCGTCGAGTACTGCAACCAACTGCCCGTGCACGAGCGCCACCCGTACGCCGGCGACCTGGTCTACACCGCCTTCTCCGGCTCCCACCAGGACGCCATCAAGAAGGGGTTCGACGCCCTCGCCGTCGACGCGGCGGCTGCCGGCGTACCGGTGGACGAGCAGACCTGGGCGGTGCCCTACCTGCCGATCGACCCGAAGGACCTGGGCCGCACCTACGAGGCGGTCATCCGGGTCAACTCGCAGTCCGGCAAGGGCGGCGTCGCGTACATCATGAAGAGCGAGCACCAACTGGACCTGCCCCGCCGGCTCCAGATCGAGTTCTCCGGAGTGGTGCAGCAGGTCACCGACCACGACGGCGGCGAGGTCGACCCGAGCGCCATGTGGGAGATCTTCGCGACCCACTACCTGCTCGACCACCAGCCCGACCCGGCGGTCCGGCTGGCCGGCTACACGATCGGCACCACCGACGGCAAGGTCGAGATCGAGGCCCAGGTCGGTGTGGGCACCGAACAGCGGACGCTCGCCGCGGTCGGCAACGGCCCGATCGACGCGTACGTCAACGCGCTGCAGTCGGTCGGGGTGGGCGTGCGGGTGCTCGACTACCACGAGCACGCGCTCTCCTCCGGTGGTGACGCGCAGGCCGCCGCGTACGTGGAGTGCGAGGTCGACGGCCGGACGGTCTGGGGCGTCGGCACCGACGCCAACATCGTCACCGCGTCGATCAAGGCGGTCACCAGCGCCGTCAACCGCGCCCACCGCTGACCGCACGCACCACACCCCCGAAGTACGGAAGCGCCCCTTCCCTACTTCGGGGGCGTGGCGGCAGGCAACGAGTGGCACGGCTGCGACGGCGGAGCGTCCCGGGGCGGTCGGTGCACCAGCACGAGGGCCAGCACCGCACCGGCCAGCAGCAGCCCGGCACACCAGGTCATCGCACCCCGGAACGCGTTCGTCAGCTCGGCCTTCTGCTCGTACCCGCCGCCGGAGAGGCCGACCAGCAGCGGCAGCGCGGCCACCGCCAGCAGGCCACCGGCCCGGGACGCGGCGTTGTTGAAGCCGCTGGCCACCCCGGAGAACCGGTCCTCCACGGCAGCCAGCACGGACGCGGTGAGCGGGGCCACCACCAGGGTCAGCCCGAGGCCGAAGAGCAGCACCCCGGGCAGCACGTCAAGCCAGTACGACGCGTCCGGCCCGACACCGCGCAGCAGCAGCAAGCCGGCGGCCGACACCACCGGCCCGATGCTCAGCGGCAGCCGGGGGCCGATCCGCGCCGACAGCGCGCCCGCCCGGGCCGACCCGATCAGCAGCAGCACCGTCATCGGCAACAGCGCGATCCCGGTGCGGAAGGCCGACCACTCGACCACGTTCTGCAGGTAGACGGCGAAGAAGAAGGTGAACCCGCCGAGCGCCGCGTACACCACCACGGTGAAGATGTTCAGCACCGAGAAGAGCCGGCTGCTGAACAGGCCGGTGGGCAGCATCGCGGCGTCGCCGCGCCGCCGTTCCAGCAGCACGAAGGCCACCGCGGCCAGCACCCCGACCAGCGCCGCGATCAGCACCGGGGCCGAGTCGTAGCCGCGCGCCGGCGCGTCGATCAGGGCGTACGTGACGCCGGCGAGCGCGAGGGCGCCGAGCAGCGCTCCGAGCACGTCGAACCGGCGTCGGGTTCGGCCCGGCCCCGCGGTCCGGGAGGCGCTCTCGTCCCGGCTCTCCGGCACCCAGCGCAGGGTGGCCAGCACCACCAGCACGGCCAGCGGCAGGTTGAGGAAGAAGATCCACCGCCAGGACAGCGCGTCGATCAACCAGCCGCCGATGAACGGACCCAGCGCGGTGGACACCCCGGACAGCCCGGCCCAGGCGCCGATCGCCCGGCCCCGGTCGTCCGGGTGAAAACTGGACTGGAGCACCGACAGCGACCCGGGGGTGAGCAGCGCGCCGCCGGCGCCCTGGAGGAACCGGGCCGCGATCAGCCAGCCGGTGCCCTGGGACAGCCCGCACAGCACCGAGGCGGTGGTGAACCACACCACCCCGATCAGGAAGACCCGCCGCCGGCCGAAGCGGTCGCCGAGTGCGCCGCCGAGCAGCACGAACGCCGCCAGCATCAGCAGGTAGCCGTTGACGGTCCACTGCAGATCGGCCACGTTCGCGCCGAGGTCCTGGCCGAGCTTGGGCAGCGCGACATTGACTACCGTGGTGTCCAGGAAGACCATGCCGGAGGCGAGCACCGCGGCGAGCAGCGTGCCCCGGCCGGCGGCGGTGCCCATCCGCAGTGCGGGTGCCGGTGCGGGTCTGGTCATCCCACCAATCTGCCTTGCACGATGTGGGAGACGCCACGAAACGCCGAAACCATCCCCGGGTACTGTGCGCAATCGCCGGGAGCACGCAAGCTGGAGAGGTGTCGTCTGTGCGTACCAGATCAGGACCGCGCGCGGTGGTGGCCGCGCTCGTCGCGGCGCTGGCGCTCGGCGTGGCCGGTTGCGTCCCCCAGGATGAGCCGGAAACGCCGCCACCGAGTGGCGGCGGCAACACCGTGCAGCAGTTGGGCCAGCTCACCGTCGCCACCGCAGGCTCGATGAAGGGCTACAGCCGCGACCACTTCCCGCACTGGCGGGACACCGGCAAGAACTGCGACGTGCGGGACAGCATCCTGCAGCGCGACGGCAAGGACGTGAAACTCTCCGGCTGCAACGTGGTCGGCGGTCGCTGGGAAAGCGTGTACGACGGTCGCAGCGCCACCGATCCCTCCGACGTGGACATCGATCACATGGTGCCGCTGGCCAACGCGTGGCGCTCGGGTGCCGACGAGTGGGACGACGCGAAGCGCGGCGACTTCGCCAACGACACCACCCGGCCGCAGCTCATCGCGGTTTCCGCGTCCTCCAATCGGGCAAAGGGTGACCAGGACCCGTCGCAGTGGAAGCCGGCGAACCGGTCGTACTGGTGCCAGTACGCCGAGAGCTGGGTGACGGTGAAGCACCACTGGCGGCTGACGGTGACCACCGCCGAGAAGGCCGCCCTGACCGACATGTTGGAGGGCTGCAGGTGAGCGAACAAGTCGCGAAAGGCGCCGGGGCGACCGATGACACCGGCCCGGCCACTGCCGGCATGACCGCGGACGGCACGGCCGAGACCCCGGCCGCCGTTCCGGGGGCCGGCATGGTCGCCGACTCGGACGGGGCCGGCGGCCCGCAGAGCCGCACCGCCGACATCGTGCCCGGCCCAGGCGGGGTGATGACCGACGAGGTCGGGGTGGTCACCGGCGAGTTGACCCTGCGCACCGAGTACGCGGACGGCCGGGTCACCCTGCGCGTGCAGTACAAGGACGCGGACGAGTGGTACGCGGTGACCGGCGGGGCAGTCGGGCTGAACGACCCGGCGGGGCTGGACGCGGTGCACGGCGTCGCGGTGGCCCTGCTGCACCGCCCTGAGGGCTGACCCGCTCTGGCGCGGCCCGGCGGTCGCCCGGTCGAGCGTGATACCTCTCAGGAATATTGATGCCTCAGAGGTATCACGCTCACCAGGACGTTGAGCCCCGCCTCAGACGTACGAGCCGGGCTCGCTGGGGGCGGAGACCACGCCCGGCGAGTCGCCCTCGCCGTCGGGGCGGACGATCTGCACGCTGACCTTGTGCGGGCGCAACTCCCCGCTGGCGATCTGCTCGGCCCAGTGGCAGGCAACCCGGCTGGCGCCGATCTCGCGCAGCACCGGCCGCTCGTCCACGCAGCGCGTGGGCTGCGCCCACGGGCAGCGGGTGTGGAAGCGGCAGCCGGACGGCGGGTTGGCTGGCGAGGGCAGGTCGCCCGCGAGCAGGATCCGCTCCCGCCGGTCCTCCACGTCCGGGTCCGGCACCGGCACCGCGGACATCAGCGCCCGGGTGTACGGGTGCAGCGGCTCGGTGTAGAGCCGGTCGCTCGGCGCCTCCTCGACCAGCGCGCCCAGGTACATCACGCCGACCGTGTCGGAGATGTGCCGGACGACCGCGAGGTCGTGCGCGATCACCAGGTAGGTCAGCCCCAGGCTGTCCTGCAGCTCGTCCAGCAGGTTCACCACCTGGGCCTGGATCGAGACGTCGAGCGCCGAGACCGGCTCGTCGGCGACGATCAGCTCCGGCCCGAGCACCAGCGCGCGGGCGATGCCGATGCGCTGGCGCTGCCCGCCGGAGAACTCGTGCGGGTAGCGGGACAGTGCCCAGCGGGGCAACCCCACCGCGTCCAGCGTCTCGCCGATGATCCGCCGACGGTCGGTGCGGTCGGTGCCGATCCCGTGGGTCTGCAACCCCTCGGTCAGGATGGACTCGACGTTCTGCCGCGGATCGAGGCTGGACATCGGGTCCTGGAAGATCATCTGCATCCGGCGCCGCATGGTGCGCAGCTTGCCGGGCGGCAGCGTCGTCAGCTCGACGCCGTCGAAGCTGACCTCGCCCGAGGTCGGCGGGTTGAGCTGGAGCAGTGCCCGCCCGAGCGTGGACTTTCCGCAGCCGGACTCGCCGACCAGGCCGTACGTCTTGCCGCGCGGGATGCTCAGGTCGACCCCGTCGACCGCCTTCACCTGCCCGACGACCCGGTCGAAGAGCACTCCCCGCTTGATCGGGAAGTGCACCTTCAGGTCACGTACCTCGACGAGGATGTCGTTGTCGCTCACGCTGATTCCTCCTCGCGTGGGGCGGGCACCGTGCCGGGCACCGGCTCCGGGTTGACGCACCGGTAGCTCCGCCCGTCGTAGGTGTGCATCAGCTCCGGCGGCTGACCCACGCACTCGTCGGTCCGGCGGGCGCAACGCGGGGCGAAGGCGCAGCCGTCCGGCCAGGGCAGCAGGTCACGGACCGAACCGGGGATCGGGTTGAGCTTTTCGCCCCGCCCGGCGTCCAGGCGTGGCACCGACCCGAGCAGACCCACGGTGTACGGGTGACGCGGCTCGCGGAACAGCGGACGACGGCGTGCCGTCTCCACCACCCGGCCGCCGTAGAGCACGTTGACCGTGTCGACCATGCCGGCCACCACACCGAGATCGTGCGTGATCATCAGCAACGCGGTGCCGGAGTCCCGAACCAGCTCCTTGAGCAGCTCCAGGATCTGGGCCTGAATGGTGACGTCCAGTGCGGTGGTCGGCTCGTCGGCGATCAGCAGCCGAGGCTGGCAGGCCACCGCCATCGCGATCAGCGCCCGCTGCCGCATCCCGCCGGAGAGCTGGTGCGGGTACTCCTTCAGCCGGCGCTTCGGGTCCGGGATGCCGACCCGGTCCAGCAGCGCCGCCGCCTCCTTGGTGGCGGCGTCGCCCTTCATCCCCCGGTGCCGGGTGAGCACCTCGGTCACCTGCAACCCGATCGGGATCACCGGGTTCAATGAGGAGAGTGGGTCCTGGAAGATCATCGCGATGTCCCGGCCCCGGATGTCCCGCCGCGACCGGTCATCGAGCTGGAGCAGGTCGGTGCCGTCGAAGACGGCCTTGCCACCGACTCGCAACCCGGGCTGCTTCGGCAGCAGACCCATGATCGCCAGCGAGGTGACGCTCTTGCCGCAGCCGGACTCGCCGACCAGGCCGACCACCTCACCGGCGTCGACGGAGAAGGACACTCCGTCGACCGCGTGCACGGCGCGCTGGCCGCGCCGGGCGAACGTGACGGAGAGGTCGTCCACTTCGAGCAGTGCCATTGTCGGGCCTACTTCCGCAGCTTCGGGTCGAGGGCCTCGCGCATCGCCTCACCGAGCAGGGTGAAGCCGAGCGCGGTGATGATGATCGCGACCGCCGGGTAGATCGCCAGCGACGGCCGGATGCCGAGGTACTGCTGCGCGTCGGCGAGCATGACCCCCCACTCCGGTACGGCGGTGTCGGGGTTGCCCAGGCCCAGGAAGGAGAGCGCCGCGGCCTCGATGATCGCGGTGGCCAGGGTCAGGGTGGCCTGCACGATCACCGGGGCGAGTGAGTTCGGCACCACGTGGGTCAGCGCGATCTTGGACTTCTTCACGCCGAGCGAGGTGGCCGCCAGCACATAGTCGCTGTTGGCCTGGGAGATCATCGAGCCACGCAGCAGCCGGGCGAAGACCGGCACCGAGACCACACCGACCGCGATCATCACCGTGGTCAGGCTGGCCCCGAGCAGGGCCGCGATGCTGACCGCCAGCAGCAGGCTCGGCATCGCCAGCAACATGTCGACGAACCGCATCAGCGTGGTGTCGATCCACCGCCCCCACCGGCCACCGAGGCCGGCAGCGGCACCGGAGATGCCGCCGATCAGCGCACCGATCGCCAGACCGATCAGGGTGGAGACCACGCCGACCAGCAGGGTCTGCCGGGCACCCACGATCATCCGGCTGAACTCGTCCCGGCCCTGGTGGTCGTAACCAAACCAGTGCTCGCCGGTGGGGCCGGGGATGAGGCCCGGCTTGATCAGCCCCTCGCGGATGCCGATCGTGTCGGTCGGCGCGTACGGCACGAGGAACGGACCGATCACCGCGACCAGCACGAAGATCGCCAGGATGATCGCGCCGACGATCGCCGCCGGGTTGCCGCGCAGCCGGCGGAACGCCTCCTGCCAGAGGCTGACCCCACGCTCGTCGTCGCGGGCAGCCAACTCCGAGAGCCGGTCGATCTTTTCGCGCTTCTTTCCCGGGCTGAGCGTCATCGCACCCTCACCCTCGGGTCGATGAAGCTGTAGGAGAGGTCGACCAGGAGGTTCACCAGCACGTACACCACCGCGATGATCAGAATGAAGCCCATCAGCACCGGATAGTCGCGCTGGCCGATGGCCTCGGCGACGAAGGCTCCGATGCCACTGAAGGCGAAGACGGTCTCGGTCAGCACGGCGCCGGAGAGCAGACCGCCGGCGAGCAGGCCGATCGAGGTGGCCACCGGCAGCATCGCGTTGCGCAGCACGTGCCGGCTACGGACCGTCTGCTCGGTCAGGCCCTTGGCCTCGGCGGTCCGGACAAAGTCCTCGTTCAGCACCTCCAGCACGCTCGCCCGGGTTATCCGGACGATGATCGCCAGCGGGATGCTGGCCAGCGCGATGGCGGGCAGCACCAGATGCCAGAGGGCGTCGGCGGCGGCGTCCCACTCGCGGGTCATCAGCCCGTCGAGGACGAAGAAGTTGGTGACCCGGGTCGCCCCGAGCGTCGGGTCCTGCCGGCCGCTGGACGGGAACCAGTGCAGGTTCTCCGAGAAGATCGCCTTGAGCACGTAGCCGAGGAAGAAGACCGGGATGCAGATGCCGATCAGCGAGCCGCCCACGGAGGCGTGGTCCAGGAACCGGCCCCGACGGCGAGCAGCCAGATAGCCCAGCGGGATGCCGATGCCGATCGCGATCACCATCGCGGTGATGGTCAGCTCGACGGTGCCGGGGAAGCGCTCGATGAACTCCGTGGTGACCGCCCGCTTGGTGGAGGTCGAGGTGCCCAGGTCGAGCTTGACCATCCGCCGAACGAACCGTCCGTACTGCACCAGGATGGGCTCGTCGAGGCCCATGTTGTGACGGATGGCGGCACGCATCTCAGGCGTGCCGCGCTCGCCGAGAATGGCGGTCTCGGGGCCGCCGGGGAGCCGGCGGAGCCAGATGAAGAGCAGAAGGGAGAGCCCGAACAGCGTGGGTATCAGCTGAAGCAGGCGTCTGACGATGAACCGGAACACGGCGGCCTCGAAGGGGTGCGGAGGGTTGCGGGCGGGCGCTGTGCGACAGCGCCCGCCCGCGTTCCTTGCGTCAGATCAGGACTTACTTGAACTCGGCGGAGGCGTACCGCTCGTCGGTGAGCGGGCTCGCCTTGACGCCGGTCACGTCCTTGCCGAACACGATCGCCGGCGGGGAGTGCGAGATCGGCACACCGGGCAGGAAGTCCATCACGGCCTTGTTGAGGGCCTTGTACTTCTCGGTCCGGGCCGCCGCGTCCGCGGTGGTGTCCGCGTCCTTGAACTGGTCGAACAGGGCCTTGTTGTTGAAGCCCCACTCGTCCTTCGGCCGGTCGAAGAAGGTACCGATGAAGTTGTAGGCGTCGCCGTAGTCACCGGTCCAGCCGAGGAAGTGGATGTCGTGCTTGTTGCCGGAGGTGGTGGCGTTGAGGTAGTCCGGGCTCCACTTGAGCGGGATCGCCTGGACCGTGATGCCGACCGCCTTCAGGTCTGCCGAGAGCAGCTCGAAGATGTCCTTCGGGTTCGGCATGTACGGCCGGGTGACCTCGGTCGGGTAGTGGAACTTCAGCGTCAGGTTCGACGCACCGGCCTCGGCCAGCAGCGCCTTCGCCTTGGCCGGGTCGTACGTGTACTTGGTGACGTCGCCGTTCCAGCCCTCAACGGTGTCCGGCATGAAGTTGTCCGCGACCTTGGCGCCCGGGGGCAGCTTCGAGTCGACCAGCTGCTGACGGTTCAGCGCGTACGCGATCGCCTGCCGGACCTTCGGGTCGGCGAGCTTCGGGTTGCCCTTCTGGTTGATCGCCAGGTAGAGCACGTTGAACGCCGGGCGGGTGAGGACGTTGAAGCCCTCGCCCTTCAGCGGCTCGACGTCGGCCGGGCCGACCAGGTCGTAGCCCTGGATGTCACCGGAGCGCAGCGCCTGCTTGCGGGCGTTCTCGTCCGAGATCGTCTTGAAGATCAGGGTCTTCAGCTTGGCCTTGGTGCCCGAGTAGTCCTCGTTGCGCTCCAGGGTCAGCGTCTTGTTCGCGACGTCCCAGGTCTTGAACTTGAACGGGCCGGTGCCGGTCGGGTGCTCCGTCGCGTACGCCGGGTACTTGATGTCCTCGGCGGTGCCGCCCACGTTGCTGGCGTCGAACTCCTGCAGCGCCTTCGGGCTGTGGATGGAGAACGAGGGGAGCATCAGCGCGGCCGGGATCTTGCTGGAGACCCGGGTGAACGCCAGGTCGACAGTGGTCGCGTCCTTGGCGGCGCAGGACTTGAAGAGGCTCGGCGGCAGGTCCGCGTTCTCGTTCGCGGCGAAGCCACCCATGACGTCCTGCCAGTACGCGGTCACGTCCGGGCTCTGCATGAGGCCCTTGGCGTTGTACCAGCGGTTGAAGTTGACGCAGACGGCCTCGGCGTTGAAGTCGGTGCCATCGTGGAACTTCACGCCCGAGCGGAGCTTGAAGGTCCAGGTGGTGCCGGCGGCGTCCGGGGTCCAGGACTCGGCCAGGCCGGGGGTGACCTTGGTGCCACCCTCCTCCGGTCGGACCAGCGTCTCGAAGACCTGACGCGCCACACGCAGCGACTCACCGTCGCTGGCGAAGCTCGGGTCGAGCACCTTCGGGTCTCCGGCAACGCCGAAGACGAGGGTGTCCTTCTTGCTACCGCTGGAGCTGTCGTCACGGTTGCTCTCGGCGCAGCCTGCTACCGCGAGGGCCGCGACCGCGACGGCCGCTATCGCGACCTTCGGCCTGGGTGCACGCATCGTGCCTCACCTCGTCCTTGGGGGTACGGACAACGTGGTGACAGGGGTCACCGATGGCGGTGACCATAGCTCCCGTTGCGTCCAGCCGGAAACCGTTGGGTGGACGGTTGGTATCGGATCGTGCCTCAATCGTCGCTTGACATTCGAATCGAAGGTGAAAGTCGTCCGAAACCGTGCAATCGCCACCCGCGATGCCAAACTGTTACGTCGAACGGCCGCAGGAGGGAGCAGGTGTCAGATCATTTCCGGGCACGACAGCGACGATGGTCGGCACCCGGACCGGGTGCCGACCATCGGCCGTACGAGGCCGGTTCAGACGGCCCGGCGCCCCTCGAAGGCGCGGCCGAGGGTGATCTCGTCGGCGTACTCCAGGTCGCCGCCCACCGGCAGCCCGCTGGCCAGCCGGGTCACCGCGATCCCCATCGGCTTCACCATCAACGCCAGGTAGGTGGCGGTCGCCTCGCCCTCGGTGTTCGGGTCGGTGGCCAGGATCAGCTCCCGCACCGTGCCCTCGCCAAGCCGGATCATCAGCTCCCGGATGCGCAGATTGTCCGGGCCGATCCCCTCCAGCGGATTGATCGCGCCGCCGAGCACGTGGTACCGGCCGCGGAACTCACCGGTCCGCTCGACAGCCACCACGTCCTTGGGCTCCTCCACCACGCACAGCACCTCGTTCGTGCGGCGGGGGTCGCGGCAGATCCGGCACTGCTCGGACTCGGCCACGTTGTAACAGGTCGTGCAGAACCGCACCAGCTCCTTGACCTTGCGCAGCGCGCCGGCCAGCCGGTTGACGTCAGTCGGATCCGCCGACAGCACGTGGAACGCGATCCGCTGGGCGCTCTTCGGGCCCACGCCCGGCAGCCGCCCCAGCTCGTCGATCAGATCCTGGATGGCACCTTCGTACATCTGCCGGCTCAGAAACCGGGCAGGCCGAGGCCGCCCATGCCGCCGGTGACGGGGCCCATCTTGCGCTCGGTCAGCTCCCGTGCCGCCTCGGCGGCGTTGTGCACGGCCGCGACGACCAGGTCCTCCAGAGTCTCCACGTCGTCCGGGTCGACGGCCTTCGGGTCGATCTTGATCGCCTTGAGCTCACCGGCGCCGGAGACGGTCGCGGTGACCAGCCCACCGCCGGCGGTGCCGGTCAGCTCGGCCTCGGCCAACTCGGCCTGGGCGGTGGCGATCTGCTGCTGCATCTTCTGCGCCTGCTTCAGCATCTGCTGCATGTTCGGCTGTCCACCTGGGCGCACGGATGGCTCCTTCTCGCACTCGTCTGCTCGGCCGCCGCCCAGCCTATCCGCTGTGACCGACCCCGCCCCGCCAGGTACGTCGACCCACGCCGGAGCCGAAAGGACGGCGTCCGGGTACGGCTAGCACTACCCGGAACCGGCCGGCTACGGGTAGTGCGGTGGGACCTGCCGAACTGGTCTGCTCGACGGTATGCACCTCAACCGCACCGGCCGGATCGGCGCCCTGTGCTGGATGACGGCCGTACCGATCTTCCTCACCGCCAGCCTGGTCACCGGCCTGCGCTGGCGCCAGCCCACCTACAGCTGGGCCACCAACAACATCAGCGACCTCGGCAACGTCCACTGCGGGAGCTGGGACACCAGCAGGCCCCGCTCCGTCTGCTCGCCCTGGCACCCGCTGATGAACGCCGCACTGCTGGCCACCGCCGTGCTGCTCGCCGCCGGGCTACTGCTGACCTGGCGGCTCCTCGGTCGCGGTGCCGTGGTCCGGTCGGCCCAGACGCTGCTGCTGCTGGCCACCGGCGGGTACGCCCTGGCGGCCGTCTACCCGGCGGATGTCGACGAGAACCGACACGTCCTGGGCGCATCTCTGATCATGGGAGGCAACCTCGGCCTGCTCCTCGCCGGGCGCGCGCCGCGCGGCACCGTGCTCGGCGAGTGGCGACGCCTCACCCTCACCGCCGGGTTGATCGCCCTGGCCGGGACGGTGCTGTTCTTCGCCCAGCAGGGCATCGGGATCGGGGTGGGCGGCATGGAACGGGTCGCCGTGCTGCCCTTCCCGCTCTGGGCCTGCTGCCTCGGCGTCCTGCTCGCCGAGACAGCCGGTGGTCGGGTGCCGCAGAGCCGGTCGACCGTGCCGTCCGCAACCGCTGCCGCGCCCCGGTGGTGATCGCCGGGAAGCGCAGCTAGCGCGCGTCGACCTCGTCGATCTTCTCGGCCCCGAACGTCTCGCGGAGCAGCCGTACCGCTTGCTCCTCGCTGGACTCCCGGGCGGTCTTCTCGTCGATGACCTCGTCCAGCGGCTCGTCGCCCGGGTCGAACCCCTCGTAGGTCGGGGTGGCCGCCGGTGCCGCGCCACCCGGCTTGGCGCGCAACGGACCGTCGAAGTCCGGGTCGTAGGGCGGTTCACCGGCCCACTCGGCGTCCGCGGTGGGCCGGGCCGCTGCTCCGGTACGCGGACCGCGCCCTGCCGCCGCCGCGCGGGCGGCGGCGATGGCGCTGCTCACCGGGGCGCCTCCGGTGGCCGGCTGGCGAGCAGCCGGCGTCGGGTTGGCCCGTCCGCCCGGCTTGCCGCCGCCGGTCGCCGTGCCCGTGCCGCCGCCGTTCGCGCCGGTGCCGCTTCCACCGGTACGGCCCTGGTCAGTGTTGTTCGCACCGGTGCCCGTTCCGTCGGTGCGGCCCGGGTCAGTGCTGTTCACGTCGGTGCGACCACGGTCCGTGCCGTTCGCGCTGGCCGGTGCGGGTGCCGATCCGGAGCCGCCGGACCCGGCGTCGTCCACGGCGGTGGCGCCGCCCGGTCGGGCGGCCTCCGGCCAGTCCTCGTCATCCGTCGCCTCGACGGCGGGGGCACTGCCACCGGGGCGGGCCGCCTCCGGCCAGTCGTCCTCGGCGTCGGCCGGCGCGGACGGCTGTTCGCCGGGCTGCCGACTCGTACCGCGACCGCTGGACGCGTTCGCGCCGGCACCCGCGCCGGAGGAGACACCGGGACCGCCCCGTGCACCGGACGGGCCGCCGGGCAGGTCCTCGCGGGCACCCGAGCCGGTCGGGCCGGCAGCGGCGGTCGCGTTCGTCGGGGCGGGCGGAGCGTCCACGGGGACGGATCGGGCCGCCGCGGCGGGCTGCGAGCGCGGCGGACCGGACAGCGACACGCCGCCCCGCTCGCCGGCCACCTCACAGCGGATCTGCCAGCGCCCGCCCAACTCCTCGTAGAGCGCGTCGGTGAGCACCGCCGCGTGATCGGCCATCATCTTGGCCAGCACGGTGGACTTGACCGTCAGCACCAGCATGTCGCCGTCGAGTTCGCGCACCACCGCGTCACGCATCAGGGCGGCGATCCGCTTGTTGGTCCGGTTGACCTTGCCAATCACATCGGGCCACGCCCGGCGGACCGCGACCGCGTCCAGCGCCGCAGCCGGCGCACCAGGTCGGGGCGGCTCCGGCGTCGCCGGGTCGGGCAGCACCGCCGACGGCGGCACCGCACGACGTGGGGCCGGTGAGCCGGGGCCGGCCGCGACGGATGCGGCCCGGTCGGCGGGTGCGGTGGCGGTAGCCGCCGCACCGGGTGAGCCCGGGATCGGCGAGTCAGCGGCCGAAGCGCCAGGGACCGGAGCAGTCGAGGCCGGGGTGTTCGGGGCGGCCGTGCTCGGGGTCGGGGACGCCACCGGGTCGACCGTCCACGGGGGCGCTGAGGTCGGGGCGTTGGCGGGTGCCGGGGTGGCGGCAGCCAGGACCGGAGAGGCCGGCTGTGGGCGTACCCCCGGGTTGGCGGCCGGTGCGGAGCCGGCGGCGGCCGACGGCGCGTCGGCGCCGCTCAGGGTGAGCCGGCGTTCCATCCGTTCCAGGCGCTGGAGCAGGCCACCGTTGGAGTCGTCCCCGCCGGGCAGCAGCATCCGGGCGCAGATCAGCTCCAGCAGCAGCCGGGGCGCCGTGGTGCCGCGCATCTCCACCAGGCCGTCGTGCACGATGTCGGCGCAGCGGGAGAGCGTGCCCGGGCCGAGCTGCGAGGCCTGGGCGGCCATCCGCTCGATCTGGTCGGCGGGGCCGTCGATCAGGCCCTTCGCGGCGGCGTCCGGCACCTGCTGGATCACGATCAGGTCGCGCAGCCGCTCCAGCAGATCGGAGGCGAACCGGCGCATGTCGTGCCCGGCCTCGGCGACCCGGTCGACGGTGGCGTACGCGGCGGCGCCGTCACCGGCGGCCAGCGCGTCGCACATCTCGTCGATCAGCGCGGAGTCGGTGACCCCGAGCAGCGCGACGGCCCGCGCGTAGCTGACCCCCTCCGGGCCGGCCCCGGCGATGAGCTGGTCGAGCACGGAGAGGCTGTCCCGCATGCTGCCGCCACCGGCGCGCACCACCAGCGGAAAGACCGCCGGCTCGACGGCGACGCCCTCGGCCTGGGTGAGCTGCTCCAGGTACGGGCGGACCACCTTCGGCGGAAACAGCCGGAACGGGTAGTGGTGGGTCCGCGACCGGATCGTGCCGAGGACCTTCTCCGGCTCGGTGGTGGCGAAGATGAACTTGACGAACTCCGGAGGCTCCTCGACCAGCTTGAGCAGGGCGTTGAAGCCCTGGGTCGAGACCATGTGCGCCTCGTCGATGATGTAGATCTTGAAGCGACTGCTGGCCGGCGCGAAGAAGGCACGCTCGCGCAGCTCGCGGGCGTCGTCGACACCGCCGTGGCTGGCCGCGTCGATCTCGATCACGTCGATCGAGCCGGCACCGTCGGTGGCCAGCGAGCGGCAGGACTGACACTTGCCGCACGGCTCGGGGGTGGGGCCCTGCTCACAGTTGAGCGAGCGGGCCATGATCCGGGCGCTGGTGGTCTTGCCGCAGCCACGGGGGCCGGAGAAGAGGTAGGCGTGGTTGAGCCGCCCGCTGCGCAGCGCCTGCGACAGCGGCTCGGTGACATGCTCCTGCCCAATGACCTCGGCGAAGGTACGCGGCCGGTACTTGCGGTAGAGCGCCAGCGTCACTCGTCCCGCCTCCTCTCGACCGAGCCATTCTGCGCCGGTCGGGCGCGGGTGACCACCCACCCCGCCGGGCGCCTGGGTTTGCCGCGCCTGGGTTGCCGCGCTTGATCGACGTTGCCGCGCTTGATCGACTCCATGTCGGCTACATGGCGGTGTCCGCGGCCCGGGACAGCCCCACATCGGCGACCTGGAGTGGATCGAGGGCCCGGAGACAAAAAGGCCTCCCGTGCACCCGGCAGAGCTCGCTTATCCTTGCTGCCTTCCGGCCCTGGGGAGGTTCACGAGATACCGCCGCACGGGAGGTGACGCCAAGCCTACCCGACCGCCGGTCGATCTTCAGGGGGTGGTGGGGTGACCCTGCCCATGGGGGCCTGTATCCTGGCTCGCGGAGGATTCGCCTAGAGGCCTAGGGCGCACGCTTGGAAAGCGTGTTGGGTTTACACCCTCACGAGTTCGAATCTCGTATCCTCCGCCAGCTGATCAGCAGAAACGCCCGGCAGACCGCGACAGGTCCGCCGGGCGTTGATCTTGTGGTCTCATCGACGTCGTGGCTGACACGGCGTGGGAGTGGGACGAGACGTTGTACGCGGGCAGCGCCAGCCACTACAGCGTCGGGCGCATGCCCTACCCGCCCAGCCTCGCCGAGGCCGTCGGCAAGGAACTCGGACTCGACGGCACCGGCCGACTCCTGGACGTCGGCTGCGGGCCCGGCTCGGTGACGCTCCTGCTCGCGCCCCTGGTCGAGGCAGCAGTGGGAGTCGACGCCGACCAGGGCATGATCAACGAGGCGCGGCGCAGGGCCAGCGAGGTCGGGGTCACCAACGTCGAGTGGCGGCACCTACGCGCCGAGGCTCTGCCGGCCGACCTGGGCACGTTCCGGGTGGCCACGTTCGCCCAGTCGTTCCACTGGATGGATCGGCCCCTCGTGACCCGTCGCGTCCGCGACATGCTCGCGCCGGGCGGGGCCTGGGTCCACGTCGGCGCCAACACACACCAGGGCGTGACCGGGGACGACCTGCTGCCGTACCCCCGGCCGCCGTGGCAGCAGATCGACGACCTGGTCGCCAGCTACCTGGGACCGGTCCGCCGGGCCGGACAGGGGTGGCTGCCCTCCGGCACCGCCGGCGGGGAGGAGGAGATCATGCGGCAGGCCGGCTTCACCGGTCCCACCCGCATCACGGTCGACCAGGGGATGGTCGTGGAACGCGGTGTCGACGAGATCGCCTCCGCGGTGTTCTCGCTGTCCAGCTCGGCACCACACCTGTTCGCCGATCGACTCCCCGCCTTCGAGGCGGACCTGCGTCACCTCCTGTCCGAAGCGGCGCAAGATGGTCGCTTCGCGGAGCGGAGGCGAGGGATCGACGTCGTCATCTGGCGCCCCTGACCACCCGTCACCCGCGAGCCCGAGCCCAGGAGATGAAGCGGTCGGTCAGCCGGGCCGGGTCCAGGCCGGCGAGCTGTTCGCCGGCCTCCGCCTGGAGCGTCGCCAGGTAGACCAGCAACGCCACCCGGTCGCGCCGGTACTCGGCTAGCAGCCGCAGCTTGGCCGCCGAGCAGGGCCAGGCGATGCCGCACGACTGGCAACGCCAGGCCGGGCGGCTGGGTAGGTGGGGAAGCGAACGGCGGCCCCTCATCCGACCGCGACAGAGCCACGCCGGGCGGGCCGGCGGGTGGTAGCCGGGGGCGTCGGGACGGCCATCCAGTGCACCCCCTCGACCAGGACATACAGCGACCGCCGCGCTACCGCGTCGCCCTTCGAGTTCAGCTCGTACGCGTCGATCCAAAGCCATCCGTGGTAGGTCGGCCAGTCGAGGACCCGAATCACGCGGACCACGATCGGCCGGACGTACTGAGGGCTCGCGGCCCGGGTCAAGCGCAGTAGATCGCCCGACCTCACCTGCGGCTCCGGCTTCTTGAGCACGTCTCCCCCTGTCGTTGGGAGGGGCCGCCCCTGAGTGCTCGCCCACGGGGCGGCCCCGGCACGAACGCGTCCGTCGGGTTCGATCCCTGCCGGTCGCGCCGTCTACAAGCACCCTCCGGAGCGCGACGAGACACCAACAGCCCGTAGAAGATATGGTCGATAGACATTCCGAACATCCGACGGGAGACGCCGTGAACGACGCCTTGCGCGCCGCCCTTGGCGACACCGGGCACACGATCGAGTCACTCGCGGAGCAGGTCGGGGTAGATCCGAAGACTGTCGCGCGATGGCTGAACGAGGACCGCATACCTCACCCCCGACACCGGGAGGTTGCGGCAGGCGCTCTCCAGCGGCCCATCGGGGACATATGGCCGGACACCGCGAGACGTCGGGACCTCATTTGGTTCCGGCCTTGGCAGGAGATCGAGCGCGAAGCTGTCGCGCTGCGGTCGTATCAGTCGGTCGTGCTGCCAGGTCTACTTCAGACGGAGGCCTATGCCCGAGCCGTGCTCGCCGGCTCCGACGTCATCGCCCGGGGGGACGTCGAGCGACACCTGGCCTCTCGGCTCGCCCGGCAAAGCATCCTGTCGCGCGACGATCCGCCGCGCTTCACTGCCGTGGTTGACGAAGCCGTGTTGCGGCGACCGGTCGGCGGGCGGGCGACGATGCGTGAGCAGCTTCAGGCACTCCTCGTCGCGTGCGAGGCCCCACACGTCCGCATGCACATCGTGCCGTCGTCGGTCGGTGCGTACGCTGGGCTGAACGGTCCGTTCGTGATCGCAGTGGGGCCGGAGCACCGGACCGCGGGCTACCTCGACAATCAGCTTCAGGGGCAAGTCGTCACCGACACCGAAGACGTCGCGGCAATACTGACGGCGTGGGAGAACGTGCGCGGCGAGGCGCTGTCCCACTGGCAATCGGTCGACCTACTGACGGAGGTGGCAAAGACATGGAACTGACCGGCGCGCGGTGGCACAAGAGCAGCCGCAGCAGCGGCAACGGCGGCGACTGTGTAGAGGTCGCGGACAACCTGCCCGGCATCGTCGCGGTCCGCGACTCGAAGAACCCTTCCGGGCCGGCGCTGACCTTCAGCCCGGCTGCCTGGCGCGTGTTCGTCGCCCAAGTGGTCGAACGGGCCTGACCGACAACAGAAGCGCGAGAGCATCAATCTCACACCCGAGACGTGCGCTTCGCATCAGCAGCCAGGCTCACGCAAGGCACACCGCAGTCAGTCGATCTCGTCGCGGAGGTGGCGGAGACATGGAGCTGAACGGCGCCCGGTGGCGCAAGAGCAGTCGCAGCAGCGGCAACGGCGGCAACTGTGTCGAGGTCGCCGACAACCTGCCTGGCGTGGTCGGCGTGCGGGACTCGAAGGACCCGACCGGGCCGGCGCTGACCTTCACCCCAGCGGCCTGGCGCGCGTTCGTCACCCAGCTCGCTCCGCGGGCCTGACCGAGACCGGCTCGTCTGGTCGACTCGGCAGGACCGGCGGGGCGCGGAGTGCCCAGAGGGCCAGGGGGACGGCGGCGACCGCGGCGGCCAGCAGGATCAGGCGGTGGTCGAGGAGTTCAAGCAGGCTCGCGCCGGCCAGCAGGGCCACGGTGGACGGACCGAAGGTCAGCGTGTTGACCGTGGACGCCACCCGTCCGACCAGCTCGCTCGGCGTCTCCCGCTGGACCGCCGTCCAGACGGTGACCAGCACCAGCGGC
The DNA here is from genome assembly GCF_040608515.1 of Micromonospora sp. NPDC005173. Classification (NCBI taxonomy): domain Bacteria; kingdom Bacillati; phylum Actinomycetota; class Actinomycetes; order Micromonosporales; family Micromonosporaceae; genus Micromonospora; species Micromonospora sp. NPDC005173. The sequence continues at coordinate 31,410 of NZ_JBEXIK010000031.1, forward strand.
ACGCCGAGCCCGACCGCCAGCCCGCCGGCGACCACCGGCCCGACCGAGGTCGTGGCGCGCAGGGCCAGCCCGACGGCGAAGACGGCGACCGCCCCGGCCACCACCCGCCGGTCACTGAAGCGGCGCAGCAGCGATCCGGCGGCCAGGCCGCCAATGAGCGACCCGACGCCCTGCACGGTGGCGAGCACGCCGTTGAACTCCGGCGGCCGGCCCAGGCCGGCGTCCACCACGGCATACGCGACGGCGCCGTTGAGCCCCATCAGCACCATGGTGAGCGCGGCGCAGCCGACGATGTGCCGCAGCGCGCGATGCCGGCGCAGGTGCCCCCACCCGTCGGCGAGCTGTCTCGTCCAGCGCTCGGGACGCCCGGGCGGCTGCTCCCGGACCCGCAGCGACCAGAAGACGATGCCGGCCAGCACGAAGGTGGCCGCGTCCAGCAGCACCACGGGGTGCGCGCCGTACGCGGCGAACAACCCCGCCCCGGCCAGCGGGGCGAGCAGCTTCATCCCCTCGTTGATCGTGGTCCGGAGCCCGTTGAAGTCGCCGAGCAGCGGCCCGGGCACCACCGCCGGCACCAGCGCGGCCTCGGCCGCGTCGGTCAGCACGAAGGTGATCCCGTACGCGGTCATCACCGCGAAGATCAACCAGACCCGGGTGGCCGAGTCGACCAGCAGCAGCACCGGCAGCAACCCCGCCATCACCGCGTGCAGGACGATCAGCAGCGGCCGGCGGCGGAACCGGTCGGCGAGCAGCCCGAGCAGCGGCCCGAGCAGGGTCGGCGCCCACACCCCCAGGGTCACCAGGGCAGCGAGGCTGCTCGACCCGCTCAGCTCCTTCACCCAGATGCCGGCCACCAGCAACATCGCCGCAGTGCCGAAGCCGGACACCAGCACCCCGCCGAGATAGCGGCCGGCGTCGCGATCGGTCAGCACCCTTGCCGTACCCCAGCTCATCGCACCTCCCCACCAGCGGCAGATTCTGCCCCAGCGGTGGCTGCGGCGGGTGCCCTCGCCGCCCGGGCGGGGTCCTGCGGATCGACGTCGGCCGGTTCGGAATCCGTCGTACACATGTTCTATCCACAGGCTGTGGACAGCGGCGGGTGTGTCAGGAGCCGTCGCGGAGATCGGCGAGACGTTCGGGCCGGAAGTGGATCTCGTCGAAGGTCGCGCTGCACCCGTCGCCGGTCGGTGACTGGCCCGCGAAGCCGATCCGGTCGCGGGACGTCTCGCCATCGAAACCGAACAGGCGGATCAACTGCCAGGTCCTGCCGTCGAGTGAGGCGTGGTACGCGTAGACCCGGCCGATTCGCGAGACCCGCAGCCACACCGACCGGTCGGCCACGACGAAGGCGTTCGCGTCGTCGGCGACGCCCCGGCAGATGACGGACACGATCATGGGCTCACCCTCGGGTGAGAACTCGAAGCACAACTTGCCCCAGCACCGCTCGTCGCGCCAGAGCATGAGCACCCCGGCGTCGAAGGTCGAGGCGAAGGCCACGGTGACCCGGGCGCTGAACTGGAAGTCGCCCTCCGGCGGCAGGTCGCCGAGCAGCGTCGCCGCGTTGAGGACGGGCTCCGGGCTCGGCGCGGTGCTCTCGCCCGCGTTGACGAGGCCGCCACTCGGGTCGATGAAGAGGTCCGTGTGGGGCTGCGCCGACACCGTCACGGCGCCGGTCGCCTCATCGACCCGCCAGAGCCCTGCGGACGAGGGCGCGAGCGGAGACGGCATACCGGGGACGGTCAGTCGATCAGCCATGGCACAGGACCGTATAACGGGTACGGTCCGGGGATCGACGCCGGGCCGGCCGGAATCCGTCGTACACATGTTCTATCCACAGGCTGTGGACGGCGGAGGGTTCGATGGGTTACCAGCTCAGCGCGGTGGTCGCGGACGCGGAACTGCTCCGCGAGCAGACCGCCGAGCTGGATCACGCGGTCCTCGGCGAGCTGCGCCAGGACTTCGCGCTGCTACCGGTCACCCCGCAGTTGGTGGTGGAGCTGACCGGGTCGCTGCCGGATTTCGCGGTGGACGACCGGAGTGCCGAGCGTCCGTTCGACCTGGTCCTGTCGCCGGCACTGGCAGAGCTGCTGGCCCGCTGGTCGCAGCCGGGGCCGGTCGCGTACCTGGAGGCGGAGTTCGGCGGCGGCGCCGGCTACCAGTCGGCGGCGGTGTGGCTGGGTGGCGCGCTGTCCTGGGGTCCATGGTTCGACGACGTGCTCGACGCGCCGCGCGAGAATTGGCCGATCAACATGGCGCTCACCCGGCTCGGCGTCGAGCCGGGCACGTGGATCGACCCGTTCGCCGAGTTGGGGTTGCACCTGGAGCGGAACACCGACGGTTGGCTGGCGCACGGGCGCCGCCGGCTCAGCGCCGACTACTGGGATGAGCTGGTCGAGCAGTGGGAAAACCAGTAATCCGTCGACTGGCAGCAACCTGAACGCCTCGGTCCCGTTGGGGACTGGGGGATTCCATGAAATCGCGACAATTTGCGTTTATTGCCATGCTGCTGACGGCTGCCTCGATCGCCGGCAGCGGCGTGCCGCCAACCGGGCCGATCCCGGACGGCCGGCCCGCCGGCAGCGTGGAGATCATCGACCTGAACGGCCTGCGCAACATCGAGTTCGGTGACACCGAGGACGAGCTGACCCGCCGGGGCATCCTGCGTACCGACATGGAAGCCTGCGGGCCGATGCTCGCCGGCCACGACACGGTCAGCCCGGTTTTCGCCGAGGACAAACTGGTGCTGCTCTGGGTCGGCGACCCGATGCGGACACCAGAGGGCATTACCGTGGGCTCACCGGTCGACCAGGTGTGGTCCCGCTATCCGTCGGTCACCCGGCTGCACGCTCCACAGGGGACGCACCGGTTCGACGGGCTGCTCGCCCGCAGCGGGGACCGCGCGTACCTCTTCCTGCACGACGGGCGCACCGTCCGAAAGACCATCGCCGGGTACGCCGACTGGGCCCGCCGCCTCTTCGACGAGGGAGCGGGCCCGTGCTGAACCGGATCCGAGGTGCGGGCTTACGTGTGTCCGCTGTCGACGGTGGGAACGACGCACGCATCGGATGAGCGGACCGGTCCGGGTGGGACCGGTCCGCTCAACCCGCCAGGCCAGCGACGGCGTCAGCCGCGCAACGACCGCCAGAAGTCGTACGAGTGGTCCGCTGCGAATTCTGTCGTACCGGAGCCACCGCTCCCGGCCAGCACCCGCACGTACGGCGATCCGCTGCGCAGTCGGGGCCAGTCCACCCGGCCCACCCGGGCGAAGTCACTCCAGGCCCGGACCATCTCGTCGGAGAGCCGCCGCTGAGTCGGTGTGAGCGCCTCGGCGTAGTCGACGGTGAACAGGTACGGCAGCTCCGCGCAGTGGTACGCGCCGGTGGGGAAGGTCGACTCGGGCCCGTCGGTGAAGAACGGCGCATCCTCGTCGGCGAACTCGTAGACGTACGTCGGCACTCGACGGGCGAACTGCAGCGCGGCGGAGTAGACCGGCTCAGCGTAGTCGTGATCGGTGAGCACGGCAGCCAACGTCTCGCTGGCGACGTGCGCGTCGTCGCGGGGATAGCGGGCCAGCACGTCTCCCGCCCGGTCGCCGAAGGCCGCCCCCACCTGCTCGCGGTACTGCTCGTCGGTCAGCGGGCACGACTCGGGCTGCTGCCCCGGCTCAGGCGGCGCCGGGCAGTTCATCCCACTGCGTTCCATCCCCCACACCAGGAGCGTGGACTCGTTCCGGTTCATCCCGGTCAACACCGGCACCGGGTGCAGTCGCCCGGTGGCCAGCGCGTCGGCCGGGTCCACCGGCAGTGTGCGGCCGTCGACGACCGGGCCGAGGTCGACACCCGCGCCCGGGTAACCGGCCGCCTCGATCAGCCGGGCGGGGTCACGTCCGCGCAGGCAGGCGGCGACCGTACCCGGATCGGCGCAGCCGACCCCACGCGCGAACTCCTCGGCCGCCGCGGCGGCCTCGGCCCGGGTCCGCACCGGGTTGGCGCACGAGTTGCTCTGCATGATCGCCCGGTGGAACAGGTCGGCGGTGGCCGGCGACGCAAGCTGTGCGCAGACGCTGCTCGCCCCGGCGGACTGGCCGAACAGGGTGACGTTGTCGGGGTCGCCGCCGAAGGCCGCCGCGTTGCGCCGCACCCACCGCAGCGCCGCCTGCTGGTCCTGGAGGCCGTAGTTGCCGACGGACCGGCCCGCGTCGGCCAACGCCGGATGCGCCAGGAAGCCGAGCGCACCGAGCCGGTAGTTCACCGTGACGACGATGACGTCACCGCCGGTCGCCAGGCGTTGCCCGCCGTACACGTCCCCCCTGCCGAACCGGAAGTCGCCGCCGTGCAGCCACACCAGCACCGGTCGGGGCGTCCGAGCGGAGGTGCGCGGCGTGGTGACGTTGAGGTAGAGGCAGTCCTCGGACTCCGAGGGCTCGTCCATCGGCAGCCCCTTGAGTTGGGCGCAGGCGTCACCCGGGCGGCTCGCGTCCCGGACGCCGGTCCACACCGGACCCGGTTGCGGCGGGGCCCAGCGCAGCGCGCCCAGCGGCGGGCGGGCGTACGGGATGCCCTGGAAAGAGCGGTGGTCCGCCGCGACGGTCCCGCGGACCGCGCCCTGGTCGGTCCGCACGACGGCCGCACTCCGGCCAGTGGCCGCCGAGGCGCCCGGGCCGGCGGCCACCGTCGGAGCGAGCAGCGCGACGGCACCCAGCGCGGCGACCCACCGAGCCACCCGGGACCGGACCCGGCGGGTCGGCCGCCGCCGCACAGAACCCGATCCGGGGTACGGGATGCTGGTCATGGTCTCCCCCATCGTCGAAGCCGGTACGGCGTACGCACCGTGCTGCGGCGAGCATGCCGACCCGGCAACCAGTCGGCCAGGGAGCTCTAGTACGCCGAGCCACCACGATGGACGACCACCGACGTGGCGACGTGGCGACCATCGGGGGCGGTGACCGGCGCTCTAGTGCGCTACGGTCACACCTCGACCGGCGGGAGGGCGACCGTGACGGAGATCGACGAGTCGACACCCCCGTATCTGCGCATCGTCGGGGAGCTGCGGCGGCGCATCGCGGCGGGCGAGCTCGGCCCCGGCGACCGGCTGCCGTCCACCCGACAGATCGTCCGCGAGTGGAGGGTCGCCATGGCGACCGCCAGCCGGGCCCTCACCGCGCTCCGACAGGAGAACCTGGTTCGGGCGCTGCCCGGCGTGGGCATGGTGGTGACCGGCCCGGAGCCGCCGCCGGCCGTTCGGGGCGCCCGCGCCGACGCCCGGCGGGGTACCGCCCGAGGGGTGACCCGCGACCAGGTGGTGCGGACCGCCACCGAGATCGCCGACGCCGAGGGGTTGCCGGCGCTGAGCATGCGGCGCATCGCGACCGAGTTGGACGTGCCGACCATGTCGCTGTACCGGCAGGTCCGCGGCAAGGAGCAGCTTCTGCTGCTGATGGCGGACGCGGCCTTCGCCACCCACCGGCTGCCCCGCACGTTCCCTCCGGGCTGGCGGGACCAGTTGGAGCTGCTCTGCCGACTCCAGTGGTCGATGTACCGGCGGCATTCCTGGCTGGCCCAGGTCGTCTCGCTGACCCGCCCGCTGATGGCGCCGCACGCCGTCGCGCACACCGAATGGGCCCTGCGCGCCCTCGCCGGGCACGGCCTGGACCAGCACACCCAGCTCCACCTGGCAGCCGCCCTGGCCAACCACGTCCGCGGCACCGCAGTGAACCTGGAGCGGGAGGCTGAGGCGGAGCAGGACACCGGCCTCACCGACGACGAGTGGATGGTGGCCCAGGCCGACGTGTTGACCGGGCTGCTCGCGGCGGGTGAGTTCCCGCACCTGGCCCGGCTCGCCCGGTCGCCGGTCGACCTCAATGTCGACAGCCTGTTCGAGTTCGGCCTCCAACGGCTGCTCGACGGGGTGGCGGAGCTGCTCAGCCGGTGAACGCCCGGCCAGGTGCGCGCGTTGTCACAACCTCGGGCGGGCGGTGACCTGCACGGTCACGGACCGGCTCGAGCCCAGGTGCGGGGCGTCGCCGGGGAAGGTGACGGTGTAGGTGTTCGCCCCGGTCGCCCGCGGTATGTCGGAGACGAAGAACGCCCCGGTTTCGGTGGTGCTGACGTTGGGCAGGAGGTGGGTGCCGTTCTGGTCCTGCCGCACCACTTGCAGCTGCCACGGCGCCGACACGGGGGCATCGGTGAACGCCAGACTGCCGGTGACCAGGACCTTCGCCCCGCGTCCCACCGTCGACGGCGCGGAGAGCGTGAGCGAGGATCGCGGCAGGAGAAGGTCCGTCATCAGACGCAGGGTCAGGTACTGCCCGCCCGGTTCACGGGTGACGGCGTAGAGAGTCCTGCTGTCAGCACTGACCGCGAGGCCCTGCCGCACGAGGTAGGTGTCCTGGGGGAAGTCGTACCGCTGCAGCAAGGTCCCGTCGGGCCGCTCGACGTGGATGCTCGACGTCCTCTCCCAATCTGATCCGTTGCTGGAACCAACGACGACGAGGGCACCATTCGGGGACGTCGTCACGGCGTTGGGGTACGACGCGGACGGGAACACGCCGGCTGGCGAGAAGTCCGTCGTCGAGAAGGCAACGTGATGCGTCGCGATCACCGACCGGTTCTCCAGGAGACCACAGGCCAGGATCGCCGTGCTCGCGTCGACCGTCAGCGCGGCGTCCCCGAGGCCCCCGCAGGTGTCCCACGGCAGAGCCGCCGTGATCGACGGCGTTCCGGAGGAGACGTCGAACAGGGTCGCTCTGCTCGAGTAGGAGTTCGCGATGCCGGATTGGTTCACCGCGAGCAGGAGATTCGGTTTGGCCGGGCTGCTCCGGAGCAACGGAGGGTAGGCGAAGACGTCGCCGAGCGGCAGATCCAAGGCCAGGACAGGCGTCTCGCCGCGCACGTCGAGCGAGCCCAGCTTGCCCTTTGAGAACGTGCATCCGTAGCCGAAGTAGAGCTTCCCCCCGGCCGGTGCCACCCAGGTGGGACAGGTGCTGGCTCCGATGTTGTAGCGACGGGTCTCGGTCCGCGTCGTGGTGTCGATCGCGGCGATGGCGCCCGCCTCGATGAGGGCTACGTGCAGCGTCGAGCCGTCCGGGCTCAGCGCCATGCCGCTGGCGTCCGGCAGGTCCGGGATCGTCGCCTGCGACCCGCCCGACAGGTCCGTCACCCGCACGCCCGACCCCCCGCGCCCGGGGCTGAAGAACAGCTGGCTGCGCGCCGAGTCGACGACCATCTGCGCGTACGTCTCGATGCCGAGCCCGACCGCGCTGTCCGCGTGCGCCACGCCGGGACTCAGCGACGGTACGACGACGAATGTGGCGCCGATCGCCGCGACCATGAGACGTGCGATCTGCTTGACGCGCACGTTTCCACCTCCCCAACCCGATGACCAAGATCCATGTGTCGGGCAAGCTTAGGGGTAGCTGGCACGGTCCGTGCGCTCAGTTCGCGAGTACGGCGACGGTAGCGCGCGGCGGATGTCCTGCGGCCCAGCTCACGCCACGTCGGTGGCGTGCTCAGGCAGCCGCGCCCCGTCGGTGGCGTGCTCAGGCAGCCGCGCCCCGGACGCGGCGGCAAAACCGGCGAGCGCGATCTGCGCCGCCTGTTGCAGGTCGCCTCGGGTGACCCCGGCGGCGGCGTGGACCGACTGACCTTCGGTGACGATCATGACGAAGCGGGCGAGTGCGGCCGGGTCGGCGTGGGCGGGTAGGTCGCCGTCGGCGACGGCCCGGGTGAACCGGTCGGCGAGCGCGCGTTCACCGGCCAGGCGGCTGGCGGCGAGGAACCCGGCGACCGGTGTGTTCTCGGTGGAGCAGGCGGTGCCGCCCTGGATCGACAGGCAACCGGCCGGACGGTCGGGGCGGGTCACGGCGAGCACGTTGTCGCGCAGCAGGGCGGCGACGACCTGGTATGCGCTGGGTTGGGCGAGGGCGGTACGCGCGTACTCCATGTCCTGTTCGGCGTAGCAGGCCACGGCCTTGCGGAACAGCTCCTCCTTGCTGCCGTAGGCGGCATAGAGGCTGGGCTTGTTGATGCCCATGGCGGCGGTGAGGTCGCTCACCGAGGCGCCCTCGTACCCCTGTCGCCAGAACACCTCCGTCGCCCGCTCCAGCGCCTCATCGGGGTCGAAACCCCGTGGTCGTCCTCGCTGCGGCACACCCACCACCTCCGCATCCATGCTACCCGCGACCCAACCGATCGGTACAGAAATTTGCGGGCCAGGTCAGCGGTTGCTACCGTCAGATGCGTACCGATCGGTACAGAATTATTGGAGGTTGGTGTGGCGACTCGACTCAACACCCCGCTGCCTGCAGTCGGGCTCTGGAGCATGGAGCTGCGTGGCGCCGCCGATCCGGCCGTCCGGGACGCGGCGACCGAGCTCGACGAGCGGGGCTTCCGGGCCCTGTGGGTGCCCGGCCTCGACGGCGGCGGGGCCGTCGACGACGTCGAGCACCTGCTGAGGGCCGCGCCGCACACCACGGTCGCGCTGGGTGTGCTGGCGATCTGGGGCCAGGACCCGGTGGTTCTGGGTGACCGGTTGGCCGCGCTGGACGCCAGGCACGGGCCTCGGACGGTTCTCGGCTTCGGGGTGAGCAACGCCCACTCCGCCGCCCGGGCGGGGCAGGACTACGGCCGGCCGGTGGAGTCGATGGGCCGCTGGCTGGACGCCCTCGACGCCGCGCCCCGGCCGGTTCCCGCCGACCGGCGCATCCTCGGCGCGCTCGGGCCGAGGATGGCGGACCTGGCAGCCGACCGAACGGCCGGTTGGCACCCATTTCTCGTGACCCCGAGCTACACCGCGGCGCAGCGCGAACGCGTCGGGGCGCAGCCGCTGGTCGCGCCGCACCTCGCTGTCGTCCTCGACGAGGACCCGGCCCGGGCCCGCGCCGCCGCTCGGGCGGGGATCGGGATGTTCATCGGCTTTCCGGCGTACCGGGCCAACCTGGCACGCCTGGGGTTCACCGACGACGACCTGGTCCCCGGTGGCAGTGACCGCCTGATCGACGCCCTCGTCGCCTGGGGCGACCTGGACGCGGTGGGCACGCGCATCCGGGAGCACCTGGACGCGGGCGCGGACCACGTCGCCCTCCACGTGCTGCGGCCCAACGCTCCGGATCGGCCGGCGCTGCCCCTGCCGCAGTGGCGCGACCTGGCCACGCTCCTGCCGACCTTCGCCTCCACCCCCGCAACCCACTGACCACCCGCCGGCACAACAGCCGGCAGGACAACCGCACCGCAAACAGTAGGAGACCAATCGTGGGACAGCTTGACGGCAAGACCGCCCTCGTCACCGGGGGCACCACCGGCATCGGCCTGGCCGCCGCCCGCCGCTTCGCCGCCGAAGGCGCGTACGTCTTCGTCACCGGACGGCGCCAGGGCCTGCTGGACGAGGCCGTGGCGAGCATCGGCGCCAACGCCGCCGGTGTCGCCAGCGACGTGAGCAACCTCGACGACCTGGACCGGGTGATGCAGGCGATCCAGGCCCGGGGCGCAGGGCTGGACGTGGTGTTCGCGAACGCCGGCGGCGGGGAGTTCCTCCCGCTGGGCTCGATCACGGTCGAGCACTTCGCAAGCACCTTCGACAGCAACGTCCGCGGCACCCTGTTCACCGTGCAGAAAGCCCTGCCCCTGCTCAACGAGGGCGCCTCGGTCGTGCTGTCCGGCTCGACGTCCGCGGTCAACGGCACCCCGGCATTCAGCGTCTACGCCGCCTCCAAGGCCGCGATCCGGTCGTTCGGCCGCACCTGGGCCGCTGAGTTGGTCGGCCGGAACATCCGGGTCAACACCCTGATCCCCGGCCCGACCGAGACCCCGGGCGTCGCGGGCCTCGCGCCCAGCCGGAAGAGGCCCCCGGGTTGCTGGAGGCCATCGCCTCGGGCGTGCCCATGCGCCGGATGGCCCAACCGGACGAGATCGCCAACGCCGCGCTCTTCCTCGCCTCCGACCAGAGCAGCTACATGACCGGCGGTGAGATCTTCGTCGACGGCGGCCAGCAGCAGCTCTGACGCAGAACGCCCGTCATTCAGGCTGGGCTGACCTACCCATCCCGATCGCCCTCCCCAGGATGCTGCCACCGAACACGGCGAGCAGGCTGCCGATGGCGATCGCGAACGGCGCAACGAAGACAGCTGTGATGGTCACGGCCACTCCGGCGGCGACAAGTCCACCACCAAGCGCGATCCCCGCCCGACGCTTTGTCATGCGGCGAGTCAAGCAACCCGTCAACACACAAGCAAGGGCACAGCCGCGCAACGCTTCAGCGGGCTGCTTTGGGGACGGCCGTCAAATGCGGAACGCCCGGTTGATCCTCGCGGATCGACCGGGCGTTCTCGCATTTCAGGAGCGGTGGCGGAGGGATTTGAACCCTCGGAGGGCGTTAACCCTCACACGCTTTCGAGTTTGCGACCCGGCGTTCAGCATCCTCCGGCTGGGGCCATCAGCAGGGCGGAAACCTCGGTCCGGCCTCCGACGGACGGCCTCGTACGTTGATGAAAGAGACCACAGCTGAGACCAGCAGAGCCAAGGCTTGGCGCGGCTCTTGCGTCTAACTGCATCATGCCTCGATCAGCATCCTGGCGCGCTCCGTGACCATCACCGTCGTCCTCGCCTTCTAGATTTCACGGGTAAGGGCGGCGGACTAGACAGCCGGCAGCCGGCTGGCTCGTACGCGTATTCGAATTGGGTCCTGGTGGTGGCGATACGTGGTCGTTGGTGGAACGGGAGCAGGGGCCGCATGGCTCGGCGCGACATCTGGCTGCTGTCGGACGGCCGGCTCTGGCGGGTCCGTGGCCGCCTCGGCGGTGATGGAGGGCAGGAAGTGTCGTACGACTTCACCGACGAGGCATCTGCCCGGCCAATGGTGACCGGATGATGAAGACCTCGGCCGGCACCTGGCGGGATCTTACGGAGGGGGTTCGCCAGGAGTCCGACCGTCGCCAGATCCACTAGCCAGGTCGATCGGGCGCACCATCGACGTGTCGTTACCTGACTACGCGTCGAACGCGAGGGCACAGTTCCCAGCCGACCAGGCATGCCCATCCGTCAGACGGACGGGACGCCGGGAATACACTGCCCTCTCATGTCATCCGAGCAGGTCACCGTCGGTCCCGTTGAACTCAGCTACACCCTCACCGAGGACGACTGGCTCGACGGCTTCATCGCCCACCGGCGCCGCGTCCGGCGTCCCTGGCTGGTCCCGGTACTGATCGTCGCCGCGCTCGTCGGGCTCCTAATCGGGCGCGTCATTTCTGACGGCTCTCGGGCCATGTCGGCGGCTGACGTCGCAGCCCTCGCCATGGTGGCGCTAGTCGGCGTCGGGCTCGGCCTGCTGCTGTTCCGGTTCCTCGTCGCCGCCCGCTGGATGTATCGCTGGCAGGTGCGCCTGATCATGCGCGGGAATCCCTGGCTGTCCGAGCCGATCCGAGCCACCGTGGATGACACCGGGTTACGTCTCACCAGCGCAAGCCGGAGCGAAACAGCCGCCTGGTCCCAATACCTGCGGTATGTCGAGACGGACCGGTCGTTCGTTCTGCGCGCGTCTGAGCGGCTTGGTGCGGCGGTACTCGTGCTGCCCAAGCGCGGGCTGGTAACGGGCGATCCCGCGCCGCTGCGGGCGTTGCTCGAAACCCACTGCCACCGGCCCGTTTGACTAACGGCCCAGCCTCTTTCAGGAACGCCCCACGCACCTCCGCGGCTCCACCCGAGCGAACCGGCCCGCGAAGCACCCGAGCACGCCGCCCAGGACCCGCGTCCCACGGGACAACGGTCGCCGACGGTAGCGCTCAATGGCAGGCGTCTGCCCGGACATGCACACCGCACCACGGCGGCAGGTCGGCTGCCCACACCCGCCAGCCGCCGGCGTCTCGGCGAGTCTCGAACCGCCACGGGTGGGCTGCGCCGCTGAGGTTGACCTGTTCGTTCCACCAGATCGGGTGCACCTGGGCGGTTACCGTCGCGCGGTCGTCGCCCTGGTCCTCGACGTCGATCGGTCCGACTGTCTCGAGCTTCGACGGAACATTGCCGCGTTCCATCTCGCCGCGGTACTGACGCCACTGCCGCAGCAGCTCGTCGTGACGCCTGTCCGCCAACACCCGCGACAGGCCGATCTCCTCGCCGCTGCTCATCTGGTGCACGTAGGCCGTCACTGCCGCGTCCGGCGTCGCCTCACCTCGACCTGCCGAAGAACAGCCCACGACACCGGCACGGCCACGACCCCGGTACACAGCAAGGCCGCGAGCGAGAGCGCAATCCACGGCCAATGGCGCTGCGAGCGAACCAACGGCTTGCCTGCCGTTGCCCGGTGACCCGGCAGCGCTGGCACCTCCCCTGGTCCCATAGACGCAACATATGCCCCTGGCGGATTTCCCACCTAGCGCGGGGAGCCGGGGTCACCTGCTGCTGCTCGCCTGCTGGCGGGATGGTGGGGAGCGGGAGCGCTCCGTAGGCTGACACGTATGGCCACCCTCGTCGATGTCGCCCGGGAGATCGCGCGCCACAAGCTGGAAGCTCCGTTGCCCCGCCGTTGGAGCCACGTCCGGGCGGTCGCGGCGAAGGCCCAAGCAGTCAGCGAGGCGGTCGCGCCGGAGGATCGTGACGTGTTGGTGGCCTCCGCGTGGCTGCACGACATGGGTTACAGCGCTGACCTCGTCGACACCGGCTTTCACTCCCTCGACGGGGGAGGCTGCGGCGGCGGGAACGGTTCGACGACCGGATCGCCGGCCTGGTCGCCCAGCACTCGTGTGCCTGGCTGGAAGCGGAAGAGCGCGGATTGGGTGACGTCCTGGTCGCCGACTTCCCTCGGGAAGGGTCGGCGGTCGCTGGTGCCCGGTGCTTCTCGGATATGACGACCGGCCCCGATGGCCAGGACTTTGAGGTGTTGGAGCGGCTGGCGGAGATCCGGTCACGCTATGGCCCGGATTATCTCGTGAAACGTCGCCTTGAACCCAACTGAGACCAGAACTGAGACCAGAAGCGAAACGCCCGAGCGATCCCTGAGGATCGACCGGGCGTTCTCGCATTTCAGGAGCGGTGGCGGAGGGATTTGAACCCTCGGAGGGCGTTAACCCTCACACGCTTTCGAGGCGTGCTCCTTAGGCCGCTCGGACACGCCACCGCCGACGAGGGTACAGGACCGTAGGTTCCGACGCCGAACCGGTATCGCCCGAGTCGGCCTGGCAGGATCTTTGCCATGAGTACGCACATCGGCGCGAAGCCGGGCGAGATCGCCGAGCGGGTCCTGATGCCGGGTGACCCGCTGCGGGCCAAGTGGATCGCGGAGACCTACCTCGAGGGCGCGACCTGCTACTCGACGGTCCGGGGCATGTTGGGCTTCACCGGCCGCTGGAACGGCGTCGAGGTCTCCGTCCAGGGCTCCGGCATGGGCATGCCGTCGGCCTCCATCTACGCCCACGAACTGATCAACGAGTACGGCGTGAAGACGCTGATCCGGGTCGGCTCCTGCGGTGCCCTCAGCACCGACCTCCAGCTGCGCGACGTGGTCGCCGCGATCGGGTCGTCCACCGACTCGAACATGAACCGGATGCGCTTCGACGGGTTGATCGACTACGCGCCGGTGGCCGACTTCGGGCTGCTGCGTACCTCGGTCGAGGTGGCCGAGCGGCGCGGCATCACCATGCACGTCGGGCCGATCCTGGCTGCGGACGCCTTCTACACCGACCGGCCGGACCTCTACGACACCCTCGCCGACTACGGCGTGCTGGCGGTGGAGATGGAGTCCGCGGCGCTCTACACGATCGCTGCCCGGTTCAAGGCCCGCGCGCTGACCGTGCTGACCGTCAGCGACCACATCAAGACCGGCGAGAAGACCACCTCCGAGGAGCGTGAGCAGACCTTCAGCCAGATGGTCGAGATCGCCCTGGACACCATCATCGCCTGACCTTCGTCGTACGCCGCCGCCCCGCCGTCCATCCAGACGGCGGGGCGGCGTGGTGTTGGGGCGGGGTCGGGTGACGATGGTCACCCGAAAAACAATACGACCGGTCGTGCTGGTTCGTTACGGTGTCCGCATGACCATCGACGGACGCCTCGCCCGGGGCGAACGCACCCGGAACGCCGCGCTGGACGCGGCCGTGGCGCTCGCCACTCAGGCCGGCCTGGACGGGCTCAGCCTCGCCCAGCTCGCCGACACGCTCGGGGTGAGCAAGTCGGGCCTCTTCGCGCACTGGCGGTCGAAGGAGGCGCTACAGCTCGCGGCGATCGACCGCGCCGTGACGCTCTGGCAGGAGCGGGTCGTCGCGCCGGCGCACCTCGCCCCGCGGGGCGTACGGCGGCTCCGCGCCCTGCACGACGCGCGGCTCGACTTCTACGCCACCCGGGTGCTGCCCGGTGGCTGCTTCTTCGCCAACACCCAGTTCGAGTTCAACGCCCGCCCCGGCCCGGTCCGAGACCGGCTCGCCGAGACGCACAGCCAGTGGACCGCGTACCTCGAACGCCTCGTCCAGCAGGCGGTCGACGCCGGCGAACTCCCCGCCGACCTGGACGTCCCGCAGCTGGCGTACGAAATCGACGCGCTCGGGATGGCAGCCGCGATGAACTACCGGCTGCTCGACCCGGACGTCACCTACCGGCACGCCCGCGCCGGCCTGCTGGACCGTCTGCGGGCGCTCTGCCCCCGACCGACCCTGTTAACGGAAGGCCCCTCATGACCAACGCCGTCGCCGACCAGCCCACCGTCCAGTTCGGGCACGTCGAGCACGTCACGGTGCACTTCGACGACCTCGACGCGATGGGCATCCTGCACAACGCGCGGTACGCGGTGCTGCTGGAACGGGCCCTGACTCCATACTGGACCGAACGAGGGCTGGCCTACCGGGGCAGCGCCACCCCGCCTGACTTGTTCCACGCGGTCCGCGAGTTCTCGATCACCTATCGGACGCCGATCGCCGCCACCGGCCCGGTGGCGGTGCACTTCTGGCTCGAACACTTCGGCACCAGCAGCGCCGAGTACGCCTTCCAGTTCCGCTCCGTCGACGGCGACACGGTGCACGCCGAGGGACGGCGGGCGATCGTCCGCCTCGACCCGGCGACGCTGCGGCCCACGCCGTGGACCGAGGCTGCCCGGGCGGTGGCCACCACCCTGCTCCGCCCCACCGCCTGACGCGCTCCGGCAACGCCTTCGGGTGCGTCTGCCGTCGTGGCAACAACAGACGCACCCGAAGGAACCGCCGGCCCGGGCCGGCGAGACTCAGCCCAGCGTCTCGGTGGGGGCGAGCCGGGCGGCGCGGACGGCCGGTACAGGCCGGCCAAACCGCCGATTAGCAGGGTCGCCCCGACGCCGCCGGCCATCGCCCAGACCGGCACCACGGTCGGCCAGTGCCGCCAGAGGGCGTAGCCAGCGGTGACCAGGATGCCGAGCAGCACCCCGGCCTGAGTCTGCCCGGCGGGTCAGCGGAAGAAGGCGCGCAGGACGGCCGCGGTCTCGGCCTCCAGTACACCGCCGTAGACCTCCGGGCGGTGGTTGAGGCGACGGTCGCGCAGCACGTCCCAGAGCGAACCGGCCGCGCCGGTCTTCGGCTCCCAGGCGCCGAAGACGACGGTGGAGACCCGGGCCAGCACCAGCGCCCCCGCGCACATGGTGCACGGCTCCAGGGTGACCACCAGGGTGCAGTCGTCCAGCCGCCATCGGCCGGCCCGCTCGGCACCCCGGCGCAGCGCCAGCACCTCGGCGTGCGCGGTGGGGTCGCCGGTCAGCTCCCGCTCGTTGCGCCCGATGGCCAACTCGGTCCCGTCCGGGCCGTAGAGCACCGCGCCCACCGGCACATCGTCCACGTCGACGGCACCCGCGTCGTCGACGGCCGGACCGGTGACAGCGACCTCCAGGGCACGGCGCATCCACAGCTCGTGCCGTTGGCGCCGGCCGACCTCGCCCGGGTCGGCCAGACCCTCGTGGGCTCCCGGTCCGGCGCGACCTACCGCGCCCGGGGTCGGCTGCCCGGGACGGATCGTCTCGAGCAGAGGATCGGTGGCGTCGGCCGGCTCCGCGCCGCCCACCGGCACCGTCCCGCCCGACCCGGATCCGGCGGGATCAGACCTCACGCAACTCCTCGACCTGGTCGACACAGCCGAGCACCAGGCAGATCTCGGCGGTGACGTCGGCCGGCATCATCCCCTCGTGCGAGCACAGGGTCAGCAGCCTCTGCGCGGAGATGCCCAGGTTGGCCAGCAGGTCGGCGTCGCCCACCGGGTCGGCCTCCGGGTCGACGACGGGCTGCTCACTCTCCTCGTCGCCACTGGCCGCCGGGCGTGGCTCGTCGACGTCGTCGAGCCCGGTGACGGAGGTCTTCAGGTCGCCGACCAGCAGCGCACCCAGCTGAGACTCCTCGGCGTACGCGGAATCCGACCCGAACACCCGCAGGTCCTCGCCCTCGTCGAGGCGCAGGATCACCAGGTACGCGTCATCCGCCTCGACGAAGAGCAGCGACACGTCGGCCTCCTGGTCGACATCGCGCAGCCGGTCGGCGACCTCGTCGATGTCGGTGGCGCCACGCAGGCTGACCTCGGCGGCGGTCCAGCCACTGTCGTCGCGCACAACGGCCGCAGCGAAGTACGACACGGTCCCCCCAATAGCCCTCGGCACAGCGCCGACTCGTTACGCGTGCACGTTAGCCGGTCAGGTCGGCAGGCGACCGGTCAACGCCCCGAAGGGCCGGTCATTCCTGACAAAGTCGGATCAGCCGGCTACCCGACGGCGGGTGGCGATGAGTTGGCGCAGACGCTCGGTACGCAGCCGATTTGGCCGGGTGCGCTGGCGTACCGCCCGGGCCCCCGCCAACTCGGCGAGCAACTGCAGGCGGCGGCGGCTTCGATCGGGGTCCTGCCGCGAGGTGGTCCAGGCCATAGTGCCGAGCGTGCCGAGTCTCGGCGGCCACGTCAAGACGGCGTTCGCTACGCAGCCAACCGGGCACACGCCGCAGTCACCGGCACCCGATCTGGGGCAGGCCCGGACCGGTTCACCAGAGCGGCCAGTCGCCGCCGGTCGCCCAGCGGACCGCCACCACGGCGGCGGCGATGCTCCAGCCACCGGCGGTGACGATGGCCACTCCGGTGGCCACTCCGCGGTCGCCGAAGCGGACCAGCACCAGGGCGGTCAGCCACGCCAGCAGGCCGGCCACCACCGTCCACCACGCGTAGCTGGCCACGTCGGTGCCGAGCAGGCCGAACAGCAGCAGCCAGCCGGCCGCCGCGCCGCCGCCAGCGGCGACACCGCCGCCGGTGACCGGGTGCGGTTCGCGGTAGGTGGGGCGGGTCGGCGGCCCGGACGGAAAGAGCCCCGAGGGGGTACGCGACACCGGGCGTGCGGCGAAGCCGGGACCCGGGTCGGGGTCGGGCCGGGCGATGGTCACCGTCGCTGCCCTCCCCTCATGTGCGTCATTCGTGCCCACGGTACCGGTCTGCCAGGATGACCGGATGCCCTCGCCGACGATCCGCCGCGCGCGTCCGGCGTACCCGATCCTGCTGCTGCTCGCCCCGGTGCTGGCCGCCGGCTGCGCGACCACCCGGCCGGGGGTGCCACCGGACGGCGGCGCGCCGACGACGCCGGCGGTCTGGGCCACCGGCGACCAGCCGGGGGCGACGCCAACGGCGACCGGCCCGGCCGCCCCGGCGCCGTCCCCGGCCGGGCCGTCGGCGACGGCACCCCGCGTCGGGCTGCGGCACGTCTTCCCGGTACGCGCCGACGACGTCGCCTATCACCCGACGCACGGGGCATACCCGGCGACGGACCTCTTCGCCGACTGTGGTGAGCCGTTCGTGGCGGTGACCGACGGGACGGTGCTGGAGGCGAGTCGCACCGACCAGTACGACAAGCGCGGGCCGCAGGGTCCGGACAACGGGGGTCTGTCGGTCGCCCTGCTCGGCGACGACGGGGTGCGCTACTACGGCTCGCACCTGAGCGTCGTGGCCACCGGCATCGACGCCGGGGTCCGGGTCCGTGCCGGGCAGCAGCTCGGCAAGGTGGGCCGCACCGGCAACGCGAACAACGTCTGCCACGTGCACTTCGGCATCTCGCCGCCGTGTACCGGCAAGGACGGCTGGTGGATCCGGCGTGGGGTCTTGTGGCCGGCGCGCTACCTGGACTCCTGGCGGCGCGGTGGCAATCGCGAGCCGGCCGCCGAGGTGACCGCGTGGCAGCGCAAACACGGCTGTCCGAAGGCTCCCTGACGGACCCCGTACCGACTAGGTTCGGTGGGATGAAGGCCCGGGACCCCATCGCCGACCTGCGCCGGATCGCTTTCCTGCTGGAGCGGGCGAACGAGGCCACCTACCGGGTGCGGGCCTTCCGGTCGGCGGCGAAGGCGCTGGCCGGCCTGCCGGCGGCCGAGGTGGCCGAGCGGGCCGGCAACGGCACGCTCACCGAACTGGCCGGGGTCGGTGACGTCACGGCCCGCTGCGTGGCGGAGTCGCTGGCCGGCGAGGAGCCGGTCTACCTACGCCGGCTGGTGGCGACCGAGGGCAGTGACCTGGACGCCGAGGCGACGGCGCTGCGCACCGCCCTGCGCGGCGACTGTCACACCCACTCGGACTGGTCCGACGGCGGCTCGCCGATCGAGGAGATGGCGCTGGCCGCGGTCGAGATGGGCCACGAGTACCTGGTGCTGACCGACCACTCGCCCCGGCTGAAGGTGGCCCGCGGGCTGACTGCCGACCGGCTGCCCAGCCAGCTCGACCATGTGGCGAAGGTCAACGCGGCGCTGCCGGAGGGTTTTCGGATCCTGACCGGGATCGAGGTGGACATCCTCGCCGACGGCTCGCTGGACCAGGACGAGGAGCTGCTGGCCCGGCTGGACGTGGTGGTCGGCTCGGTGCACAGCGGCCTGAACGACGAGCGGGCGAAGATGACCCGGCGGATGCTGACCGCGGTCGCCAACCCGCACCTGGACATCCTCGGGCACTGCACCGGCCGGATGGTGTCGTCCCGCCCCGCCGGGGTGACCGGTCCCGGCGACCGGGCGCACCGGGTTCGGACCAGGGCGGAGAGCGACTTCGACGCGGACGCGGTCTTCGCCGCCTGCGCGGAGCACGACACCGCCGTCGAGATCAACTCCCGACCGGAGCGGCAGGACCCACCGAAGCGGCTGATCCGCCGTGCCCTGGAGGCCGGCTGCCGGTTCGCGATCAACACGGACGCGCACGCGCCTGGCCAGCTCGACTGGCAGCGGTTCGGCTGCGAGCGGGCCGCCCGCTGCGGCGTCCCCGCCGACCGGGTGGTCAACACCTGGTCGGCGGAACAGTTGGTGGCCTGGACCGGCGAGCGGTCCTGAGCCACACCCGGCGGAACCTCAGCGGCTGGCCGGCTCCGCAGCGGGCGCGGCGGGAGCGCCGACGCCGACCACCGGCCGGGGTCGACGCCGACCGAACACGCCCTGCGAGACCGCGACCCCCAACAGCACGATGAGGGCGCCGACCGGCTGGTGCCAGTTGAGCCGCTCGTCGAGTGCCACGGCCCCGATCAGCACCGCGAAGATCGGGATCAGGTAGGTGACGGTGGAGGCGGTGCTCGCACCGGCCACCCGGATGTTGCGCATGTTGATGACGAAGGCGAGCCCGGTGCCGAGCGCACCGAGAGTCAGCACGCTGGCCACCACCTTCGGCGAAAGGTCGGTAGGCAGGGGCGGCGCGCCCGCCACGAACGGGGTGACGATGGCCAGTTGCAAGGCGGCGATCAGCAACTGTGCCGCGGAGAGCGACAGGCCGGAGTGCGCGCTGGCCGCGACGAACCGCTTCTGGTACGGGATGGCGACGCCGTAGCAGGCGGCCGCGCCGAAGCACATCAACTGCCCGACGAAGTGCGCCCCGCCGATCCCCTCCCAGACCCCGAGCACCACGAGCACGCCGAGGAAACCCAGCCCGAGCCCGACCGCGCGGCGCACGGTCAGCCGCTCGGTGCGGAAGACCAGCACCGCCAGCGGCAGCACGATCAGCGGCGTGGTGGCGTTCCAGATGCCGGCCAGCATCGACTCGACGCGCTGCTCGCCGTAGCCGAAGAGGGTGAACGGCACGGCCACGCCGAACGCGGCGACGACGCTCAGGTGTGCCCAGACCCGGGGCTCGCGGGGCAGCCGGTCGCGCAACACGGCGAGGACCACCAGCAGGGTCAGCGCGCCGGCGACGACCCGGTAGAGGGTGAGCTGGACGGGGTGCAGCTCCGCCACGCCGACCTTGATGAACAGGAAGCTGGAACCCCAGATCGCGGCGAGGGCGACGAATCCCGGCAGCCAGGTGCGCAGCGGCGCCTTGTCAGGAGTGATATCGGCGGTCACCCCTGACACTCTGCCGGAGTCGTACGACAAAGTCCCGCGACTTTCGGACACCGTGGCGGCCACCACTGTGCTGCCGCGCCTGCTGGCTGAACACGACAAACGTCATCGACACCAGGGCGGGTCGGTCACGTAGGGTCGCAGCGTGGGACGAATTGATGAACTCGCCAACCGTTACGTGGCCGAGTGGGCGCCGTTGAGCCCAACCGGCGCGACCTATGTCGGCATCGCCGGCCACGACGACCAACTCGACGACCTGTCACCCGAGGGCTACCAGGCGCGCGCGGACCTGACCCGCCGGACGCTCACCGAGCTCGACGTGACCGAGCCGGCCACCGAGGCGGAGCGCACCGCCAAGGAGGCCATGCAGGAACGGCTCGGCCTGGACCTGGCCCGGTACGACGCCGGCGAGGCGACCAGCGAGGTCAACGTGATCGCCAGCGGGCTGCACGACATCCGCATGGTGTTCGACCTGATGCCGACCGCGACGGCCGACGAGCAGGCCAACATCGCGGCCCGACTCAACGGCTTCCCCAGTGCGTTGGAGGGCTACAAGACCACGCTGCGCGAGGCGGTCGCCGCCGGCCAGGTCAGCTCGAAGGTGCAGCTGATCGAGGTGGCAAAGCAGTGCGACATCTGGGTCGACCCAACCGGGGACAACTTCTTCCACGGGCTGATCGAGCGGCTGGGCGTGGACGGCACGCTCGGCGCGGAGCTACGCCGGGGCGCGGCGGCGGCCACCGCGGCGACCGCGGAGTTCGGCCAGTTCCTCCGTAGCGAGTTGGCCCCGCACGGGCGGGACAAGCAGGCCGCCGGCCGGGAGCGCTACGAACTCGCCTCGCAGTACTTCCTCGGCGCGAAGATCGACCTGGACGAGACGTACGCCTGGGGCTTCGCGGAGCTGGCCCGCCTGGAGGCGGAGATGCGCGTCGTCGCCGGGCGCATCGCGGGTTCCGGTGCCAGCGTCGACGACGCCGTACGCGCCCTGGACGCCGACCCGGCGCGGACCATCCAGGGCAAGGAGGCATTCCGGGACTGGATGCAGGCGCTCGCCGACAAGGCGATCAGCGAGCTGCACGGCACCCACTTCGACATCCCGGAGCAGGTCCGCCGGATCGAGTGCTGCCTCGCCCCGACCAGCGACGGCGCCATCTACTACACCGGGCCGAGCGAGGACTTCTCCCGCCCGGGCCGGATGTGGTGGGCGGTGCCCCAGGGCATCACCGACTTCTCCACCTGGCGGGAGGTGACCACGGTCTACCACGAGGGCGTGCCGGGTCACCACCTTCAGGTGGCGCAGACCGCGGTCCGGGCCGACCTGCTCAACCGCTGGCAGCGGCTGCTCTGCTGGGTCTCCGGGCACGGCGAGGGCTGGGCGCTCTACTCGGAGCGGCTGATGGACGAGCTGGGCTACCTGGAGGACCCGGGCGACAAGCTGGGCATGCTCGACGGCCAGGCGATGCGCGCGGCGCGGGTGATCGTCGACATCGGCATGCACCTGGAGCTGGAGATCCCGAAGGACAACCCGTTCGGCTTCCACCCCGGCGAGCGGTGGACGCCCGAGCTGGGCTGGGAGTTCATGCGGGCGCACTGCCGGGTGCCGGACGAGAACCTGCGGTTCGAGCTGAACCGCTACCTGGGTTGGCCGGGGCAGGCCCCGTCGTACAAGGTCGGTGAGCGGATCTGGCTCCAGGCCCGCGAGGACGCCAAGGCCCGCAAGGGCGCCGACTTCGACCTGCGGGAGTTCCACCGGCAGGCGTTGGATCTGGGTGCGCTGGGCCTCGACCCGCTGCGCCAGGCGCTGGCCCGGCTCTGAGCCGCTGACGGCTCCGGGTGCCGGCGGTACGACAAGCCCGCTGGCACCCGGAGCCGTGATGACGGGTGCGCCGCTCAGCCGAGGGTCAGTGCCAACGACGGCCGGGCGGTCAGGGTGTCGCTGGTGACGTACGCCAGGTCCATGACGGGGTCGGTGAACGTGATCGAGATCGGCAGGGTGACCGGGATGCCGTCCGGCAAGGGCAGATCCGGGGTCAGAGTGATCTTGATGCCGAGCAGCTTCCCGACGAACCGGGTGGAGTAGAAGGCCACGTCACCACGGACGGTCAGCCGGTCGGTCTTGTACAGCTGGTTGCGCCCGTCGGGGCCGTCCGCGCGGAGCAGGAAGTCGTCGGTCACCGCCTCCCGCATGCTGAACTTCAGCACCTTGAGGTGGCCCTTCTCGGTCTGCAGCTCGGTGGTCCCGTCGAACCGCAGCCCGGTCATGGTGACCTTGGAGCCGGTGAGCTTGGACGGCATCTGGGCCACCTTCGGCAGGGTCGGGTCGGCGGCGATGCGCGGCAACGGCTTGCCCGGCTCCGCCTTGCCCGGTGCCACCGTGCCCGGACTGCCCGGCCGCGTCGGGGACGGGCAGGCGGCGGATCCGGGGCGGGGCGTCGGAGTGCTGGTCGGCTGCGCCGAGGGCGTGGCGGTCGGGCTCGCCGACGGCGTCGCGGTCTCCTTGCGGCGGCCACCGGTGAGCAGGTCACCGATCCCGTCCAAAATGTCGGTGATCACGTTGCCGCTCCGCGTCGGGCTCGGGCTCGCCGTCGGCGTCGAGGTGGGCGCACTGGGACTGGGAGTCGGAGTGACGACCCGGGGCGGGGTCGGACAGGCGGTCACGGTGGGCCGGTTCGGGGCGGCCTGCACCGCCCGGGGCTGGGTGGCCAGTCCGGCCGCGGCGAGGCCGAGCACCACCAGGGCGACTCCGAACGCCCGCGGATCAGCGGAACGTCCCGGCCACTCGGGCGGTGCGCCCGCGTCGGTCGCGCCGCCCGCCGGGTGACCCACCCGTTCGTCGACCGCGCCGGCCGGCTCCGATTCGATCCGCTCCGTGTCGACCCGTTCCGTGTCGACCCGCTCGACGCCGGCCTGGTCGGTTCCCGCCTGCTCGGCTCCGTCCGGCTCGGTTCGGTGCTGTTCGGTTCCGTGCTGCTCCTCGGTTCCGTGCTGCTCCGCGTGGGGCTGATCCTCATCGGCCTGCTCCGCGTCGGACAGTTCGGCGTCGGACAGTTCAGCGGCGGTCGGCGCGGGTCGGATCGGCGTCCAGGCGAAGGCGAGCGCGCTGCCCACGATGCCGAGCAGCAGGCCGACGAAGAAGCCGCCGAGGTTGAGCCCGATCAGCGAGTAGACCGCGGTGACCGCCGCGACAACCGAGTAGAACAGCCGCTGTGCCGGGCTGAGCCAGAGCAGCAGGCCGCAGGTCACCAGGATCGCCGGGATCAGCAGCGAGAGCAGGCCGGTAGCTCCACTGGAGAAGCTCAGGCCGTTGAGCGTCATCCGGGTGGAGGCGAACATCTCCACCCCGGCCAGGGCGGTGAGGAGGCCACCCCAGAACGGTCGGCTCCGCTGCCAGCGGCGGAAGGTCCGCCACACCTGGGCCGTACCGCCGGGCCGGGCGTGGGACGGGTTGGCGGTTGTCACGTACTCCTCCTGGCGGAGCGGGGTCGGGGACAGGGTCGTGGCCCGCGCTGGTCTGCCACCGCGGGCCACGACTCACCTCAGAAGCACTCCTTGCCCTTGGCGTCGTCGCCCACGTTGACCTTCAACCGGAGGCCGACCAGGTTGAAGGTGGCCGCCGTGGTGTACCGGGACACCTGCTGGAGGTTGGTGATGGTGACGTGGTCGGAGTTCTGACCGAACGAACCCTTCTGCGCCGTCGCGTTCAGGTCGGTCGCGTCCCGGCCAATCTTGATGTTGGTGAACGTCGCGTTGCCGTCGAGCGAGTCCATCGCAATCAGCAGGTCCTTGGCCCGAGCGGGCTCCTTGCCCTCACCGGCGTTGATGGTGAGCACCACCGGCAGGCCGGGCAGGTCGGAGCGGACGGACTGGCAGAGGCTGTACAGCTCGGCGCTGCTGATCTCGGCGAGGGCGATCGGGTGGACCTTGCCGTCCTCGCCCTTCTCCCGGACGATGCCGCCGTACTGCTTGAAGCCGTCGCCCTCGAGGCGGTCCGCGCCGATCTTGAACGTCTGCCCGGAGACGGTGACGTCGGACGCGATGGCGCCGGTCGACATGCCGAACAGGATGGCGCCGACGGCGGCTGTGGCGGGCACCGCCATGGCGGCGAACCGACGCCACCGGGTACGACCCTGATTGTCAAACCGATCCTGCACGGGTTCCTCCTCAGGTGGCCGGTCCCGAACTGGCGGCCCCGCACCGGGCCCGTCATCTGTTACCGGCGGGTAACGATCGAGCCTGATCGTGCACCCGTTGCGGCGTGGCTCACAACCCCTCGATTACCCAGCGGTAACACGAGGGCGACTCAGGAGCATGGCGCCGTCACGAAACGTGGAACTTGCCGTACGGACAGAAGCCCCATACGGCGATAAATACATCAGGAGCCTGTGGCGCAACAACAGAGAGTGGCAGAGCATCGACCAATTACAATTAGGTAACGGATGTAAAGTAGCGCCGGTCGTGGAGGACCTTCGGCTCGCCGCCGCTCGCCCGCATCCAGCCGACCGGACAACAGGCGGGCCGTGGCGAATGCCCGGGTGCCCTAGGGTTTCGGCGTGAATCTGAACGACGTGCGGCGCGACTGGACCAAGCTGGGAGCTGAAGATCCACTCTGGGCCGTACTTGTTCAGCCCGGCAAGCGCGGCGGACGGTGGGACGTCGAGGAGTTCCTGGCCACCGGCCGCGCCGACGTCGAGGAGACGACAGGCTGGCTTCGCCAGTTCGGCCTGCCCACCCGCTGGGAGCGAGTGCTCGACTTCGGCTGCGGCGTTGGGCGGCTGTCGCAGGCGCTCGCTCCGTACGCGGACGAGGTCGTCGGTGTGGACATCGCTCCGCCCATGCTGGAGACCGCCCGACGACTGGACCGGAGCGCCGGGAACATCAGGTTCGTCCTCAACGACGCGCCGGACCTGAGCCATTTCCCCGACGGCCACTTCGACCTGGTCTACAGCGCCCTGGTGTTGCAGCACCTGCCGCGCCCCGCCATCGACCACTATCTGGCCGAGTTCCTGCGCGTGCTGCGGCCAGGCGCCGTCGCCGTCGTGGGGTTGCCAACCGAGCTGGCGCGTACGCCCAGGGGCATCATCTGGCAGGTGGCGCCCTTCCCCCTGATCAGCTGGGCACAGCGCCACCTGCTCAATTATCCGGCGCCGATGAAGATGACGGTCGTACCGCACGCCGACGTGGTGCGGCTGATGGCCGCGCACGACGGGGAGATCGTCGGGCAGTGGCGCGATCTGCCGTACAGCGACGACTGGGTCTGGACGCGGTATGTGATACGCCGTGGCTAGGGTCTGTTGCGAAAGTAGATCTTGAGCGTTACGGCCCGCGGGACGTGGTGACCTGACGATCGGCCAGTGGGTCCGGCTGGAACCTCAAGCGCCACCGGGCTGTGGCCACGAGATACGACAAGCTTGCCGTCCGCTACGAGGCAACCGTGCTGGTCGCAGTCCTCAACGAGTGGCTGTGACCAGCACTTCCATCAAACGCCCTAGCCCGCCTTCCCCTCCAGCCCTCAAGCGATCGGCCGCTCGCGTCCCCAGGCGGCCAGCGGCTCAAGTGCGTCGTTGAGGCGCACGCCGTCCTCGGTCAGCGAGTACTCGACGCGCGGTGGCACCTCGTCGTAGGAGACGCGGCGCACGACGCCGTCGGCTTCCATCTCACGTAGGTGAGAAGCCAGTACCTTCTCGGTGATCCCCGGCAGCAGTCGACGCAGCTCGCCGAAGCGGCGGTAGGGGTGCTCGTGGAGTGCCCAGAGGATCAGCACCTTCCACTTGCCGCCGATCACCTCCATCGCGGTGTCGATCCCGCAGACGTGTCCGTCTGGTGCGCCCGGCCGGTTCAGTGTCGTCATGCCCCACTCTTCCGACGTGCTCGCTCACCCCGGGGTAACTACCCACTCCGAAGTGCGTACTTGATCACCTCCGGACCTGCGGCCAGCCTAATCGGCATGGCACAGAACACTGTTGAGAAGACTCCCGTCACGCTGCTGGGCCTCGGCGCGATGGGCACGGCGCTGGCCCGTACCTGGCTTGCCGCCGGTCACCCGCTCACCGTCTGGAACCGCACCCCGGCCCGCGCCTCGGCGCTCTCCGCCGAGGGAGCGAGGGTCGCCGACAGCGCCGCTGAGGCCGTCGCAGCGAACACCCTGGTCGTCGTTTGTCTATTGGACGACGCCTCGGTCGATGAGGTGCTGGCCGGCACCGACCTGACCGACAAGGATCTGGTCAATCTGACCACTAGCACCCCTGCCCGCTCCCGCGCCCGCGCCGAGTGGGCCCGCGAGCGCGGCGCCCGCTACCTGGACGGCGGAATCATGGCTGTCCCTCCGATGATCGGCGTCCCGGAGGCCGGCGGCTACGTCTTCTACAGCGGCGCGCGGGAGCTGTTCGAGCGGCACCAGGAGACGCTGGGCGTCCCGGCCGGCACTACCTACGTCGGCCAGGACGCGGGCTTCGCGGCCCTGCACGACGTGGCGCTGCTCAGCGCCATGTACGGGATGTTCGCCGGGGCAGCGCACGCCTTCGCCCTGATCCGCAAGGAGGACATCGACCCCGCGTCGCTGGCCCCACTGCTCGCCGACTGGCTCGTCGCGATGGCCCCGGCAGTTCACCAGACCGCCGACCAGCTGCGCAGCGGCGACTACACCAAGGGTGTCGTCTCCAATCTCGCCATGCAGGTGGCCGGCACGCCGACCTTGCTGAGCACCGCCGAACAGCAGGGGGTCAGCCCGGAACTGCTCAGCCCCTACTTCGAGCTGATGCGCCGCCGCCTGGCCGAGGGCAGCGGCGAGGAGGACCTGACGGGCGTAATCGACCTGCTGGTGCGCTGACCGGCCACTTGTCGGCCAGAGGCGATCGTGCTGGTCACAGCCCCCACGAGTAGCTGTGACGAGCACTTTCACAACACGCTCTGGCCGACCCACCCGGGGGCAGGTGGCGCTGTACGACTGAGGGGTGGACCGCATCACGGTCCACCCCTCAGTAGTGCTTCCTGTCGTACCCGTCAGCGCTGCTCCACCTCGCCCGACGCCGGGCGTTGGGTCGGCACCGTCGGATCCTCGGACTTCCAGTTCGTCGAAGCCGGCGGGATCTCGTCGGTCAGCGGACCGCCCGCGGGCTCGGTCCTGGACTGCTCGACGGTCTCCGTGTCACGTACCGGTTCCTGGTCCACCCGGGTCTGGGCCGGGTCGGCGGCGGGTGCCGCAGCCGACGCGGCGGCTGCCGCGTCGGCGCGGTGCCGAGCGCTGGCACCGTTGGCCCGCGTCACCAGCCAGGCGCCGGCGACGAGAGCGATCAGGCCGAGGACACCGGCGGCGATCGGGCCCCAGAGACTGATCAGGCCGATCTTGAAACGGTTGTCCTTGGCCGTCTTAACACTGTTGCTGACCGTCTCGTCGGTGTAGTTGAAGTCCGCGTCCAGCAGCACCGTGGGGGTGCCGGTGTTCGGGCGCAACTCCTTGCGCTGCTGCTCCCGAACGTTCAGGTAGGAGCCGGTCACCGGGTCGACCCAGAGCGTCCGGGTGTTGCTGTAGACGATCTGGCCGCTCGTGGCGCCGGGAGCGAACTTGCCGATCAGCGTCTGGAGGCTGCTCTCCGGGGTGGTCAGCGCCTCGTTCTCGATCCGCTGCTCGAAGCGGTACGCCTCGACGCCCTTGATGTTTTCGGTACCGGTGAACTTCGCCGGGAGTGCCCGTTTCAGGTCACGGTCGAAGACCTGATAGTCCCGCTTTCCGGTGCCGAACGGGAACTTGTAGATCTGGCCGGAGTAACTCACGTTGCCGACCGGGGTCTCACCTGCCCCGGTCTCGTTGAGCCACTGGTCCTTCCACGGGGCGGCGGCTCCGGAGATCCGGTAGAGGGCGAGCTCGGTGCTGTACTGGCTGACCACATCCTCGTTGTCGGCACGCCTGACCGTCTGGTAGACGTCCCAGATCACCGCGTCGCCCGTGAGCTCCTTCGGCAGCCGGTCCTTCGTGTCGTCCGGCTGCGGAATGACCTCCACGTTGGACAGCAGGGTGGCCTGCGGGACCTCGATGCTCACCGAGCTTCCGCTGGCGGTGATCTTCAGGAACCTGGCGTTCTTCGCCTCGGCGATGGACGTCGTCGGTTCGAGGTCATAGGGCAGCTTGGTCACGGCGGGGGCCACGTAAAACGGCAGCCCGGCCGCGAAGACCAGCAATAAGACACCGAGCCCGAAGAGCGCGGCGCCCACGCGAAGCTTCACTCATCCTCCTGTAACCTGCCGCCCTACGACCTGTTGTCCGGGGCACCCGATCCTTAACATGGCGGGAGGTTACTCCCCGGTCACCTTCAAAGCGACCCCCTGGATGTCCAGATGTCCACAGCCGCCGCGCCAAACGCGTCGGAGCCTTCGGTCACCGGCCGGCTCCCCGCGCTCGACGCACTGCGTGCGATCGGCGCCATGGCGGTCGTCGGTCACCACGTCGGATTCCAGACCGCCGTCACAATGAACGCCCAGTGGGGCGGCTGGCTCGCTCGGCTGGACGTCGGCGTCGCCATCTTCTTCGTGCTCTCGGGATTCCTGCTGTTCCGGCCGTGGGCCCTCAACGCCGCGACGGGCCGGCCCCGGCCACGTACCGCGCGGTATCTCTGGCGACGGGGTCTGCGGATCCTGCCGGCCTACTGGCTGGCGGTGGTGGTCTGCCTGATCGTCCTGCCGCAGAACCGGCCGGCGTCCGCCGGTGACTGGATCCGGCACCTCACCTTCACCCAGATCTACGACGCCGGTCACCTGCGCTACGGGCTCAGCCAGACCTGGAGCCTCGCCACCGAGGTCGTGTTCTACCTGATCCTGCCGCTGGTCGCCGTCCTCGCCGTGGGGCGGTCATGGCGTCCCGTCCGGACCGTCGTGATTGCCAGCGCGGGAGTGTTGTTGACCGCGGGCTGGCTCGCCCTGATGGCGATCGGCGTGCTCGACACGTCCGTGCACACCATGTGGTTCCCCTCGTACGGGGGCTGGTTCGGCGCGGGCATGGCCCTGGGGGCGGCGCACGTCGCGCTGCGGACCGGGACCGCGCCCGCCGCCTTCCGCGTGCTGGACGACCTCGCCTCGGCGCCGCTCGCCTGCTGGGGAGCGGCCGTCGGCCTGCTGGCGATCGCGACGACGCCCGTCGCCGGCCCCCGCGACCTCACCGGACCGACAGCCGCCGAGTTCTCCGTCAAGCTGACCCTGTACCTCGCGGTCGCGGTGCTGATCCTGATTCCGGTGGCGTTCGGTGGTCCGTCCCGAGTCAAGGAGGCACTCAGTAGCGGTCCCGCCCGGTGGCTCGGCGTGGTTTCCTACGGCCTTTTCCTGTGGCACCCGCTGGTCCTGGAACTCATCTACCTGCTGAGCGACCGGCCGCTGTTCACCGGCGGGCTGCTCAGCACCTTCGCCCTCACCATGCTCTTCGGTCTGGCGTACGCCGCGGCCAGCTACTACGGCATCGAGCGACCCATCCAGCTGCTCGGCTCGCAGCGGGGCCCTCGCCCGCGCGGGCGAGGGCCGGTGTCCGTCGCCGCCGCCGCCCCGGGCGCTCTGCCGCCCGCAGTCGAAACCGGCACTCCGGCACCGACGGTCGGCACCTCACGCTGACCAGTGCTGGCCCCCTCGGGGATTGCCGGCCGCGACTCTCAGCCCCTAGTGTGACGCGCGTCCCTAAATTACTTGAGAGTAGGGTTCGCGTGCAGCGTTGCGTCGACGTGCCAGGACACGTGCTGTTTCTCAACTGGCGGGACACCCGCAACCCCGAGGGTGGCGGGTCCGAGGTGTACGTGGAACGCATCGCCGCCGAGCTCGTGGCACGCGGTTTCCGCGCCACCCTGTTCTGCGCCGCCCACAGCCAGGCACCCGCTGACGAGGTCAACGAGGCGGGCGTACGGCTGGTGCGACGCGGCGGCCGGCACACCGTCTACCTCTGGGCGGCGCTCTGCTACATCGCCGGCGCGCTGGGCCTGGGCCCTTTGGCGGCACGGCGGGGCGGCCGACCCGACGTCCTGGTCGACGTCTGCAACGGCCTGCCGTTCCTCGCTCCGCTGTGGGCACGACGGCCGGTGGTCCGGCTGATCCACCACGTGCACCGCGAGCAGTGGCCGGTGGTCCTCCCGCAGTGGGCCGCCCGGTTCGGCTGGTGGGTCGAGTCGTCGCTCGCCGTACGCCTCTACCGCCGGTGCCGGTACGTCACCGTCTCCGAGGCCACCCGGAGGGAACTGGCCACGCTCGGCGTACCGCCGGAGCAGTGCGCGGTCGTGCACAACGGCACACCGGAGTTGCCCCGCACCGACGCCGAACGGTCGCCGTTCCCACTGCTCGTGACGCTGGGCCGGCTGGTGCCGCACAAGCGGGTGGAGGTGGCGCTGCGGGCTGTCGCTGCCCTGACCGACGACCTGCCACAACTGCGGCTGGTCGTCGCCGGCCAGGGTTGGTGGGAGCCGCACCTGCGCGCACTCGCCGCAGAGCTGGACATCGCCGAGCGGGTGGACTTCCGGGGCTTCGTGACGGAGGAGGAGAAGGCCGCCCTGCTCGCCTCGGCCTGGGTCGCACTGACCCCGTCGCTCAAGGAGGGCTGGGGTCTGACGATCGTGGAGGCGGGATCGGCGGGTACGCCCACGGTGGCGTTCCGGGAAGCGGGCGGCGTCGCCGAAGCGGTCGTCGACGGGCGCACCGGCCTGCTGGCCGACGACATCGACGACTACCTGGCGAAGGTGCGCCTGCTGCTGCACGAGGACGAGGTACGGCGAGAGATGGGCGCCGAAGCCCGGGAGCACGCGGCAAGCTTCACCTGGCAGGTCGCGGGTGGACGCTTCGCGGCCCTGCTGGAGGGCGCGGAATCGCCCCGCCCGGTACCGCGGCGGGGCGAGCCGTCCTACCTGGTGCCGTAAACCTCGGGGGCGTACGGGTCCTGCTTTCCGGCCCGCTTGGCCGCTTCCGAGACCTGCCGGGCCTCGGTGGCAGCTTCTTCGTCCGTGGCGGTCGCGGCGGCCGAGAGACCGCCGAGGGCCAGGATCCCCAGCAACGCCGCCACCAGGCCGGACGCGACCAGGGTCAGGGTTCTACGCATGCCAATCCTCCAATGGCGAGACGTGCGAGCGGACGTTACCACGCGGTAGGCCGCCGGTGTAGCGCCGAAAAGACGGCAGCCATGCACAACAGGAGGGCTGCACCCAGCGCCGCCACCACGGCCCACCGAGCGTGCCCCGATGCGATCGGCTCGGGCGGTGCGGCCGGATTGCGGTAGAGCGTCAGGAATGGTCCCTCGTGGACGATCTGGAGATCGGCGAGCGCGGCCGGGTCCACGCCGCCGGGGAGGTGGTGCTGCACCACCACCCAGCGCACGCCGGTGGCCGAGACGGGCAGCCCGTCGGCCAGCACCCGGCGCACCTCGCGGAGCCGTGGATTCTCACCGGCCACCGCAGTGTCGCCGACCCGGAGCGTGTCGTCGGTCAGCACGGTCCCCGGCAGGTAGCGGGGCGCCGGGTCCAGGACGACCCGGCCGGGGTTCCACGGGTACGCCCGGTAGGCGCTCAGCGGCAGCGCGAGGGTCTCACCCGGTTCGTCGGCCACCCGCTCGGCGACCAACCGCCAGTCCGCCGGATAGTTCACCGGACGAACCCGACCGGCGCCGCCGAACGCGAGATCCGGCATCACGGCCACCGGCAGGAACAGCAGGCCGACCAGGACCACGCCCGCCACCTCCCGGTCGATTCGGGCCGCCAGCCGCTCGGCACCCAGGGCCGCGCACACCACCAGCAGCAAGGCGTACGGGGCCAGGAATTTCTGGCCATCGCGGAGCAGCCCCGCCCCCGGCAGGTGCACCACCGCCCAGCGCAGCGCGGTGTCCCCGCCGGGGAGCACCCCGAGGGCGGCCAGGAGGTAGCCGGTCCCGGCGAGCACCGCCAGCCGCACCGCCGTGCCCGAGGGCAGCCGGCGTCGCAGCAGTCCGGCACCGACGCCGGCCAGGATCAGCAGCACCAGGGTCGCGAGCGGCACCAGGGGTGCGGCTCGACTGGCGGGCGTGGCCTGCGCGTTCCAGATGCCGCCGGTACCCGCGAGCGCCACCAGCGGGCCGGCCCAGTTCTCGGCACGCGTCGCGAACGCCGCCACCCCGGCCGGGTCGGAGGAACCTCCGGCACCGGTGACCAGGGCCGCGGTCACCCAGGGGGCATTGAGCAGCGCGACACCGGCCACCGCGAGCGCCGATCGGCGCGGGCGTGTCCGGCCGGGAACCAGCAGGATCACCGTGCCCAGCGCGATCAACCCGCCGGTCGGGGTGATGGCGGCGGGCGCGGCGGCGAGCACCACCCGGGCGAGCGCGCCATCGCGCCCCGCCCGCAGGTCCAGCGCCGCCCGCACCAACCAGGGCAGAGCGGCGTACGCGACAAGCAGCCCCCACTGGCCGATCAGCAGCCGCTCGGCGAGGTAGGGCGTCCACGCGTACGCCACCGCGGCGAACAGCCGGACCGCACGCCGGTCGGTCGGCACCAGCCGGCCGGCACCGACAGCGGCCAGGAGGATCGCCCCGCCGAGCGCCAGCCGCTGCACCAACCAGCCCGGGACGAGTTGGGTGACCAGCGAGACCAGCGCGTCCATCGGCACCGCCCGGGGCAGGCTCTGCGCCGGGGCGACGAGATCCCAGCTCAGCGGCTGGCGGGGTACGAACACCATGTCGTACAGCAACGCGTAGCCGGGTGCCGCGAGCGGGGCGAGCACCACCACCGTGACGACGGCCGCGACGGCGTACAGCGGCAGCGTGTCCCGCGCCGGCCGGCTCAGTGGTGGGTCGACGCCAGTGGGCCGCTCAACCATTCACGGTGCCGGCACCGCCCGGCCGACGGTGAGCAGATTGGTGCACAACCCCACTGCCGGGCCCTGGATGGCGACCTCGACGGCGCTCCCCGCACCCTCCAGCAGGAAGAACACCTCGTTCAGCCCTCGCCGCAGGGTGACCTCCTGGGTGGCGTCTCCGAGCCGGACCAGGGCGGTGGAGTCGCCCGAGCTGAGGTAGCCGAAGTGCACCACGTACGGCCACTCCTCCAGGTACCCGTCCAGCGGGATCCGGGCGGGTCGGCCGCTCTCCACCAGATGCCCACAGTCGGGCACCGGACCGGGCAGGACCTTCCGTCCCTGGACCACGACCGGACGGATCCGGCCGTTCTCGTCGAACATCGACGGCTGCTCGGCCTGCGTCACGAACGTGGGCCGGCGGTCCGCCGGGCGGAAGAAGTGCGACTGGAGGTTGTCCGGCCAGAAGTACCCCGCGACGACCCGGTCCGGAACGGTGGAGTCCAGGAAGACCGTGCCCGGCGGCGCGGCGGCCAGCTCGGCCTGCGCCGTTGCGAGGTAGTCCCGTCCGTTCTTCGTGCTCCAGTTGTCGCCGAAGCGGGCCGTGCTCCACAGGGTGCCGACCCCGATGGTGGCCAGGAGGACGATCATCGAGACCAGGCCGACCGCGAAGGCGCCCGGTTCCCGCAGGAGCGTGGGCACCGGCCACGCGGCCACGTCGTCCTCGTTGGCGTCCTTCGTCCCGAGCAGGGCCGCGCCGACACAGATCGCCGCGACCAGCGCCACGTCGGCGACGTACCGGGGGATGACGCCGACCAGTGGGCCGAGCGGGCCGCCGAGCCGGGTGACGGCGAAGAGCGCGGCGACCAGCCCGAGATAGCACGCGAGCAGCAGCCAGGCCCGACCGGCCGACGGGCGCCGCCGGACGGTGACCACGATGAGCGTCACCAGCACCGCCCAGGACAGCCACTTGGCGATGTCATACGGGTTAACGAGCGGAGGCCCGTCGCCGGCGTACGTCCAGCGCCAGGGGCCCCCGAGCAGACCTGGCACGACGGTGTCGCCGACCAGGTCACCGAGGAAGGTGAGGACCTGACCGACCGATGTCGGTTCGTCCAGTTCGCGAGCTGGGCGGGTTAGATAGAACGCCAGATACGCCCCCGAGAGCACGCTGAGCACGAGCCACGCCGGCCAGTGCCGGCGGATCGCCGTCACCAGGCTGCGCCACGCGCCGCCCGACGTGAAGAGGAAGACGCTCAACAGGAACAGCAGCGGCACGATGAGCAGTGCCTTGGTGTCGAAGAGCAGGCCGAACACCACCCAGAGGGCGACCACCACGAGGTGCCGCAGGCGGCCGGTTCGCACATACCGGACGTGGGCAGCCACCGCCAGGACCAGGGCCAACTGCACCGGCAGCACGAGCAGCCCGACCAGCCAGAGCGAGGACACCTCCAGCGTCAGCGGGCTGAAGATGTACAGGCACAGCGGGATGAGCAACCCCCAGCCCGGCCGGAGCAGGTCACGCAGCAACCGGTAGAGGGCTATGCCGACCGCCGCCTGACCAACCGCCAGCAGCAGCACCCACGGCCAACTGACGAAGCCCGCCGCTCGCACCATCGCCCACGCCACCAGCAGGCCGCCCGGCATGAGGTGGTTGTTGAAGGTGCGTAGGAGATAGTCCGCGTCCAGCCGCGTGTCGAGGACCTGAGCGGCGATGACGAACTCGTCCTGGGAGAACCAGCCACGGGTGGCGAGGCCGGCGCGCCAGGCGACGGACACGACGATGAGGGCGACCGCGACCGCACGGACCCGGTCGGCCCGGAGCCACCGGCCGAACGGCCCCGGTCCGTCGCCATCGGAGGCCGCGGCTACCGGATGCGTCTCGGCCTCAGCTTCTGGCATTGACATGGTCGGCAGCCTGCCACACGCTTACACGCCGTGGGGACGGCCGTTCTCCCGATAACGCCACCGCAGTGCCCCAGGTCGCCCGTCCGTGCCCGGTCCGGATAACGTCGCGCGACAGTCGTCGGTTGCCGGTGCGCGTCCGGCCGGCGCAGACAGGAGCCGAAATGCGTGCAGACGTCACCGATGGTGCTGCTCCGGGATCCAGTCGTACCCGGCGTACGGCCCGGCGGTTCCGGCACCTGACCATCTGCATCGCGCTCACCGCCCTCGCCTTCCAGCAGGCCCCGGGGCAGATCGTCCCGGACACCAAGGTGGATCTGAGCATCAATCCGGCCGGGTGGCTGCTCCGATCGCTGCACCTGTGGGACCCCACCGGCACCTTCGGGCAGCTCCAGAACCAGGCGTACGGATATCTCTGGCCGATGGGCCCGTTCTTCCTTCTGGGGACGGAAGCTGGCCTCGCGCCGTGGGTGGTCCAGCGGCTGTGGTGGGCACTTCTCTTCTGTGTCGCGTACCTAGGCGTGGTGCGGCTGACCGGCCGGCTCGGCATCGGCACGCCCGCCGGCCGCATGATCGCCGGTGTTGCCTTCGCGCTGTCACCCCGGATCCTCACCCAGCTCGGCTGGGCCTCGGTGGAGTCCTGGCCGAGCGCCATCGCCCCCTGGGTGCTCATCCCGCTGGTGGGCCTCGCCCGCGGCACGCCGCTGCGGCGTGCCATCGCCGGATCGGCCGTCGCCGTCGCCTGCGCTGGCGGAGTCAACGCCACAGCCGTGTTCGCGGTGGTGCCACTCGCCCTCCTCTGGCTCGCCACCCTGCAGCCCGTACGCCGCCGCGTCACCGCCATCGCCGCCTGGTGCGGCGCGGTCGCCCTGGCCACGGCGTGGTGGTTGGTTCCGCTGCTGATCCTCGGGCGGTACAGCCCACCCTTCCTGGACTACATCGAGACCGCCCGGAACACCACCAGCGTCACCGACGCGGTGACCACGCTCCGCGGCGCCTCCTACTGGGTCGCCTACCTGGGCAACCCGTTCGGATCGACCCTCCCGGCGGGCGCGCGGCTCGCCAACGAGGCGCTGCTGGTCGCCGCCACCCTGACGGTCGCCGCCCTCGGTGTCCTCGGGTTGTCCCGGCGCGGGATGCCGCACCGCCGGTTCCTGGTCACCGGGCTGGTGCTCGGCTGCGCGCTCGTCGGTCTCGGGCACGTCGGCGACCTGCCGAACATCCTCGCCGGGCCGCAGCAGGAGTTCCTCGACGGTGCCGGCGCTCCGCTACGCAACGTGCACAAGTTCGATGTCCTGCTCCGCCTGCCGCTGGCGCTCGGTTTGGCGCACCTGATCGGCCTGGTCGTCCGCGCGGCGCGCACCGCGCCCGCGCGCCACCGCCCAAGAACCGTCGCACGAGCCTGGGTCACGGCCGGAGCGGCCATGGCCGCGGTCGCGGCGGTCGCTTCGCCTGCGTTCGCCGGCGGACTCGCCACGCCGGGCAGCGTCAAGGAGGTGCCCGGCTACTGGCACGAGGCCGCCGACTGGCTCGACGCGAACACGGGGCGGGGGCGCGTGCTCGTCGTCCCCGGGGCACGCTTCCCCTCGTATGACTGGGGTAGCACCACCGACGAGATCACCCAGCCGCTGCTGGACAGCCGGTGGGCGGTACGCAACGCCATCCCCTTCACCCCGCCCACCACGATCCGGCTCCTGGACGCGATCGAGTCGACGCTCGCCACCGGCTCCGGCTCCACCGGCCTGGCCGACCTGCTCGCCCGCTCCGGGATCAGCCACGTCCTGTTCCGCGCCGACCTCGACCACGGCCGCTCCGACACGGCCCGCCCGGCGGTGGTCCGCCAGGCATTGGAACGCTCACCGGGACTGACCCGCGTCACCAGCTTCGGCCCGTTACGCGGCGGACCGTCGGCCCCCGACGAGTTCCGCGACCAGGGGCTCGACGTACCCGTACGGGCGCTGGAGGTCTACCAGGTCGACCGGCCTGTCGAGCCGGTGGTCGCCTACGACCGTGCCGACGTGACCACCGTCGTGGGCGGCCCCGAGTCACTCCTCGACCTCGCCGAGGCGGGCCAACTGAGCGCGGCGCCCACGATCCTGGCGGGCGACGCGCCGGCCGGGGACGTCACCGGGCCGGTCGCCATGACCGACGGGCTCCGCAAGCGGGACGTGTCGTTCGGCCGGCTGCGCGACAACGCCTCCCAGACCCTCACCGCCGAAGACACCTTCGAGGCGTCGGCACCCGCGCACGACTACCTGCCCGAGTGGGGGGCGGAGCAGTCCACCGTCGCCCGTTTCGAGGGCATCAGCACGATCCGCGCGTCGACCGCGCGCTCGCAGGTGGACGCCCCCGGTGGCGCCCGCCCCGAGTACCAGCCGTACGCCGCGATGGACGGCAACCCGGCAACCTCCTGGCAGTCCGCGCCGCACTCGCCCAGCAATCAGCAGTGGATCAAGGTGGGCCTCGCGAACCCGACGCGGGTCACCCGGGTGGAAGTCCGGTTCGACCTGAAGGCCGACTCCCTGCCGACGGCGGTGACCGTCACGGCCGGCTACGAGAGCCGGACCATCGAGCAGTTCACCGACCACATGGTCTTCGAACTGCCCGGTGTCCACGCCACCCGCGAGGTGGAGATCTCGATCGACGACGCGTTCGGCCTCCGCCCGCTTGGCGCTGGGACGGTGGGCATCGCCGAGATCAGCATCCCCGGCATCCGGACCAGCCGTACGCTCCAACTTCCCGCCGCGCCGGCCACCAATCGGCCGGCGACCGTCGTCGTGTCGGCGGCCCCCACCACACCGGCCTGCTTCTCCGTCGACGGAAAGCCCCGCTGCTCCAACGACGCCGTCCGCGGCTCTGAGGACGGGTCCACCATCGACCGGACGCTCACCCTGCCCGCCGATGGGGCGTACGCCCCCACGCTGTGGGCGCGGCCGACGCCCGGCCCATCCCTGGACGCGGCGCTCGACGAGCTGGTCACCGACGCCCAGTCGCTGCGCCTCGCACCGCAGGTCAGCGCCTCCACAACGGCCGTCTCCGACCCGACTGGCCGGCCCGGCGCGGTGCTCGACGGGGACCCGACCACGAGCTGGTCGCCGGCGATCAACGACGAGGCTCCGATCCTGCGCCTCAAGTGGCTCAAGCCGCGGGTCATCAACGGGCTCCGCTTCTCTGTCGACCAGGCGGCCGCCGCCACCCGGCTGGGCAGCGTCCGGGTGGTCGGCGACGACGGTTTCCGAAGTAGCCTGCTGGGCGACGACGGCGTGCTCACCCTGGACCCACCGATGCGGACCGACGAGGTCACCATCCAGTTCCTCGACAAGCCGTCCGCCTCCAGCACCGACCCGTACGGGCTGCGGCTGCCGGAGTCGTTGCCAGTCGCGGTCGGCGAGGTGACCGTGCTGCCGGGCGCACCCTCGGTTCGGCCACCCCTCGACGCGCCGCTGACGTTGGCCTGCGGATCGGGCCCGACGCTGGAGGTCGGAGGGGCCCGGGTGACCACCGCGCTCCGCGGCACGCTGCGCGACCTGCTGGAGCTGCGGGAAATGCCGGTCACCCCCTGTGGCCGGGACACGCCCCGACAGCTGAAGCTGGGCCGTGGCGAGCATCGCCTGGTCGCCACACCGAGCGCGCTGGCATCACCCACCCAGGTCGCGCTGGTGCCACAGACGTCGACGCCGGCCACGGCGGCTCCCAGCGCCATCGAGGTCGAATCCTGGGCTGCCACCGAACGACGGGTACGGGTGGACGAGCACGCCGTCGACCGGGTGCTCGCCGTTCGGGAGAACACCAACACCGGTTGGCAGGCGACCATCGGCGGACGGACGCTGAAGCCGGTGGTGGTGGACGGCTGGCAGCAGGGCTGGGTTCTCCCCGCGGGCATGTCCGGGGAGGTGGTGCTGCGCTTCACCCCGGACGCGACGTACCGGGCGGCTCTGCTGATCGGCAGCATCCTGCTGGCGGCAGTGCTCCTCCTCGCGGTGCTGCCCGCCCGACAGCCCGCCGGGTCCACCCCGTCGACCGCCGCGCCACGCGGCCGGCGCCGGGTCACCCGCTCCCTGCCACTGCTGGCCGTTGGTGCCGCCGCGCTGGTGCTGTCGAGCGGCCTCATCGGCGGCCTGCTGGTCGCGGCGGGGTTCATGCTGGCCGTACCCGGCCCGCGCCGCCTGCCCTGGACGGCGGACCCACGGCGGGCCAGGATGATCAGCCGCGCCGTCGAGACATGGCTCCCCGGCGCCCTCGTCCTGCTTGCCGGGTGGCTCTACCTCGGTTCGGAGCAACGGCACACCGACGCCTTCTCGCAGCTCGCGATCGTCGTCGCCCTGGGTGCTCTCTGGCTCTCCACAGCCGCCCGGCGACGACCCGTACGCCGGCCCGCGCCGACTTCGGGCGGTCCGGCCGACACGGCGCAGTCGGCAGAGTCGGCGGCTCCCGTAGTGCCGGAGCAGCGGACGCCGGACGCGGCGTCGTCGGGTCCGGTCGACGGACACGTTCCGAACCTCTCCCAGATCACGTGAGCCCTCGGCGACCGGCCCGTTCGGAGCGGACGGGGGGACGCGACATCGGCCTGGGCGTGGCGGGGACCGCCGTCACCCTGGCCGGCGTCCTCGTCAACGGCCTGGCCTACCTGGTGCCGGTGCTGGCTGCCCGGCGGCTCGACCCGGCCGACCTCAGCGCGCTCGCCACCGCCCTCGGTCTGGTGGCCATCGCCGGCGTGCCCGGCCTCGGTCTGCAACTGGCCGTCGCCGTGCACCACGCCCGGCACGGGTCGTCCGACACCCGGCGACTCACCGCGGTGACCGCCGCCGTGTGCGCGGGAACGCTGATCCTGGCGACTCCACTGCTGGTCGCCGCGCTGGACCTCCCGGTCGAGGTGCCCACGCTGCTGGCGGTCACCACGGCGGCGGTCGTGCTCTCCTCCCGCTCACTCGGGGAGTTGCAGGGCAGCCAGCGCTTCCTGCGACTCGCCGCCGGGATGTCGCTCCTCGCCGCAGGCCGCTACGGAGGGGTGGTGGTGGGGCTGCTGCTCGACGCGGGACTTTCTGGCTCACTCGTCGCCGGCGCGCTGACCGCCGCGCTCGCGCCGCCGGTACTGGCCCGGCTCACCCGTGCACCTGGACGCCCGTCCACCGCGCCAGCCGTGCCACGGCTGACCGCCGCCCAGGTGGTCGCCGGCTGCGGCGCGACCCTGGCGATGCTCGTCATCTCCTACGCCGATCTGTTCCTCGCCCGTCAACTGCTTTCCCCATCAGGGGCAGGGGCGTACTCGGTGGGCACGGTGTTGAGCAAGGGTGCGCTGTGGGCGCCGCAGGTCGCCGCCGTCCTGGCCCTGCCGCGTCTGGCGCGGGGCGACCGCCGCAGTCGCACGGTGGCGCTCGCGGTGACCGGCGGTTGCGGCCTGGTTCTGGTGCTCGCGTCGACGCTCGCCGGTGGGCTGGCCTTCCGCCTCGCCGGCGGCCCCGACTACACCCACCTCGGCCGGTACGCGCCGCTCTTCGCCGCGGTCGGTGCGCTCTACGCGGTGGCGTTCGTGCTGCTCAACGACCGCCTCGCGGCCGGCGTACGCTGGGCGGCCGCACCGCTGTGGGTGGGTGCGGCCGGCCTCGTGACCGTCGCGGCGACGGTCCGACCCCGCACCGTCCCCGGTCTCCTCCTCGCGGCCCTCGGCACGGCCGTGGTCGCCACTCTGATCATGGCGGTGACCGCTCGTCGGCGACGTACGGCGCTGGCGTCCACGGATCCGGCCGTCGCCCCCGGGCCGGGCTGACCGCCGTCAACCCTCCGCGAGCCACTCGCCGAGCAGTTGATGATCGATCGAGTCCACCCGACCGAGCGGACGACCCGCGGCGACCCGCTCCCGCAGCTCCGCCCGGGTGAACCAGCGCGCCTCCAGCAGCTCCACGCCGTCGACGCGTACCTCCTCGGACCCGGCGGTGGCCCGGAAGCCCACCATCAGCCCGGCCGGGAACGGCCACGCCTGCGACCCCTGGTACGCCAGGTCGGTCACGGTGATGCCTGCCTCCTCGGCCATCTCCCGCCGGACCGCGTCCTCCAGGCTCTCGCCCACCTCGACGAAGCCGGCGAGCGTCGAGTACGCGTCCTCGCGCGCGCCCTCGTGCCGCGCCAGCAGGCAGCGCTCCGGTACACCTGGTTGGTCGGGCGCCACCACCAGCACGATGATCGCCGGTTCGATCCGGGGGAACAGGGGTCGCCCACACTCCCCGCCGGTGCAGGTCCGGACGTGCCCGCCGCCACCGGAGACGGCCGGTGCACCGCATGTGCCGCAGTACCGCTGCTGCCGGTGCCAGTGCAGCAACCCCCGCGCGTACGCCTGGATCGCGGCGGCGTCCGGGGCGAGCCGCCCGACCAGGGCCCGTACGTCGCCGGCCCGCGTCGCACCGGCCATCTCGACGGCGGACTGCTCGGTGAGCGCGGAGAGGTCCACGGCGAACACGGCGGTGGAGTCCTCGTCGAGCCCCAGGAAGACGGTCTCACCGGCGGCGGACCGGACGAGAGATGCCCGTTCCGCCGTCAGCCGGACCGGGCCGTCCCCGTCGACGAGACAGCGGTCCCGCCAGAGAGGCAGCACCACGCTGGTCGGGTCGGTGAGCAGTGCGTTCAGCCGGGTCGGATCGGTCCGCAGCGCCCCTGCCCGGTCCAGCCAACCGCCGCCGTACGCCAACACCCGCTCCGCAGTGTCCACCGGGCCACCGTGCCACGTCGGCGACCCCGCGCTGCCACCGCCCCCGACCCCGCACGACACGCCGACACGACACGCGGTAGCTGCGCGGGTGGGCGCAGGCGACGAGGGCGGCCGGGCATTCGTTACCGTAGGTGTCCTCCGGGAGG
This sequence comes from Micromonospora sp. NPDC005173, assembly GCF_040608515.1. Classification (NCBI taxonomy): domain Bacteria; kingdom Bacillati; phylum Actinomycetota; class Actinomycetes; order Micromonosporales; family Micromonosporaceae; genus Micromonospora; species Micromonospora sp. NPDC005173. Next base: position 73,207 of record NZ_JBEXIK010000031.1, read on the forward strand.
GTGGACCTCCCGCAGCACCTGGCGATAGAGGTTGCAGTGACGCTGTACGGCGAAAAAAGTCCACCCGCCGACGACCGGCCCACCGTGCAGGTCACCGCGGTCACCTGGCCGGACGACGGACCGGGGTCGGTCACGGTGCCCACCGGCGAGCCGGAGGGCGGCCGACGCCGCCCGCGCCGGGTTCGGATGCTGCTCGCCGCCGGCGTCACCGGCAGCGTGCTCGCCGCCGTGGCGGGTGCCGGCGCCTGGGCCTACGCCGGAGACGTACCCCGGGGCACGAGCGTGCTGGGCGCCGAGCTGGGCGGCCGGAGCCGCTCCGACGCCCACCGGGAGCTGCGGGCGGAGCTGGACCGGCGGGCGGCGGCACTCGCCGCGCCACTGCGGGTCACCGTCGGGCAGCGCACCGCCGAGATCAACCCTGCCGACGTGGGGCTGGGCGTCGACGTTCCGGCCACCGTCGCGGCAGCAGCCGAGGCCGACGCGCACCCGGTCAGCCGACTGGTCGGCTCCCGCAGCGTCGACCCGGTGGTCACCGTCGACGTGGACCGGCTGGACGCCGCTCTCCGTAAGGCGCTCGGCGACGAGGCCCGCGGGATGACCATGCCGGCGATCACCTATCAGGGCACCACGCCCAAGGTGGTCCAGCCCAAGCCAGGGCTGGCGCTCGACCCGCAGCGCTCCGCCGACGCGGTCCGCGCCGGCTGGCTGGCCGGCAACCCGGTCACCGTGCCGCTGGTGGAGAGCCACCCGGCGACCACCGCCGAGGAGTTGGACCGACTGGTCGCCGAGCTGGCGAAACCGGCGGTCGCCGCACCGGTCACCCTGCGCACCAACAAGGGCTCGGTGACGGTCCCGCCCGCAGCCATCGCGAAGAGCCTGCGGTTCACCGCCGACAAGGCCGGCCTGCTGACCCCGACGGTGGACGTCAAGCGGCTGCGCACGGCGCTCGGTGACGACCTGGCCGCCATCGAGGTGCCGCCGAAGGACGCGACGATGACCATTGCCGGTGGCCGTCCCAAGGTCACCGACGGGCAGCCCGGGCAGCAGCTGGACACCGCCACCCTCGGCCGTGACCTGCTGGCTGTGCTGCCGAAGTCGGACGGCCGCGAGGTGTCCGGCGAGCTGAAGCCGACGCCGCCCGAGCTGACCGCGGAGAAGCTGGCCGGGCTGGGCATCAAGGAACGGGTGTCGACCTTCACGACCCGGTTCACCGGGGGCATGGCCTCGTCACGCAGCCAGAACATCGCCACGATCGCCAGGGACGTCGACGGCACCGTCGTACTCCCGGGAAAGACGTTCTCGCTGAACGGCCACACGGGTGAGCGTGGCTACGCGCAGGGTTACCGGGACGCGCCGGTGATCCTGGACGGCAAGCTGGTGCCGGGCGTCGGCGGCGGGACCTCGCAGTTCACCACCACGCTCTTCAACGCCACCTACTACGCGGGCCTTGAGGACGTCGAGCACAAGCCGCACTCGTACTGGTTCGACCGGTACCCGGCGGTCATCGAGTCGACCATCTTCTGGCCGGACCTGGACTTCAAGTTCCGCAACAACACCCAGTACGGCCTGCTCATCGACACCTCCTACACGTCGAGCACGATCACGGTGTCGATCTGGAGCACGAAGATCTACGACAGCGTCAAGACGGAGTACGGGCCGCGTCGCAACATCACCACCCCGAAGCTGATCCACCTCGAACCCGGCCCGACGTGCATCCCGGCCAATGGCATCAACGGCTTCACCCAGGACGCCTTCCGGGTCATCAAGAAGGACGGAGTGGTCGTCAAGCGGGAGAAGTTCAGCTGGCGCTACGACGCGGAGCCCCGCTACGTCTGCGGCCCGAAGCCGTCCTGAGCCACGCTCAACGGTGTTGCCTGGTGGGCCCTGACCTCTAGCCTGGCTTTCGTGCCGGATGCCGAATACGACGAGCTCGTGCTCAGCGCGCTGGAGTGTTACCAGCGCGCGGTGCCCCGGGTTTTGCAGGACTTCGACCGGCGTGGTGCCGTCGTACAGCCACTGGACGTGGACCTGGACGCCCTCGACGACAACCTGATCGTGCGCTACTGCTTGCGGGGCCAGGCGGGGGAGAGTCTCCTCGGCAGCCTGCCTCTGACCGGCGACCTCGAGCAGGCCGTGGTCGAACTGGCGGACCTGCTGCAGGAGAAGGAGTTCGGCGAGGGCGACACCACCTGGCCCGGGTGTGCTGCCGGCGACACCCATCCTCCTACCGCGGCGATCGTCGACGGTGTCGCCTCCTGGCAGTGCCCGCGAAACCACACAGTCCTCTTCCCGATCGGATAGCCACTGGTGGCGTCCGACGGTGTCATGTTCTCCCACACCCTCAGGAGTGGCGCTACGACGCCCGTTCTACGTCTGCGGCCCGAAGCCGTCCTGAGCCTCGCTGATCCGCCGCGCTACCCGGATGCTGAGGACCGCCGTGACCACGACCATCACCGTGCCGGCGGTCCACAGCGGGTAGGCCACCGTACGGGTGTCCAGAGCCGTCTCGTGAAGCCTGCCGCCGTGTGAGGTGACCACGGCGTACAGGCGGCTGAGTAGGTAGAGGAACACCGTCCCGAGAACGCTCACCCACCACCTGCCCACCGGAGCCAGCCGTGCGGCGGGGCCGCTGGCGCGCCGCACGTCCCGCACCACCAGGTACGGGATCACCAGGTTCGCCACCGGAAGGAACCACCCGCCGACCACCCACCCGGGCGCCCACGTCAGTGCGCCACCCAGGCGTCCGGCGGTGCGCCGCGCCTGGTGCAGCCAGGCGACGAAGGCGGCGGCCGCGACGAGCGCACCGAGTATCCACAAACGGTCGGCCGCCACGGTCACGGCGTCGCGTGGCATCAGCTCACTGACGATCACGTACGCCAGCCAGGCGGGCAGCACGTCGACGTTGCCGTGGGTCACCACCTCGATCCGGCTCTCGTAGTGCCCCACCGCGAGGATCGTGCGGAGCACGTCGAGGACGGCCCACAGGATCAGCGCGGCCACCACCAGCCGGGCCGCGACGGATCGCCGCACCGTTGCCGTTGACGACGCCTTCCGGGGTTGTTGATCGCTGGTCGTCCGTTCCACAGGCGCCGGTCCTTCCCGAAGGTCATCAGCGAGTATGGACGCCCGCGACGCCATCGGGGGCCCCGCGACGTTCGCGCTCCGCGGACCAGCGTTTCCGGGTACGGATATGCGTCAGGGCCACCCCTGCGGGAGTGGCCCTGACGCATAGAAACGCAGGAAGGGTCACCCTGTACGGGTGACCCTTCCTGGAATGATTGTCCGGCGGTGTCCTACTCTCCCACACCCTCACGAGTGCAGTACCAT
>NZ_JBEXIK010000032.1:0-73197 GCF_040608515.1 Micromonospora sp. NPDC005173
CACGACCCGCGGCGCAGCGGAATCCCGACGACGAGGCACAAACCGAACCCAACACCACCGGTACGACAACTTCCCAACCACTCACCAACCCGGCGCACGTTAGCGGCCACCGCACTAGCCGCTCAGTCCTCGTCGCCGCGCAGGCCGGCGAGGACCTCCTCCAGCTCGTCCGGCTTGACCAGCACGTCGCGCGCCTTGGAGCCCTCCGAGGGCCCGACCACGCCGCGGGTCTCCATCAGGTCCATCAGCCGTCCCGCCTTGGCGAACCCGACCCGCAGCTTGCGCTGAAGCATCGAGGTGGAGCCGAACTGCGAGGTGACCACCAGCTCCACCGCCTGCACCAGCAGGTCGAGGTCGTCGCCGATGTCCTCCTCGACCTTCTTCTTGGTGTCCTGCGCGGGGGCGAGCACGTCCTTGCGGAACTCCGGCTCGCGCTGGTCCTTGCAGAACTTCACCACGTCGGCGATCTCGCGCTCGGTGACCCAGGCGCCCTGGATCCGTACCGGCTTGGAGGCGCCCATCGGCAGGAAGAGCCCGTCACCGCGGCCGAGCAGCTTCTCCGCGCCCGGCTGGTCGAGGATGACCCGCGAGTCCGCGAGGGACGAGGTCGCGAACGCAAGCCGGGACGGCACGTTGGCCTTGATCAGACCGGTCACCACGTCGACCGAGGGCCGCTGGGTGGCCAACACCAGGTGGATGCCCGCGGCCCGGGCCAGCTGAGTGATCCGGACGACCGAGTCCTCCACGTCGCGCGGCGCCACCATCATCAGGTCGGCCAGCTCGTCCACGATCACCAGCAGGTACGGGTACGGGCGCATCTCCCGCTCGCTGCCCGGCGGGGCCTTGATCTCGCCGTTGCGCACCTTGCGGTTGAAGTCGTCGATGTGCCGGACCCCGTTGGCGGCGAGGTCGTCGTAGCGCATGTCCATCTCGCGGACGACCCAGTCCAGTGAGTCCGCCGCCTTCTTGGCATTGGTCACGATCGGAGTGACCAGGTGCGGGATGCCCTCGTACCCGGTCATCTCGACCCGCTTCGGGTCGATCAGCAGCAGCCGCACCTCGTCCGGGGTCGCGCGGGTGAGGACCGACACCAGCAAGGTATTGAGGCAGCTCGATTTCCCGGCTCCGGTGGCACCGGCAATGAGAATGTGCGGCATCTTGGCGAGGTTGGCCACCACGTAGCCGCCCTCGATGTCCTTGCCGAGCGCCACCACCATCGGGTGGTGGTCGCTGGTCGCCGCCCGCGAGCGCAGCACGTCGCCGAGCGCGACGTTTTCCGGGTCGGTGTTCGGGATCTCCACGCCGACCGCGCTCTTGCCCGGGATCGGGCTGAGGATCCGCACGTCCGGCGACTTCACCGCGTACGCGATGTTGCGGGAGAGCTGGGTGATCCGCTCGACCTTGACCCCGTGCCCCAACTCCACCTCGTACCGGGTGACCGTCGGGCCTCGGGTGAAGCCGGTGACCGCGGCGTCCACATCGAACTGGTCGAACACGCCGGTCAGCGCGGCGATCACCTCGTCGTTGGCCTTGCTGCGGGTCTTCGCGGCGGCACCGGCGCTGAGCATGTTGGCCGGCGGCAGGGTGTAGTCGCCGGCCAGCCCGGTCAGCGCGAGCTGTTCGGCCCGGGTCGGCGCAGGCGAGTGCTCCGGTGGCTCGGCCGGTTTGCGGCTGGCCGGCACCTTCCGCGGCGCCTTGCGCGGCAGGACCATCGTCTCCTGGAGGTCGACACCGTCCAGATCGTCGAAGTCATCCGGGTCCACCGGCGGCGGCATCCGCTTCGCCGGTCGCTTGCGCGCCGGCCGGGCGGCCGTCTCGTCCGCCTCCTCCGCGGTGGCGTCCGGCGGGGCGACCAGCCCACCGGCGAGCAGGCCCAGCCGCTCGGGGATCTTGTTGATCGGCGTCGCGGTCACCACGAGCAGGCCGAAGAGCAGCAGCAGGATCAGCAGCGGCACCGCGACCCAGGCGGTGACCGCCCGCTCCAGCAGCCCGCCGATGCCAGCGCCGACCAGGCCGCCGGCGAAGTCACGTTGCACCGGGTCGATCGGGTCCTGGCCGATCTGGAGCAGCGCGGCGGTGGACACCAGCAGCGAGCCCCAGCCGATCAGCCCTCGGCCCCGGTGCGCGGGATCGGCCGGCTGGCGCATCAGCCGCCAGGCACCGATCATCAGCAGCACCGGCACCACCACGGAGATCGCGCCCAGGAACAGCCGGATCGAGTCGGCCAGCCGCGCGCCCACCGGGCCCGCCCCGGAGAACCAGAGCGCGACGGCGCTGAGCAGGGCGAGCCCGAACAGCAGCAGCCCGCCGCCGTCGCGGCGGTGCTCGGGGTCGAGGTCACGGGCGGAGGCGGCCTGCCGACCAGCGGCCCGCACCGCCCAGCCCATCCCGTGCGCCAGACCCATCCACAGTGCACCGACCGCGCGGCCGACGTAGACGGCGGGGCCCGGACGGGCGGGTGTCGTGCGGCGCCGGACCGGTGCCCGGGTCTTCTTCGCCGGTTGACGGGCACGGCTGTTGGAGCCACCGCGCGGCGACGCGCCGCGCCGTCGGCTCGCCTGAGAGGTACGGCCCGCCATAGAGTCACGGTAACGGTGGGGGCCCGCAGATCCCCGCTTTTCCGGGTCGTGTCCGCGCGTCGCAGCGTGGACACCGCCGCCGGTCGTGATATCCGCCTCAGAAGGGATGCCCGATGGCGTCGCCGGGATTCGAGGACGGTCCGGACGATCCCCTGGCCGGGCACCCGGGTGCGTTGCGCCCGCTGACCGGCGAGCTGGTCGCCGCGGTGCTCGCCGCCCGCGGCCGGCGGGTCGGTCGGTCGGTGAACGGCGACCTGGTGGGCCGCTTCGACGACAACCTGATCTGGTTCCTGCGTCTCGGCGGGGACGGCGAGCTGCTCCAGGTCCGCACCATGGTCACGCCCACCTTCCCGATCGAGCAGGTGCCCGCGCTGTACGCCTTCTGCAACTCGTGGAACCACGACCGGCTCTGGCCGAAGGCGTTCGTGCACGTCGACGATGACGGCCGGGCCCGGGTCTACGGCGAGGTGATCACCGACCTGGAGCGTGGGGTGACCCCACACCAGCTCGACCAGCTACTCGACTGTGGCATCTCGGCCGGCTGCCAGCTCGCCGTGGCGGTCGGCCGGTTGCCGGGCGCGGTGCCGGCGTGACCGGCCGGGAGGAGTCCACGGGCAGCCGGACCGACCGGGCGGTCGACCCCGGCGCGCCGCACGCCACTCCCCGTGACCGGGTCGCCGACCGTCGCGTTCCCGCACTGGTGGCCGCGCTCGCCGACGCCCGGGACCTACCCGACGGTCCGGGCCGACTGGTGGCCCTGGAACGGCTCGCCGAGCGGTCCGACGCGGCCGGGGACGTGCGGTCCGGGGTGGACGCCCGGTTCGCGCTGATCGAGGCGTACCTGCTGCACGGGGAGCGGTGGCGGCTGGTGGAGCCGGTACGGCGCTGCCGGGCCGCCGTCGACCACCGTCCCGAGCTGCTCACCGACACCGACGCCGGGCTGCTGCTGCGCTACCAGCGGTACGCGGTGGAGGCTCTGCTCGGCACCCCCCGGGTCGGGCTGGACCAGACCCGGTCCCTGCTGGACGATCTGGCCCACCGGGTCGGGGCGGACGGGCCCGACGTGCCGACCGTCGCGGAGCTGCGCACCCGGATCGCCGACCATCTCGGCGACGAGCCCACCGCCCGCCACTGGTACGGGCGCTGGGCGGGCACGCGCCCCGGACCGGCCGGCGGTTGCCCGGGCTGCGCTCCCGCCCGGCGTGCGGAGCTGCTGGCCGGTTGGGGTGAGTGGCGAGCCGCGCTCACCGAGTTGCGGGAGTCCCCCGGCGACCTGGAGGCCTGTACCGACCAGCCCGAGCGGGCACTGGTCGCCGGGCTGCTGCCCGCGCTGCGGGCCGGCGAGCCGGAGCGGGCGGCGGTGGCGCACGTGCGGTCGTACCGCCGGCACCGGCGTGAGCGTGCCGCGTTCCCGCACCTCGCGGCGCACCTGCGGTTCTGTGCGCTGGGCGGGCACCTGGAACGCGGGCTGGCCATCCTGGCCGAGCAACTGCCCCGGCTGGACCGGCCCACCGACGACCTCGCCGCGATGGAGTTCGCCGCCGCTGGCGCGCTGGTCTGCGGGCTGGCCGTCGAGGCCGGGCTGGGCGGGCGGCCCGTCCAGCGCCCGGGGTACGGCGGGCGGCCGGCCACCGCGCTGGACGTGTCCATGCTCGGCGCGCTGCTGGTCGGGGTGGCCAGCGAACTGGCCGGCAGCTTCGACGCCCGCAACGGCACCGGCCACCACTCCGGTCGGATGGCCGCCTGGTTGGCCGAGCGCCCTCTCACGGCACCGGTCCCGCTGCCCACCGACGCCACCGACGCCGAGCACGTCGACGACGCCACCGACGACGGACGCTCCGACGAGTCCGACACGGACCCGGGTGGCGACGGTCGGGCCGACGCTGGCCAGCCCGGTGCCGGCCTGGGCGACCAGGAGCTGGTGGCGCTCACTCTCGATCTGATCACCTCGGTGCTGGACCGGCGCGGCGACCAGTACCTGGTGGACGAGGGCGGCACGGTGGTCGGCCGGTGGGGTGACGCGGTGATCCAGTTCCGCCAGGCCGGGGAGCGTGGCGAGGTGCTGCACACCCGGGCGATGGCCGTCCGCCGGCTGCCGGCGACCCGCCGCGCCGAGGCGTACGCCTTCTGCAACGCGTGGAACCACGACCGGCTGCTGCCCAAGGCGTACGCGCACGACCTCGGCGAGGAGCTGATGCTGGCCGGCGACGTCGCCACGGACCTGGCGCACGGGGTGGCCCCGGCACAGTTGCTGGTGCTGGTGGAAGCCGCGATAGCCACCGGCGTCGCGTACGCCGAGGCGGTCGCCGCGCTGCGCTGACCCGCATGCCGGGCCGACCCGCCGGTCGGCACCCGGTCCGGTCCGTGCACGGCGACGCCCGCCGCACCTGGGGTGCGGCGGGCGTCGGAACGCGCGGTGTCAGACCTCGACGACGGTGGGCACGATCATCGGCCGACGACGGTACGCGTCGTTGACCCACCGCCCCACGGTCCGCCGGACGATCTGCTGGAGCTGGTGCGGGTCGGTGATGCCGTCCGCGGCGGCCCGGTTGAGCGCCTCGGTGACCAGCGGGATCACCGGGTTGAACGCCTCCGGGTCCTCGGAGAAGCCCTTCGCGGACAGGGTCGGGCCGGCGACCACCTTGCCGGTGACCGAGTCGACGACCACGGTGGTGGCGATGAAACCGCCGTCGCCGAGTATCCGCCGCTCGGTGAGCAGCGACTCACTCACGTCACCGACCGCGAGGCCGTCGACGTAGACGTACCGGCTCTTCACGTGCCCCACCAGGGTGGCCCGGCCCTCGACGAGGTCGACCACGTCGCCGTCCTCGCAGATCACGACCCGGTCGGCGGCCACCCCGGACTCGATGCCCAGCCGGGCGTGGGCGCGCAGGTGACGCCACTCGCCGTGCACCGGCATCAGGTTGCTGGGCCGGACCACGTTGAGCAGGTAGAGCAGCTCCCCGGCCGGGGCGTGCCCGGAGACGTGCACCTTCGCCACGTCCTTGTGCACGACCACCGCGCCGGCCCGGGCCAGCCGGTTGATCACCCGGTAGACCGAGGTCTCGTTGCCCGGCACCAGCGAGCTGGCCAGCACGACGGTGTCGCCGGGGGCGATGGTGATGTGCCGATGGTCCCCGCTGGCCATCCGGCCCAGCGCGCTCATCGGCTCACCCTGCGAGCCGGTGGACATCAGCACGATCTGATCGGGCGGCAGCGTGGTCGCCTCCTCGATCCCGACGACCAGGCCGGCCGGGATGTTGAGCAGGCCGAGGTCCCGGGCGATGCCCATGTTGCGGACCATGGACCGCCCGATCAGCGCGACCTTGCGGTTGTGCTCCGCAGCGGAGTCGAAGACCTGCTGCACCCGGTGCACGTGCGAGGCGAACGAGGCCACGATGATCCGGCCCTTGGCCTTCGCGAAGATCGAGTCGAGCACCGGCCCGATCTCCCGCTCCGGGGTGACGAAGCCGGGGATCTCCGCGTTGGTGGAGTCGGACAGCAGCAGGTCGACGCCCTCGGCGCCGAGCCGGGCGAAGCCGGCCAGGTCGGTGATCCGGCCGTCCAGCGGGAGCTGGTCCATCTTGAAGTCGCCGGTGTGCAGCACCAGGCCGGCCGGGGTGCGGATGGCCACGGCGAGGGCGTCCGGGATCGAGTGGTTGACCGCGAAGAACTCGCACTCGAACGGGCCGAGCCGCTCCCGGCCGCCCTCCCGCACGGTCAGCGTGTACGGCTGGATCCGCCGCTCGGCCAGCTTCGCCTCGACCAGGGCGAGGGTGAACTGTGAGCCGACCAGCGGGATGTCCGGCTTGTGGGCGAGCAGGTAGGGCACCGCGCCGATGTGGTCCTCGTGGCCGTGGGTCAGCACGATCGCCTGGACGTCAGCCAGCCGGTCCAGGATCGGACCGAAGTCGGGCAGGATCAGATCCACGCCCGGCTGCTCGACGTCGGGGAAGAGCACCCCGCAGTCGACGATCAGCAACTTGCCGTCGTACTCGAAGACGGTCATGTTGCGACCGATGGCGCCAAGCCCGCCGAGCGGGATGATCCGCAGGCCACCTTCCGGCAGCGGCGGGGGCAGTTCCGCCTCGATGTGCGCCTCGGTCACGCGTCCACCTCATTCTGCGACGCCGTCAGTCGGCGCCCATCGTGTCGTTCGATCATTCGGGCAGCTCCAGGCCCGCCGCCGCGAAGTCCGCGCGCAGCTGGGCTATCTCGTCGTCGGTGGCATCCACCAGCGGGGGTCGCACCGGGCCGGCCGGCAGGCCCAACGCCGCCAGGCCCGCCTTTACCAGGATGGTGCCCTGGGTGCGGAAGATGCCGGTGAACAGCGGCAGCAGCCGCCGGTGCAGCGCCAGCGCGGCCGGCATGTCCCCCGCGTCGTACGCCTCGATCATCTGTGCGGTCAGCGCCCCGGTGAAGTGCGTCGAGGTGCCGACCACGCCCACGCTGCCGACGGCCAGCGCCGGCAGGGTGAGTGCGTCCTCGCCGCTGTAGAAGGCGAGGGCGGTCCGGCTGGTCACCCAGCTGGTGGCGGTCAGGTCGCCCTTGGCGTCCTTGACCGCGACGATCCGGCCGTGCTCGGCGAGCCGGACCAGCGTCTCGGTGTCGATCGGCACACCGGAGCGGTGTGGGATGTCGTACAGCATCACCGGCAGGCCGGTGGCGTCGGCCACCGCGGTGAAGTGCCGCAGCAGACCGCTCTGCGGCGGCTTGTTGTAGTACGGGGTGACCACCAGCAGGCCGTGCGCGCCCGCCTTCTCGGCGGCGGAGGCCAGCTCGATGGTGTGCCGGGTGTCGTTGGTGCCGACCCCGGCGACCACCTTGGCGCGGTCACCGACGGCCTCCACCACGGCCCGGATCAGGCGTTCCTTTTCCGCATCGGTGGTGGTCGGCGACTCGCCGGTGGTGCCGTTGACCACCAGCGCGTCGTTGCCCTGTTCGTCGACCAGGTGGCTCGCCAGCCGGACGACGCCGTCGAGGTCGAGCGAGCCGTCGGGAGTGAACGGGCTCACCATGGCTGTGAGCAGCCGCCCGAAGGGGCGGGACACCGGCCGGGCGGCCGCGTCAGGGTGGTCGTGCGTCATACCCTCCAACCTAGCGGACGACCAGTCGGCACCCGCCGGGGAAGGGCTCAGGACGCCTCGTGCGGGCTGGCCGCCACCTCGGTGCCGTCCGGCAGCGTGGAGATCACGAAGTCGGCGAAGACATTCGGGGCGACCGCCAGCAACTGGCGCAGGCACTCCACGGCCAGCTCACGGATCTCCACGTCGGCGTGCTCGGTGGCCCGCATCGAGATGAAGTGCCGCCAGGCCCGGTAGTTGCCGGTGACCACGATGCGGGTCTCGGTGGCGTTGGGCAGCACCGCGCGGGCCGCCTGCCGGGCCTGCTTGCGACGCAGCGTCGGGTTCGGCTCGTCGGAGAAGCGCTGCTCCAGCCCCTCCAGCAGTTCGTTGTACGCCCGCACGCTCGCCTCGGCGGCCTCGACGAAGCGCTTGTGCAGCTCCGGGTCGTCGGCGATCACCGCCGGCTCGACCATGGCCGCGTCCCGCTCCGGGACGTACCGCTGGGAGAGCTGGGAGTACGAGAAGTGCCGGTGCCGGATCAGCTCATGGGTGAAGGAGCGGGACACCCCGGTGAAGTAGAAGGTGACCGAGCCGTGCTCCAGCACCGAGAGGTGCCCGACCTCGAGGATGTGCGCGAGGTAGCCGGCGTTGGTGGCGGTCGCCGGGTTCGGCTTCTTCCACGATTGGTAGCAGGCCCGGCCGGCGAACTCGGCGAGCGCCTGGCCACCCTCCGCGTCGGTCGACCACGGCACGTCGTCCGGGGCCGCGAACTGGGTCCACGCGATCAACTTGACCTGGGGCTGCACCATCTCCGGCATGCCTGGGACTGTAATGGTCGCCGGCCCCGCACCCAACTCGGGCTCGCGGTGGCGAAACCGCCCAGCCGCCGCCAAATCACCGATACGTCCCGGCCCATCGGGCCCGCAGGTGTCCAAGATCTCGACGATCGGGACCCGCTGCCCGCCGCCTCCCGGCCGGGTCCCGCACTGCGTGTCGAGCTGCCCCAAATATGGGACGCAGCACGACCCTGAACCGGCAGATCACCGCGACACGACGGCAACCTCGACGCTCACCCAAGCGGCCCGACAGTCCCCCGCGGCCTGTCGAGCTGCCCCAAACATGGGACGCGGCTCAGCCCTGAACCGGCAGATCACCGCGACACGACGGCGACCTCGACGCTCATCCAAGCGGCCCGACGCTCCCCCGCCGCGTGTCGAGCTGCCCCAAATATGGGACACGGCACGACCCTGGACCGGCAGATACCCGCGACACGAGTGGGACGCGGCACGGCGCTCGACCAGCAGATCACCGCGACACGACGGCGACCTCGACGCTCACCCAAGCGGCCCAACGGTCCCCGCCGCCTGTCGAGCTGCCCCAAATATGGGACGCAGCACGGCGCTCGACCCGCGGATCACCGTGACACGAGGTCGGTCTCGCTCACCCCCAGCGACCCGATCGCCTGGCGGCGGCTCAGCCAGAGCGCACGGCGGCGGGTCACCCACGGCGCGGCGCGACCGCCCCATATCTGGGGCAGCTCGACAGGCACGACAAGGGGCCTGGCGAGCCCAGGCGGAGACACCGCCAGCGGCGCCGGGTCAGACGTAGAACGCGGTGAACGGCGCCCAGGGCAGGTTGCGCAGCACCGAGAAGGCGAGCCACGCGGCCAGGAAGCCACCGATGACCTTGGAGCTGATCCGCAATTCGGGCAGCCGCCAGCCGAACGCCTGGTTGCCCGCCCAGGCCACGAAGAGGTACGCCAGGAACGGCAGCGCGAAGATGAACAGGAAGTGGTGCCGGGCAGCGGCCGGCAGGTCGCCGTGCAACACGTACCAGAGCGCGCGGGTGCCTCCGCAGCCCGGACAGTCCAGCCCTGTCGTCAGCTTGAGCAGGCAGGTCGGCGCGGCGTCCGGGTCGGCGTGGGTCGGGTCGCTGACCAGCGCGTAAGCCATGCCGACTGCGACGCAGCCGACCGCGGCCAGCGGCACCGCCCAGCGCGGCGAGCGCTCGTAGAGCCGCAGCACGAACCGGGTGAGCCGGTCCGGCTCGGTGACCGGGTAGCTGCCCTGCGGGCTCGCCGGCCAGCCATCCTGCGGGCTTGTCGGGTAGCCGCCCTGTGGGCTCGCCGGCCAGCCGCCCTGTGGGCTCGTCGGGTAGCCGGCGGGGCCGGTGTCGGCAGCGCCGGCTGGGAACCCGCCCGGCGGCTCGGCCGCGACCGCCACGGTCGGCGACGCCGGCTGGCCGTCCGGCCAGGCCGGGACCGTCCCGGGCGCGGGCTGCGGTTGGTCGACCGGTCCGGGAGCGCTCGTCACGCGCTCACGGTACACCGGACACGCCGGCCAACGCGGCGGTGAGCGGACCGGCCAGGTCGCCGGCCGCAGGCGGCGCCACCGCGTCCAACCCGAGCCAGCCGGCGAGCCGGTACAGCTCGGCGGCGAGCGCCACTGCGGTCTCCCCCGGGTCGGCCCCGGGCTCGATCCACGCGGCCGGCACCAGCAGCACCCTGGCCTTGCGATCGGCCTTCAGGTCGACCCGCGCGGTGAACCGATCACCCTGGAGGAAGGGCAGCACGTAGTAGCCGTACACCCGCTGCGGCGCCGGGACGTAGATCTCGATCCGGTAGCTGAAGTCGAAGAGCCGTTCGGTGCGGCTGCGCTCCCAGATCAGCGGGTCGAACGGGCTGACCAGTGTGTTGCCCCGGACCCAGCGCGGCAGCCGGGCGCTCGTGTGCAGCCAGGTCGGCTGCCGCCAGCCCGGCACGGTGACCGGCACCAGCTCACCGGCTTCGGCCAGCTCCGCGACGGCCTGCCGGGCACCGGCCAGTGGCAGCCGGTAGTAGTCGCGCAGCTCCGGCTCGGCGGCCACCCCGAGCGACCGCGCGGCGAGGGCGACCAGGGTCCGGTACGCCTCGGCGTCGGTCGGGGTGGACGCGGCCAGCACGGCCGGCGGCAGCACCCGCTCGGGCAGGTCGTAGCGGCGGGCGAAGGAGGTGCTGCGCTCTGCGGCGGTCACCTCACCGGCCCAGAACAGGAACTCCAGCGCCCGTTTCACCGCCGACCAGTTCCACCCCCAGTTGCCGGTCTCCCGTGGTGCGTCGTGTTCGATCTCAGCGGCGGTCAGCGGACCACGGGCGGCCACCTCGTCGCGCACCCAGGTCACCAGCTCCGGCTGCTCCTGAGCGATCCGCCGCATGCCACCCCAGGACTCGCTGTGCGCCCGAGCCATCCGCCAGCGCAGTGTCGGATGCAGACCGACCGGGACCAGCGACGCCTCGTGGCCCCAGTATTCGAACAGCTCGCGGGGGCGGCGGTAGGCGGCCTGGTCGAGCAGGGTGGTCGGATAGGGCCCGAGTCGGCTGTACAGCGGCAGGTAGTGCGCGCGTTGCAGCACGTTGACCGAGTCCATCTGGATCAGCCCGACCCGGTCGAGCACCCGGCGCAGATGCCGACGGGTGGGCAACCCGGCCGGGGCCGGGTCGGCGAAGCCCTGGGCGGCGAGCGCCACCCGCCGGGCCTGGGCAAGCGAGAGTGATTCCGGTGCGGCCATCGTCGGGGACCCTAATTCATTGGTACGACGCCGGTGCGGGAAGCTGGACGGGACGGCTACCGGGGCATAGAACGGTGCAATGCTGACCATCCGCCGGGAGGAACCGGACGACGCCGAGGCGGTCGCCCGGGTACACGTGCACGGCTGGCAGGCGGGCTACGCCGGGTTCATGCCGGACGAGGTGCTCGGGCGGCTCAACGTGCTGGCCTGGGCGCAGCGCCGACGCGACATCGGTACCGCCGACCCGGAGCATCCGTTCACCACCCTGCTCGGCGAGGTGGACGGGCTGGTGGTCGGCTTCACCACCTTCGGGCCGTACCGCCGCAACCAGGACCGGGACGACCTGGACCCGGCGGTCGGCGAGGTGCTGGCGCTCTACGTGGAGCCGGCCTGCTGGGGCGACGGGACCGCTGCCGCGCTGCTGGCCGCCGCCCGAGCCGGGCTCACCGAGCGGGGCTGGACCGGCTACCGGCTGTGGGTACTGGCGGAGAACCTGCGGGCCCGCCGGTTCTGTGAGCGGGCCGGACTGTCAGCGGACGGTGAGCGGTCGACCTACCACGTGCCGCTCGCCGGTGGGAGCCCGCCGGTCGGACTGGTCGAGCTGCGGTACGCCGGACGACTCGACGGCTGACCCGCCCGGGGTCAGCCACCGGCGCACCGGCAGGAAGGCCAGCAGCGCCAGGCTGATCCAGACGTAGGCGTTGCTGCCCACGAAGCCGTCGACGCCGGTGAAGTCCTTCTCCCAGAACCAGACGGTCCGGCTGATCAGCAGCACGTACCCGACGGTCGCGGCTACCAGCAGGATCCGGCGGCGGCCACCGGCCGGAGCGGCCATCGCGTTGTCGACCAGCAGGATCAGCGCGGGCAGCAGCCAGACCAGGTGGTGCACCCAGGTGACCGGGCTGACCAGGCACATCACCGCGCCGGTCAGCGCCAGGCCGGTCGCCTCGTCGCCGGCCGCGACGGCGGCCCGGGACCGCCAGGCCCAGAGCGCCAGGGTGCCGAGCACCAACAGCAGCCAGAGCAGGGTGCTCGGGTGCTCCGGGTTGAGCCGGGCGACCACCCCGCGCAGCGACTGGTTGGAGACGAACGCCAACTCGCCCACCCGACCGGTGTTCCACAGCGCTTCGGTCCAGAACTCGCGGGAGGCGTCCGGGAAGAGCGCGCCAGCCAGCAGCGAAACCCCGGCGGCGGCGCCGCTGGCGGTGAGCGCCGCCCGCCAGCGCCCGGTGACCAGCAGGTAGACGATGAAGATGCCCGGGGTCAGCTTGATCGCGGTGGCCAGCCCGATGCCCACCCCGGCCCACCGGTTGCCGGCCGGCAGCAGTCGCAGCAGATCCACCGCCACCAGAAAGAGCAGCAACATGTTGACCTGGCCGAAGTTGACCGTCTCCCGCATCGGCTCGAACGCGGCGGCCAGGCAGAGCGCCACGGCGAGGGCGAACCACCCGGTCCAGCCGGCCCGCCGGGCGATCGGGTCGACCAGCCACCAGATCAGCACCGTGGTGGTGACCACGCTGGCGAGCACGCTCACCACGATCGCGGCCGACCACGGCAGGTACGCCATCGGCAGCATGACCAGCGCCGCGAACGGCGGGTAGGTGAAGCCGTACTGGGTGCCGGGCTTGAGGTAGTCGTAGATCTCCCCACCGTCGTGCACCCACCACGTCAACGCGCCGTAGTAGACCTTCAGGTCGAAGAAGCCGTGTCGCACGGCCGCGACGGTGAGGAACGCGGTGACCGCCGCGGCGAGCACCACCACGCCGACGACCTGCGCGGCCGTCCTGTTGGCACCCTGCGCCACCGTCGCCTCCCTGGCCCTGCGTAGGCTTCCGTCCCATGGCTCTCGGGTACGTCCGCCCGGCGCGTCCTGAGGACGCCGGCGAGATCGCACGCATCCAGCTCGCGACCTGGCGGGTCGCGTACCGCCGGATCCTGCCTCGGCACGTGCTCGACAACCTGGACGAGGCGTTCCTCGCCCGGCGGTGGAGCGCCGCGGTGCTGGAGCCGCCCTCTGGCGCACACCGGGTGCTGGTCGCCGTCGAACAGGCCGAGCAATCGTATCTGGTGGGGTTCGCCGCCTCCGGCCCGGCCGACGCCGAGGCGCTGGCTCCGGGCGAGCCGGCCGACGCGCTCGGCCCGGACGTGGCTGCGGTGACCGACCTGCTGGTCGAGCCGCGCTGGGGTCGGCGTGGGCACGGCAGCCGGCTGCTCGCCGCCACCGTCGACCTGTGGCGGGAAGACGGCCTGAGCCGGGCGGTGGCCTGGGCGTTCGAAGGTGACGAGGCGACCCGGAAGTTCCTCACCAGCACCGGTTGGGAGCCCGACGGCTCGGCCCGGGCGTTGGACGTCGACGACATGCTGGTGCCCCAGGTGCGCCTGCACGTGGGCGTTCCGCCCGAGAAGGTGCCAGCGGACGACTGACGTGACCGATGTGGCGGCCCGCGCCGGGGCCGCCACACCTATCGGGTCAGCCCTTGTCGGAGCCGTCGTTGGCGTCCCGGACGAAGTACCGCTGGAACACCACGAAGATGATCGCCACCGGGATGGTGGCCAGCAGCGCGGCGCCCAGCTTGAGCGGATACTGGGTGCCACTGCCGAGCGACCCGCTGACCAGGTCGGCCAGGCCACGCGGCAGGGTGAACAGGTCCGGGTCCTGCACCGCCACCAGGCTGTGCGGAAACTCGTTCCAGGAGCCCTGGAACGACAGGATGGTCAGGGTGATCAGCGCCGGTTTCGCCATCGGCAGCACCACCGACCAGAAGGTCCGGAAGATACTCGCCCCGTCGATCCGGGCGGCCTCCTCCACGCTCAGCGGGATCGACTCGAAGAACTGCTTCATGATGAACACGCCGGCCGCGTCGGCCAGCAGCGGCACCACGAGACCGGCGTAGCTGTTGTAGAGGCCGAGCTGGTTGAGCACCAGGAACTTCGGGATCAGCAGTACCACTCCCGGCACCGCCATCACCGCGATGACCGCGGCGAACAGCCCGCCGCGACCCCGGAACCGCAGCCGGGCCAGCGCGTACCCGGCGAGCGAGTCGAAGAACACCCGACCGATGGTGACCAGCACCGTCACCAGTAGCGAGTTGCCCAGCCAGAGCGGGAAACTGGTGCCCGCGAAGATTCGTTCGAAGCCGGCCAGCGAGAGCGGGTCCGGGAACGGCGAGAGCGGGTTGGCCGCCGCGTCCGACTCGGTCTTGAGCGCGTTGCCGATCTGGATGACGAACGGGTAGAGGAACACCAGCCCGAAGAAGACCAGCGTGGCGTACCCCAGGAAGCGGGTGGCCAGCGTGCGGGCCGCGCGCTGGTCGCGCCGCGCGGGCGCCGCCGGCGGGCGGTCGGTCAGCACGGCCATCTCAGGACCTCTCCGGTACGCGCCGACGCCACCAGCCGCGGCGCGGCCGGTCGGTGTCCCGTTCGGCCAGCGCCCGGCGCTGGATCAGCGTGAGCACGATGATGATCAGGAACAGCACGAACGAGATCGCCGCGCCGGAGCCGTAGTCGAAGTCCCGGAACGCGGTCCGGTACGACAGGTAGGCCGGGGTGAGCGTGGTCTTGGCCGGGCCACCCTGACTCATCACGTACACCTGGTCGAAGACCTGCCAGGAGCCGATCAGGCCGAGGGTGAGCACCAGGAAGGTGGTCGGCCTGATCAGCGGCAGGGTGACGTGCCGGAACCGCTGCCACCGGGACGCGCCGTCTAGGGTGCTCGCCTCGTCGAGGGCGACCGGCACGTTCTGCAACCCGGCCAGGAACATCAGCATGAAGGTGCCGGAGGTGGTCCAGACCACCAGAGTGATGATCGATATCATCGCCACGCTGGGTCCGGCCAGCCAGTCCCACCAGCTCAGCCCGAACGGGCCGCCGTCGGTCAGCGCCGCCGGGGGCGAGTCGACACCGACCGCGCCGAACAGCAGGTGCAGCACGCCCCGGGAGTCCGCGAACCACTCCGGGCCGTCGATCCCGAGGAAGCCGAGCAGCGCGTTGACCGCCCCGGAGTTGGCGAAGAGGAACAGGAACACCACGCTGATCGCGACCGAGCTGGTGACCGAGGGGAAGTAGAAGGCGCTGCGGAAGAAGCTCTTGCCCTTGAGCATCCGGTTGTTGACGACCAGCGCCAGCCCGAGGGCGAGGGCGGTCTGCGCCGGCACCACGATCGCCACGTAGTAGATGTTGTTGCGGATGCTGGTCATGAAGTCGCGGCGGGCCAGCCCGTCCTCGGTGAACAACTGGGTGTAGTTGTGCCCGCCGACGAACGGCACCTCACCCGTGAACGGGCTGCCCTGACCGTTCCAGTCGGTCAGGCTGACCCAGAACGCCATCAGGATCGGCAGCAGCAGGAACAACCCCAGGATGACGATCACCGGTGCGACGAAGAGCCAGCCGGCGACGTTCTCGTTGCTGCGGATGCCGCCCCGGCCTCGGCGAGGGCTCCTCCCCGGCGCGGTCGCCACAGCGGCCAGTGTCTCGGTTGCCATCTTCCTTCCCTCCCTCCCTGTCTCGGGCCGAAGGTGAAGCGGGGGCCCCGGGTGCTACCGGGACCCCCGCCGTCACCTCAGCTGCCGCCGAGTGCCGCCTTGGCGTTCTTGTCGAAGTTCTGCAGCACCGTCTTCGGGTCGCCGTTGGTCAGGCCCTGCAGACCGGTGTCGAGCTCACTGAGGACGCTGTCCATCTTCGGGGCGTTCACCGGACCCTGGGCGTACGCGGCACCGTCGATGAACGGCTTGTCCGCCGGGAAGGCGGCGGTGTACTGGTCGCGCACCGACTGCCGGGACGGCATCACGCCGAACGCCTTGGCGAAGGCCATCTGCTGCTCGCCGCTGGTCATCGCCTCGACGAACTTGATCGCCTGGTCCTTGAACTTGCTCTTCGCCGCGATGCCCCAGCACTGGGTGAAGGAGAGCGTGCCCTGGCCCTTCGCACCGGCCGGCAGCGGGACGACCTTGTACTTGACGTTCGGGAAGTCGTTCTGCAGGGCGCCCTTGATCCAGTTGCCCTCGATGGTCATCACGGCCTTGCCCTTGCCGAACGCCTCACCGGACCAGCCGGCGTCGAGCTGCTTCGGGAACTTGGCCAGGCCACCGGTGAGCATGGTCTTGACGTACTGGAGTGCGGCGAGGTTCTCCGGAGTGTCGGCGGTGGGCTGCTTGCCGTCCTTGCTCAGCAGCCAGCCACCGTTCTGCACCATGAAGGCGCCGATCCGGTCCCGGGTATCGCCGAGGGCCAGCGGGACCTGCCCCTTGGCCTTGATCTTCTGGGCGGTCGTGGTGAGCTGGTCCCAGGTGGTCGGCACGTCGGCGTCGGTCAGCCCGGCCTTGGCCCACAGGTCGGTGTTGATCTGCAGGGCCAGGGTGGAGAAGTCCTTCGGCGCGCAGTAGAGCTTGCCGTCGTAGGAGAACGTGGTGCGCAGGCTCTCGTAGAAGTCGCCCGAGTTGCTGACCTTGTCGCCGTACGGCTCCAGCGCGCCGACGCTGGCGTAGTCGGCGAACCGGGCCGCGTCGACGTAGAAGACGTCCGGCGGGGTGCCACCGGCAAGGGCCTGGCCGAGCTGCTGGGTGAGGTCCTGCGCCGGGGTGACCGTGGCGGTGTTACCGGAGCTGCCGGCCCACTTCGCCGCAGCGTCC
The DNA here is from genome assembly GCF_040608515.1 of Micromonospora sp. NPDC005173. Lineage (NCBI taxonomy): Bacteria > Bacillati > Actinomycetota > Actinomycetes > Micromonosporales > Micromonosporaceae > Micromonospora > Micromonospora sp. NPDC005173. Next base: position 16,819 of record NZ_JBEXIK010000032.1, read on the forward strand.
TGGACGGCCTTGGTCTCGGCCTCGCCCGAGGAGCCGATCAGGATCTGCAGGCTGGCCGGCCCGCTGCTGGACTGGGCGGCGTCGCCGGACGAGTCGTCGAAGCCGCTGCCGCAGGCCGCGGAGCCGAGGAGTGCGACGGCGGCAAGGCCGGCCACCGCCGCCCGGGTGAGGGTTCGAGGTGCCATGGTTTCTCCTGGTGGGGGGAAGGGACTAGGCGGTGTGCCGGAGCGCCAGCGCGGGCTGGAGCAGCACGTGGGTGGGCGTCTCGTGGTTGCCGTCGAGGACCCCGGTGAGCAGGTCCACGCAGCGGGCGGCGGCCTCGCCGAGCGGCTGGCTGACGCTGGCCAGCCCCACCGCCGCAGCCACCGGCGTGTCGTCGAAGCCGATCACCGACACGGGCGGGTCGGTGCCGCGGATCGCCTGGAGGGCGCCGAGGGCTAGCGAGTCGCTGGCGCAGACCACGGCGGTCGGCGCCACGGCGACGAGCAGGTCGCGCATCAGCCGCTCGCCCTCAGCGATGCCGTCCTCGGTCTCCCGGTGCAGCCCGGTCGGGTCGACGCCGGCCGCGCGCAGCGCGTCGCGCCAGCCGGCCCGGCGGTCGTCGCCGACGCCGGAGCCGAGCGGCCAGCCGATGAAGGCGATCCGCCGGTGCCCGCCGGCCAGCAGGTGCCGGGTGGCCTGGGCGGTGCCGGCGGCGCCGTCCACGTCCACCCAGGGGTGGGCGTCGAGTGCGTCCCACGGCCGGCCGAAGGTCACAAACGGCACGTCCCGGCCGGCCAGCCAGGCGGTACGCGGGTCGCCGTACTTCGTGCCGACGAGCACGAACGCGTCCAGCTCGTACGTCCCGAGCAGGTCGTTGTAGGTGGCGATCTCCCGCTCGTCGTCGGTGGCGGTGTAGAGCAGCACCCGATAGCCGGCGGCATCGGCGGTCTCGGTGAGGCCGTGCAGGAAGCGGTCGAGCACCGAGCCGTTGATTCCATCGCGAGTGGGCTCGATCCGGGCGGCGATGAGACGGGACCGGCCGGTGCGCATCTGTCGGGCGGCCTGGTTGGCCCGGTAGCCGAGCGCGCTGATCGCGTCCTCGACCCGCAGCCGGGTCTCCTCCCGCACGATGTGCGGGGCGTTGAGCACGTTGGACACCGTCTGCCGGCTCACTCGGGCGTGCTGGGCCACCGTGGCGATGGTCACCTTTTCAGCCACTAAATCCCTCTCGCCATCTTGAACGATCCAATCTGGATAAGGCAGGATTAGATCGTTCAAGTTTCTGGAATGTTTCGCACTTTGCACCGCCGGGGGCTGCGTTGTCAAGACGTCCGCCCCGCACCCTCAGGATCTGGAGCCACACCGTGATCGAACGCCAGCTGCAACCCCTCCTGCACGAGTTGGTCGGGGTGGTCCTCGCCCCGACCAGCGCGCTGGGGGACGCGACCGGGCAGATCCGCCCGACCGGCGTCCAGGGCGTCTTCCACGCCGACGCCCGCGTGCTCTCCCGGGCGGAGCTACGCGTCGACGACCGGGAGCTGGAAGGGCTGACCCGCGGCGACGACGGCCCGCACGGCGTCCGCTTCGTGAGCCTTGCGCGCTGGCTCGGCGACCCCGTGCCCGACCCCACCGTCCGGATCGACCGGCTCCGCCGGGCCACCCGCAACGGCCTCACCGAGGAGCTGCGGATCGTCTCCACCGCCACGGTCGGAGTACGCGCCACCGTCAGCGTCGACCTCGGCTGCGACCTGGCGCCCATCGAGGTGGTCAAGTCCGGTGGCGCCGCGACGCCACTGGAGGCCAAGACCGGCCAGCCCGGCGTCCTCACCTGGTCGGCGGAGGGGATCACCGTCACCGTCACCGGCGCGGGTGCCGACGTGCTCGCCACCGATGAGCGGATCACCGCACCCCGGCTGGCCTGGCCTGTCGAGCTGCCCCCCGGCGGCGAGACGGTGCTGCGCTGGCACCTGACCGTCGAGGACCCGCGCGCCGTGGTCGTCGGCCCGGCTGGCGAGCCGGACTGGTCCCGACCCGAGGTGACCGCGGACGACCGGCGGCTGGTCCGGCTGCTCGACCGCAGCCTGGACGACCTGCGCGGGCTGCGACTGGCCGAGACCGGCGCCCCACGGGACGTCTTCCTCGGTGCCGGGGTGCCCTGGTTCCTCACCCTGTTCGGCCGGGACAGCCTCTGGGCCGCCCGGATGATGCTGCCGCTCGGCACCGACCTGGCCGCCGGCACCCTCAGGGTGCTCGCCCGCCGACAGGGCACCCGGATCGACCCGGCCACCGGCGAGGCCCCGGGCAAGATCCTGCACGAGTTGCGCCGGCACGAGTTCGCACTGCCCGACGACGGGCTGCGCCTGCCACCGGCCTACTACGGCACCGTCGACGCCACCATGCTCTGGGTCAACCTGCTGCACGACGCCTGGCGCTGGGGTCTGCCGGCCGAGCAGATCGAGCCGCTGCTGCCGTACCTGGAGGCGGCACTGCGCTGGCTCGGCGAGCACGCCGACCCCGACGGCGACGGGCTGGTCGAGTACGTCGACACCACCGGCCACGGACTGTCCAACCAGGGCTGGAAGGACTCCGGCGACGCCGTCCGGTTCCACGACGGCTCCCTGGCCACCGCACCCATCGTGCTGGCCGAGGTGCAGGGGTACGCGCACGAGGCGGCGGTGAACGGCGCCGCGCTGCTGGACGCCTTCGGTCGCCCGGGCGGGGACCGCTGGCGCGCGCACGCCGCCGCGCTGGCCCGCAGGTTCCGGGACAGCTTCTGGGTCGACGGCCGGTACGGCCCGCAGCCCGCGCTGGCCCTCGACCGGGACAAGCGCCCGGTCGACTCGCTGACCAGCAACATCGGCCACCTGCTCGGCACCGGCCTGCTCAGCGGCGACGAGGAGGACCAGGTCGCGCGCCTGCTCACCACCGACGCGCTCGCCGGCGGCTTCGGGCTGCGGACCATGTCCACCGACGACGCCGGCTTCAGCCCGCTGTCGTACCACTGCGGCTCCATCTGGACGCACGACACCGCGATCGTGCTCGCCGGGCTGGCCCGGGCCGGGCACCGCGACGCCGCGCTCAGCCTGGCCGAAGGTCTGCTCACCGCGGCCGAGGCGTTCGACTACCGGCTGCCCGAGCTGTACGGCGGAGACGACCGGTCGCTGGTGAACCGCCCGGTGCCGTACCCGGCGGCGTGCCGGCCGCAGGCCTGGGCCGCGGCCAGCGCGGTGCTGCTGCTCCAGGCCGCCACCGGGCTCTACCCCGACGTGCCGGCCGGCACGGTCCGGCTGGCACCGCTGGCCGGAGCCGAACTCGGCGCGCTCACGGTCAACGGCCTGCGACTGGGCGGCGCACCGGTGAACATCACCGTCGACCGAACCGGCCACCCCACCCTCACCGGCCTACCCACCACCCTGACCCCAACCGTCCCCACCCAACGCCGCCCCACCACCCCCCTCCCCCACTGACCCCCCCCCACCCTCCGCCCCACCCCCCTGCCCGGTCGATCATGGACTTGTGGTGGGCATTAGCTCCGCATACGCGCCTTCTGCGAGGCACCACAACACCATGATCGACCGGGCAGGGGGGTGGGGCGGGGGTGGGTCAGCGGGTTCGTTCGGCGATCAGTTCCTCGTCGTCCATGGCGCCGGTGGGGTGGAAGTCCAGGGCTGTGTAGAGGCGGGCGGCCTGGGTGTTGTCGGGGTGGTACGAGAGGCGGACCGGGGGGTTGCCGTCCCTGCTGGCCAGCCAGGTCGCCAGGGTCTGCACGGTGGCCCGTCCCACGCCCCGGTTCTGCTCGGCGGCGTCGATCACCATCCCGCCGATCCAGTGCGAGCCGTCGTCGTCCACGCCCCACATGACGTGGCCGACGACGGTCTCGTCGGCGTACACCGCGAGCGAGGTCCACACCTCGGAGCGGGTGCTGAGCAGCAGGTAGCGGGCGGCCAGTGCGGCCACGAACCGGCGCTGGTCGTCGCGCGGGGCGACGTCGGCCACCGCCCGCCAGTTGTCGTCGTCCACCGGGCGCAGGGTGACCCGGCGTCCGGCCCGGTCCAGGTGTCCACTATTGATCATGAAGGCACCCTAGGATCGGCCCGCCCCACCCGCGACCAGGTTTCCGACCGGCCACCGGCGCACCCGTCGAACGGCGGTCAGTCGAGCAGTGCGTCCAGGGCGACGGTGAGGCCGGGACGGTTGGGCACCGCGCGGACGGCCAGCAGCACGCCCGGCATGAACGACGCCCGGTCGTACGAGTCGTGCCGGATGGTCAGAGTCTCGCCGGTGGTGCCGAAGAGCACCTCCTGGTGGGCGACCAGCCCGGTGGCGCGCACGGCGTGTACGCGTACCCCGTCGATCTCGGCGCCCCGCGCGCCCGGCACCTCGTCCTTGGTGGCGTCCGGCACCGGCCCGAGGCCGGCCTCGGCGCGGGCCCGGGCGATCTGTCGGGCGGTGTGCGTGGCCGTGCCGCTCGGGGCGTCCAGCTTGCGCGGGTGGTGCTGCTCGATGATCTCAACGGACTCGAAGTGCCGGGCGGCCCGCGCGGCGAACTGCATCATCAGCACCGCGCCGATGCCGAAGTTCGGTGCGATCACGACGCCCACGCCGGGCTTGCGGGCCAGCCAACCGCGCACCCGCTCCAGCCGCTGCTCGGTGAAGCCCGTGGTGCCGACCACGGCGTTGATGCCCTGATCGATGCACCAGTGCAGGTTGTCCATGACGACGTCCGGCGTGGTGAAGTCGACGACCACCTCGGCGCCGGCGTCGGAGGCGGCGAAGAGGCCGTCACCCTGGTCGATCATCGCCACGAGCTCAAGGTCGTCGGCGGCGTCCACCGCCTTGCACACCTCGATGCCCATCCGGCCCCGGGCACCCAGCACACCGACCCGCAGCGGCTCGGCCGGGTTTCTCTCCTGCTCGTCAGTCACGGGGCACAACCTATCCCAATCGGGACGCGCACCCCCGGCCGGATCGGGTCCCCACCAGGTGCCGGGACGCCCCCACCCAGCGGCGGGACCACCCGCCCGACGGACGGCGGCAGCCCTCAGTTGGTGAAGTCGCTGGCGCCGAACGGGCCGACCACGGCCAACGACATCGGCCGGCTGAGCAGCTCCGCGGCGAGGGAGTTCACGTCCGCCACGGTGACCTCGTCGACACGGCGGAGCAGCTCGTCCACCGGCATCAGGTCGCCGTAGAGCAGCTCTCCCTTGGCCAGCCGGCTCATCCGGGAACCGGTGTCCTCCAGGCCGAGCACGAACGAGCCCTTGCTCATCCCCTTGCCCCGGGCAACCTCGGCCTCGGTCAACCCGTCGGCGGCCACCCGGGCCAGCTCGGCGCGGGTCAGGGCCAGCACCTCGTCCACCTTGCCCGGCGCGCAGCCGGCGTAGACGGCGAACAGGCCGCTGTCGGCGTACTGGCTGGCGTAGGAGTAGACCGAGTACGCCAGGCCGCGCTGCTCCCGGATCTCCTGGAACAGCCGGCTGGACATGCCGCCGCCGAGCACGTTGTTGAGCACCCCGAGGGCGAAGCGCCGCTCGTCGAGGCGGTCGATGCCGGGGCAGCCGAGGATGACGTGCGCCTGCTCGGTCTCCTTCGGCTCCACCAGGGTGGTGGCCGGTCGGGTTCGTACCGCCGGGGTGGCCTCGCGGTGCGGCGCCGGGGTTGCCGGGTCGCTGTCCAGCGGGGTGCCGCGCACCGCCTGGCGGACCAGCTTGACCACGGCGGCGTGGTCGAGGTTGCCGGCCGCGGCGATGACGATCTCCGGCGCGGTGTAGCGGCGCCGGTAGAAGCTCTGGATCTGCCGCCGGGTCATCGGCGTGACGGTCTCCTCGGTGCCGGAGATCAGTCGGCCCAGCGGGTGGTCGCCGTAGACGGCGCGGGCGAAGAGGTCGTGCACCTCGTCACCGGGCTCGTCGTCGTGCATGGCGATCTCTTCGAGGATCACGCCGCGCTCGGTCTCCACGTCGGCCGGCTCCAGCAGCGAGTCGGCGACCAGGTCGCACATCACGTCGATCGCCAGCGGCAGGTCCTCGTCCAGCACGCGGGCGTAGTAGCAGGTGTATTCCTTCGTGGTGAAGGCGTTCGTCTCACCACCCACCGCCTCGATCTGCGACGAGATCTCCAGCGCGGTGCGCTTGTGGGTGCCCTTGAAGAGCAGGTGCTCCAGGAAGTGCGCGGCGCCGGCCTGCGGGCCGGTCTCGTCCCGCGAGCCGACCGACACCCAGATGCCGAAGGAGACGCTGCGCATCGCCGGGATCGCCTCGGTGAGCACGCGCAGGCCGCTGGGCAGCACGGTACGTCGTACCGTGCCGCCCAGCGGGTCGTCGCTGAGCGTCCGGGTCACCGCCCGGGCGGTGCCGCCGGAGCGGCCCGCCCCGGTGTCCCGAGACGCAGCCACCCCCCGTCGATCCGGTGGAAACGGCGCACTGAAGGCCCGACTCACGTACTGCTCCCGGTTCGACGAGGGGTGGGTGATGCGATGTACGACGATCAGCTGTGCCGGGTCCGGCGGCGCGGACGCTCGCCGCCCTCGCCACCCTCGCCGCCGCCGTTGCCGCCCTCGCCGCCGCCAGTGCCGCGCTCCGGGCCACGCCCGCCCCGGTCGCCGCCACGCTCGCGGTCACCGCGGTCACGCGGGCCACGGTCGCCCCGGTCCCGGCCAGCCGGACGGTCGCCACCGGCGGCCTCACCGGCGGCCGGCGCCTCGGCGCCCTCCGGGCGGACCTTGTCCAGGTAGATCTTGCCGCGGGCGTCGATGTCCGCGATCTCGACCTCGACCCGGTCGCCGACGTTGAGGAAGTCCTCAACGCGCTCGACCCGCTTGCCGTCGCCCACCTTGGAGATGTGCAGCAGGCCGTCGCGACCCGGCAGCAGCGAGATGAACGCACCGAACGCGGCGGTCTTGACCACCGTGCCGAGGAACCGCTCGCCCTGCTTCGGCAGCGTCGGGTTGGCGATCCCGTTGATCCGGTCGACGGCCGCCTGGGCCGACGGGCCGTTGGTGGCGCCGACGTAGATCGTGCCGTCGTCCTCGATGGAGATCTCGGCGCCGGTCTCGTCCTGGATCGCGTTGATGGTCTGCCCCTTCGGGCCGATCACCATGCCGATCTTGTCGACCGGGATCTTGACGGTGGTGACCCGCGGCGCGTAGTCCGACATCTCGGCCGGAGCCTCGATCGCCGCCTTCATCACGCCGAGGATGACCTGCCGGGCCTCGTTCGCCTGCTGCAACGCGGCGGCCAGCACGTCCGACGGGATGCCGTTGAGCTTGGTGTCGAGCTGGAGCGCGGTGACGAAGTCCGGCGTACCGGCGACCTTGAAGTCCATGTCACCGAACGCGTCCTCGGCACCGAGGATGTCGGTCAGCGTCACGTACTGGGTCTTGCCGTCCACCTCGTCGGAGATGAGGCCCATGGCGATGCCGGCGACCGGCGCCTTCAGCGGCACACCCGCGGAGAGCAGGCCCAGCGTCGAGGCGCAGACCGAACCCATCGAGGTGGAGCCGTTGGAGCCGAGCGCCTCGGAGACCTGCCGGATGGCGTACGGGAACTCCTCGCGCGACGGCAGCACCGGGATCAGCGCCCGCTCGGCGAGTGCGCCGTGGCCGATCTCGCGCCGCTTCGGCGAGCCGACCCGGCCGGTCTCACCGGTCGAGTACGGCGGGAAGTTGTAGTTGTGCATGTAGCGCTTGCGGTTCTCGGGGGACAGCGTGTCCACCATCTGCTCCATGCGGAGCATGTTCAGCGTGGTGACGCCCAGGATCTGGGTCTCGCCCCGCTCGAACAGCGCCGAACCGTGTACCCGGGGCAGCACGCCGACCTCGGCGGTCAGCGACCGGATGTCACGCGGGCCGCGGCCGTCCATCCGGACCTGCTCGCGCAGCACCCGGTTGCGCACCTCGGACTTGGTCAGCGACCGGAAGGCGGCGCTGAGCTCCTTCTCCCGACCCTCGAACCGACCGCCCAGCTCCTCGGCGACCCGGGCCTTGACCCGGTCCAGGGCCTCCTCGCGGTCCGCCTTGCCGGCGATGGTGATCGCCTCGGCCACGTCGCCGCGGGCCAGGTCGGCCACCGCGTCGTACACGTCGTCCTGGTAGTCCAGGAACACCGGGAACTCGGTGACCGGCTTGGCGGCGACCTCGGCCAGCTCGCTCTGCGCGCGGCACAGCTCGCGGATGGCGGGCTTGGCGGCCTCCAGGCCGCTGGCCACGATCTCCTCGGTCGGCGCGACGGCGCCGCCCGCGATCAGGGCGACCGCGTTCGGCGTGGCCTCGGCCTCGACCATCATGATCGCGACGTCGCCGTCCTCGAGCGTGCGGCCAGCCACGACCATGTCGAAGGTGGCCCGGGCCAGCTCCTCCAGGGTCGGGAAGGCAACCCACTGGCCGTCGATGTGGGCGACCCGGGTCGCACCGATCGGGCCGGAGAACGGCAGACCCGACAGCTTGGTCGACATCGAGGCGGCGTTGATGGCCACGACGTCGTACGGGTGCTGCGGGTCGAGCGCGAGGATGGTCTCGACGACCTGGACCTCGTTGCGCAGGCCCTTGACGAAGGACGGGCGCAGCGGCCGGTCGATCAGCCGGCAGGTGAGGATCGCGTCCTCGCTGGGCCGGCCCTCACGACGGAAGAACGAGCCGGGGATCCGGCCCGCGGCGTACATCCGCTCCTCGACGTCGACGGTCAGCGGGAAGAAGTCGAACTGCTCCTTCGGGTGCTTACCGGCGGTGGTGGCGGAGAGAACGACCGTCTCACCCAGCTGGGCGATGACGGAACCGGCGGCCTGGCGGGCGAGCCGGCCGGTGGAGAAGGTGATCTCACGGGTGCCGAAGGACCCGTTGTCGATCACAGCGGTACGGGATTCGGTGCCGAGTGTGGTCTCGGTCATGTGCTGTCGTGCTCCTTCGCGTCGTGGGCCCACGACATTGGGGAGCTGCTCAGCCGGCCGGTCTTCGATCGAAGCGCCCGGGTGGCCGGCATGATGCCGGGGTTCCCGGGGGCCACTACCGGAGACCGGTACGCTGACCGGCTCCCTCTCGGGTGGTCGCGCGGCCCGTGTTCTTCAGGTGGGACGCCGATCGGGGGAGCGGCCGGTCGGCCACTCCCCCGTCACGTCACCGGCGCAGGCCGAGCCGCTCGATGAGCGACCGGTAGCGGGCAATGTCCTTCTTCTGGACGTAGTTGAGCAGCCGACGGCGCCGGCCGACCAGCAGCAGCAGCCCACGGCGGCTGTGGTGGTCGTGCTTGTGCACCTTCAGGTGCTCGGTCAGCTCAGCGATCCGCTTGGTGAGGACCGCAACCTGGACCTCCGGCGAACCGGTGTCGCCCTCGGCGGTCGCGTACTCCGCACGGATCGTGGCCTTGGCTTCCTGGTCGAGCGCCATGTTCTCCCTGTTTCGGTGGGTTGATCAAGTAGGTGTCCGTCGTCCCGGTGGACCGGGAACGGACCGGTACCTCGCACCCGCGGCGTCGAGCAGGCACGCGAGGCCCCACGCCGGTCACCCGACGTCTCCGCAAGACTACCAGCACTCGCCGATAGCACCCGGTCAAGGGCTCGGCCGAGGCCGCATCGTCTCGCGCGACGATCAGGCCAGAGCGCGCCGGGTGCGTACGACGTCCTGTTCCATCTGGGCGATCAACGGCTCGATCGAGTCGTACCGGATCTGTCCGCGCAGGTGCGCCACGAAGTCCAGGGCCAGCCGCTCGCCGTAGAGGTCGCCGTCGAAGTCCAGCGCGTACCCCTCCACCCGCCGCTCCCGGCCGGAGAAGGTCGGGTTGGTGCCCACCGACACCGCTGCCATCAGCGGCTCGCGCTGCCCGCGACGGACCAGCCGGGCCGCGTACACCCCGTCGGCGGGCACCGCCGCGTACCGGTGGCAGAGCAGGTTGGCGGTGGGGAAGCCCAGCTCCCGCCCGCGCTGGTCGCCGCGGACCACCACGCCCTCCAACCGATGCGGGCGACCCAGTGCGGCCGCCGCCGCGCCCACGTCGCCCGCATCGACGCAGGAGCGGATGTACGTGGAGGAGAAGACGGTCCCGTCCTCGGCGACCAGCGGGCCGCCCTCCACGCCGAAACCGAAGGTGCGGCCGAGCCGCTCCAGAAGTGCCACGTCGCCGGCCGCCCGGTGCCCGAAGCGGAAGTTGCTGCCGACCACCACCAGCGCCGCGTGCAGGTGCTCGACCAGGATGTCGTGCACGAACTGTTCGGCCGGCAGCCGGGAGAACTCCGGGGTAAACGGCACCACGCAGAGCACGTCCACGCCGAGCGCCTCGATCAGCTCCGCCTTGCGGGCCGGCTCGGTGAGCACCGCCGGATGCGAGCCGGGGCGGACCACCTCGGCCGGGTGCGGGTCGAAGGTGACCACCACCGACTGCACGCCCAACTCCCGGGCCCGGGCCACCGCGTGCCCGATGGTCGACTGGTGCCCCTTGTGCACGCCGTCGAAGACGCCGATGGTGACGACCGAGCGCCCCCACCCACCGGGCGCCGCGTCGTACCCCCGCCACCGCTGCATGCCGCTCCTCCCTGCTGGCCCGCCGACCGGCGGGTGACATCGCCGGCCGCTGGCCGGCGGACCTGCGCCCCGCCGTCAGGCCGGGGCGAGCACGATCTCCGCGCGGGCCCGGCCGTCCCGCTCGCTGACGATAGCGATCAGTCCGCCGGCCGGCCCGAAGACGGCGTACGGCCCGGCGAGGCCGGTCGGGTCCAGCGGACCGCCGTGGGCGAGCACCCGAGCCTCGTCGGGCGTGGCCTCCCGGCGCGGGAAGAACCGGTCAGCGGCCGCGTCCAGCGGCAGGTTGACCACGTCCGGGGCGCGCTGCTCCAGCTCGTCGAGGGTGGCCGCCTCGGCGAGGGTGAAGCCGCCCACCGCGGTCCGCCGCAGCGCGGTCAGGTGGCCACCGACCCCCAGCGCCAGGCCCGCGTCCCGGGCGATGGCCCGGATGTACGTCCCGGAGGAGCAGGTCACGTCCACGTCCACGTCCACCACGTCCGGCTCGGTGCGGCGGATCGCCAGCACCTCCAGCCGGGAGATGGTGACCCGCCGCGCCGGCAGCTCGACGGTCTCCCCGTCGCGCACCCGCTTGTACGCCCGCTGCCCGTCGATCTTGATGGCGCTGACCGCGCTCGGCACCTGGTCGATCTCACCGGTCAACGCGCTCAGCGCGGCACGGATCCCGTCGTCGGTGACCTGACCCGCCGGGGTGCTGGCGATCACGTCGCCCTCGGCGTCGTCGGTGATGGTGGCCTGGCCGAGTCGGATGGTGCCGGTGTAGCTCTTGCCGGCGCCGATCACGTAGGTCAGCAGTCGGGTGGCCCGGCCCACCCCGATCACCAGCACACCGGTGGCCATCGGGTCGAGGGTGCCGCCGTGCCCGACCCTCCGTGTCTTCGCCAGCCGGCGGATCCGCGCCACCACGTCGTGCGACGTCATGCCGCCGGGCTTGTCGACCACGATCAGACCATCGGTGCTCACGACGCCCAAGCCTGCCAGACCGGCCCGGCGACGGGGCACCAGGGCGGCGTGCCGGATGCGAAGATCACTCGCCCGCTCCCGTCGACCCAGGACGACAGATGACCAGCGAAGACCCCGCCAGCCCGCCCACCACCGTGGCCCGATACAGCGTCGCCACCGAACCCGAGCGGATCCGGGTACCGGACTGGATGCGGGAGCCCGCGACGGAACACGCGTTGACCCGGCGGGATCGGCTCCGACTGCTGTGGGAGCGGCACGCCGGAAAGCTGCTCGGCGGCGTCGGCGCGGTGGTCGCCCTGGTGCTGGTGGCCATCCTGGGCTGGAGCGGATTCAGCGCCGTGCAGCGGATCCACAACGGAGAGCCGCTGCGGCCGGGACTGGCCAGGTCACCCTCGCCGGCGCCGCGGCCGGTCGACGAGAGTGGCAACAGCCTCGGGCCGTTCGTCGCCACGCCGGCCGAGAAGTACGCCGTGGGCGAGGCCGCCATCACCCTGCCTGCGGCCCGGGCCGCCGCCCCGTTCACCGCCAAGCAGGTTGCCGACGCGCTGGCGATGGTCAAGCAGGCGCTGGTCCAGGGTCGGCTCGATGTCTCGATGCTCCTCGGTAAGCCCGACAAGTTCCTCGCCCTGCTGGCGCCGGAAGACCGGGACCACGTGCGTAAGGAGTTCGCGGAGGGCGCGAGCCTGGGCTACGCCACCCGGACCGACCGCGACGCGTCCCCAGAGTTGGAGTTCAGGGACGGCATTCGGGCCAGCGGCACCGTGCAGTACCGGTCGACCGTCGACCACGACGGGATCCGGGTGCTGGAGATCTCCACCCGGTTCATCTGGGTCTACTCCTTCGACCTGCCCCGACCGCAGGCGTACCCGCCCGGCGCCGAACTCGTCACCCTTCGGGACGAGGTGGTCTGGCACGTACCGCATCCGGAGGACGTTCGGTCGACCTCGCGCGGGCTCTGGGTGGAGAGCGCCGACGTCACCGTGCTCAACGCCACCTGCCCGGCGCTCCGGAAAGGCCTGATCGACCTGGAGGTTGAGCCGCAACGACGCCTGCCGGCGGCGGCACCGACCGGGGACATCTACGGCCCGGGCTGGCGTCCCGGCGACGGCGAGGAATGCTGACCGGCGGGCCCGGCGACCCGGTCAGCGGACCGCGCCGACAACCGCCCAGCGGCCGTCGCGCATTCGCAACAGCAGGGCGACCAGCCGGATCACCACGAACAGGGTGAGCCCGGCCCAGATGCCGCCCAGCCCGAGGTCGAGCCCGTACGCCAGCCAGATGGCCGGCAGGAAGCCGCCGAGCGCCGCCACGATGGTGAGGTTGCGCAGGTAACGCACGTCGCCAGCGCCGATCAGCACGCCGTCGAGCGCGAACACCACCCCGGCCAGCGGCTGCATGGCCACGAACCAGGGCCAGGCCACCATGGCCTGCTCGCGTACCCCCGGGTCGGAGCTGAACCACGACGGCACGACGCCGGCGCCGGCGGCGATGAGCAGCGCGAAGGCGACGCCGCAGACGCCGCCGAGCAGCGCGATCCGGCGGGCCAGCGCCCGGGCGCCCGCCTCGTCGCCGGCCCCGAGGGCGGCGCCCACCAGGGACTGCGCGGCGATGGCCAGCGCGTCGAGCACCAGCGCGGTGAAGAACCAGAGCTGGAGCGCGATCTGGTGGGCGCCGACGGCGGCGGCGCCGAAGCGGGCGGCGACGGCGGTGGCGGAGAGGAAGCTGGCCTGGAACGCCACGCCACGGATCAGCAGGTCCCGGCTGAGCACCAACTGCTGGCGGATCAGCCGGGGCTGGGGTCGCAGCGACACCCGCTCGGCGACCAGCGCCGCGGCGAAGAGCACCCCGGCGAGCGTCTGCGCGATCACGTTGGCCACCGCCGAACCCACCAGGCCGAGCCCACCGGGGTAGACCAGCAGCGGGCAGAGCAGCGCGGAGAGCAGGTTGGGGCCGAGCACGAAGACCAATGGGCGGCGGGTGTCCTGGACTCCGCGCAGCCAGCCGTTGCCGGCGGCGGCGAGCAGCAGGCCGGGGGCGCCGAGCGCCGCGATCCGCAGCCACTGCGCGGCGGCGTCGGCCACCTCGCCGCCACCTCCGGCGAGGGTACGGGCCAGCGCGCCCCCACCGAACTGCATGCCGACGGCGACCAGCAGCCCGACGCCGAACGCCAGCCAGGACGACTGGACACCCTCGGCCACCGCCGCCGCCCGGTCGCCGGCGCCGAAGCGGCGGGCCGATCGCCCGGTGGTGCCGTAGGCGACCACGGTGCCGAGCCACGCGGTGAGCGTCATGACCGTGCCGCCGACGGCGAGCGCGGCGAGTGGCACCCGGCCGAGGTGACCGACCACGGCCGTATCGACCAGCACGTAGAGCGGCTCGGCGGCCAGCACCACGAGGGCGGGCAGGGCGAGGCCGGCGATCCGGCGGGGGGACGCGGCAAGCGTGCTGGTGTCCATCGCCGGCGATCCTGTCACGAGCCAGGTAAGGATCGCAAGGTAGGCCAGTACTTACCGGCGACGACCGGCGGGGCTACGCCGTCGTGCTTGCGGGATCAGTGCGAGGCGCGGTCAGACGGGCGGTGACGCCGTGGACGGAGGCCGTCGGCGGCGTCATCGCCGGACGGATCGGGTCACTGGCGGGTGTCCATCGACGTCTGCAACGCGCGGCGGGCCTGCTCGCGGGCGTCGTCGGTGGTCTCCGGCTTGGGCTTGTTCGGCATGGTGGCGCTCCTTCCAGGGTGCGAGCCACCGGCACGCGGCGGCCCTCACGGGCGGTCGTGCTGAGCGCCCCCACGGCGGTCCGGGGTTACCGGAGCAGCCGGCTGGGAAGCGTGAGCCCGGGTCGGTCCGACCCTGGAGGGAGGCAGCGCGAGGTGTGGCACCACCGCCCATGACCTGCACCGCAACGCGATGCCGACCGTCTCCCAAGCTATCGTTCAGGTCCACATACTGCTCACGGTTCCCGCCATCTGGACATCCCGGGGCCCGGCTCAGCGGGCCAGGAAGTGCCAGCCCAGCCACCACCAGAAGCCGAACAGACCGATCCGGCCCACCGGCACGGGGCCGACCTCGTAGCGCATCACGTACGCGCAGACCTCGCCCAGCGTGGGGATCCGGGAGCCCTCCCGGCGGGCCAACCACTCGACCACGGCGAAGAGCGCAAACGCGGTGATGAAACCGCCGATCGCGAGTGCCCGCATCATCGCCGCACCAACCCCCAGAACGCCCCCAGCCAGGCGAACCAGGCCGCCGAGCGGGTGAGATGGTCCTCCAGGAGGGGATCGGCCAGCCGGGAGAAGGTGGGGAAGTCGTCGCCCACCGCCATCACGAAGGTGACGCCCTCGAAGACCCCGAAGACCACCACCGGCAGCGCCCACCAGGCCGCGCCCACGCCCAGCCGGCGCGGCGCCGGGCGGCGGGGCACCCGGTTGCTCAGACCGAGCCAGATCAGCACGCCGCCGGTGCCGAGGGTGTACAGGTTGGCTTCGGTGGAGAACGAAGCGAACCGGCCACCGACGAGCGACAGGCAGAGGAGTACCGGTACGGAGACGGCGGGCCGGTCCCAGGTGCGGGGGGCCTCCAGGGTGAGGTCGTGCGGCTGCTCCATCCCGCAATTCTTCCCGGTCTCACGGAACGCGGAAAGACCAACACTCCCCGGAGTTGACCCTGATCTTCCTGCGGGGCGAACGCGCGGCGTCGAGGTCAGACGCCGGGACGGATCAACGCCGTGTCGAGCTGGCCCCGGATCGCCTCGACCACCTGATCGACCGTGCCCCGACCGGTGAACCCCGCCGCGAACCGATGGCCACCGCCGCCCAGGGCGATCGCCACCCGGCTGACGTCGACCGCACCCTTGCTGCGCATCGACACGGCCCACTCGCCGGGCGTGGTCTGCTTCAGCACGCAGCTCACGTCCGCCTCGGCGGTGCACCGCACCGAGTCGATCAACGCCTCCAGCACGTACGGCCGCTGGTCGTGCCGGGCCAGATCGTCCAACGTGGCGAACGTCCACACCAACCCTCGACCGTCGGCCGCGGCCGGTTCCAGCCGAGCCCGGCCGAGCACCTCACCGAAGAGCCGGACCGCGCCGAAGGGCCGGGTGTCGAAGACCCGCCGGGAGATGTCACCGGGCGAGATGCCGGTGGCCAGCAGCCGGGCGGCCAACTGGTGCACCGCCGGGGTGGTCGCCTCGAACCGGAACGAGCCCGTGTCGGTGGTCAGCGCCACGTAGAGGCATTCGGCGATGGCCGGATCCAGCGCCACGCCGAGCCGGGCCAGCAACTGCTCCGCCACCACCGACGTCGCCGCAGCGGTCGGGTCGATCAGGTTGACCGTGCCGAAGCCGCCGTTGGAGGCGTGGTGGTCGAGCACCAGCGCCGAGCCGGCGGACGACAACCGCCCGGCCAACTCGCCGAGGCGCGACTCGCTCGCCGCGTCGAAGCAGATCACCAGGTCCGGGTCGGCGTCCGCAGCGCTCGCCGGGACCAGCAGATCCAGCCCGGGGAGCCCACGGAACGGCTCGGGCACCTCCGGCGGCCCGGGAAAGGTCGCCTGCAACCGGCGTACGCCGAACTGGCGCAGGCCCAGACCGAAGCCGAGCATGCTGCCCAGCGCGTCGCCGTCCGGGTTGACGTGGCAGATCAGCAGCACCCGGCCCGTCGGCGGGAGAGCACGTAGCAACGCCTCGGCCGCGGCCCAGTCCGCCTCGGTGGGGCCGGCGCCGACCGCGGTAGCGAATTGAGCGCCGGCGGTGCCGGTCACCGCGCTTCCCCACCCCGGGGGGTCTCGTCGACGTCGGTGGCCTGGTCGGCCTCGTCCGTCTCGTCGTCCTCCTCGTCGACCCGGTACGGCTGCGCCTCGCCCGCGTACTCCGCCTGGGCGGCGAGCCGCTGCACCTCGGCATCGGCGTTACGGGCCGCGGCGAGCAGGTCGTCGATGTGCTTGACCTGGTCCTGGACGTCGTCTAGGACGAAGGTGAGCGTCGGCGAGTGCCGCAACCCCAGCGCCTTGCCGACCGTGCTGCGCAGCATCCCCTTGGCGCTCTCCAGCGCCGCCGCCGTGTCCGACTGGGCCGCCACGTCACCGAGCACCGTGTAGAAAACCGTCGCGTCACGCAGGTCGGCGGTGATCCGGGCGTCGGTGATCGTGATCATGCCGAGCCGCGGGTCCTTGATCTGGCTCCGCACCACCGACGCAACCAGCTCACGCACCCGTTCCGCGTGCCGGCGTACCTTGGCCGGATCAGACATCTCGCCACCTCCACGGCGTCCTGCTCCCGGCCGACCCGGCGACCCGGGGGCCGCCGGCCGACCGGCCAACATCTCGAACATTACCTTCGCGGCCGGACCGGGTCGCCGGCACAGCCGGCACCCTGGTCAGTCGTCGTCCGCGCCGTACAGCCGGCGCCGGACCGACAGCAACTCGGCCTCGGGCCGAGCCGCCACCAAACGCTCGCAGGAGTCCAGCACCTCGCGGACGTGCGCCGCCTCGGCGGCCACCACGGCCACCGCTATCTGCGCTCGACCGTGCAGGTCGAGCGCTCCCACCTCGGCGACCGACACCTCGAAGCGGCGCAGTGCCGCCACGATCGGCCGTACATATGATCTCTTGGCTTTGAGCGACCGGGAGTCGCCCGGCAGCAGCAGGTCGAAGACCGCGGTTCCGGTAAACATCGCCCCGGACGATACCGGCAACCCGCCCTGCATGATCAAGGGGTTTACGCCGGTTCGGCGTAAACCCCTTGATCAGCGTGTCACTGCCGGATCAGGCGCGAACCTTCTCCCGCATCTCGAAGGTCTCGATGATGTCGCCGGCCTGGACGTTGTTGTAACCACCCAGGGTCAGACCACACTCGAAGCCCTCGCGGACCTCCGTGGCGTCGTCCTTGAACCGCTTCAGGGAGCTGATCGTGAGGTTGTCCGCCACGACCGTCCCGTCCCGCAGTAGGCGCGCCTTCGCGTTGCGCCGGATGACACCCGACCGGACGATACAACCGGAGATGTTGCCGATCTTGGACGAGCGGAAGACGTCGCGGATCTCCGCGCTGCCCAGCTCGACCTCCTCGTACTCCGGCTTGAGCAGGCCCTTGAGCGCAGCCTCGATCTCCTCGATGGCCTGGTAGATGACGGTGTAGTACCGGATCTCCACGCCCTCGCGGTCGGCCATCTCACGGACCTTGTTCGAGGCCCGCACGTTGAAGCCGATGATCGTGACCGGCTCGGACGAGGCGCTCGCGAGCATGACGTTGCTCTCGGTGATCGCGCCGACGCCCCGGTCGAGGACCTTGAGCTGGACCTCCTCGGGGATGTCGAGGTTGAACAGCGCGTCCTCGAGGGCCTCCACCGAACCGGAGCCATCGCCCTTGAGGATGAGGTTGAGCGACGTCTTCTCGCCCTCCTTGAGCTGCTCCATGAGCGTCTCGAGGGTGGCCCGACCACGGGAGTTGGCGAATGCCGCCGCCCGTCGCCGCGCCTGGCGCTGCTCGGCGATCTGCCGCACCGTACGGTCGTCCGCCGCGGCGAGGAACGTGTCACCCGCGCCGGGCGGCGCGGTCAGACCCAGGACCATGACCGGACGCGCCGGCCCGGCCTCGGCAACCTGGTTGCCGTTCTCGTCGAGCATGGCCCGAACCCGGCCGTGCGCCCCGCCGGCGACGATCGAGTCGCCCGCCCGCAGGGTGCCCTTCTGCACCAGCACCGTCGCCACCGCACCGCGACCCTTGTCCAGGTGCGCCTCGATGGCCACACCCTGCGCCGGCCCGTCGATCGGAGCGGTCAGCTCCAGCGACGCGTCGGCGGTCAGCAGGACAGCCTCGAGAAGCTCCTCGATGCCGATGCCCGGCTTGGCTGCCACGTTGACGAACATGGTCTCGCCGCCGTACTCCTCAGCGACCAGGCCGTACTCGGTCAGCTGCTGGCGGACCTTGTCCGGGTTGGCCTCCGGCTTGTCGACCTTGTTGACCGCGACCACGATCGGCACGTCGGCCGCCTTGGCGTGGTTCAACGCCTCGATGGTCTGCGGCATCACGCCGTCGTCGGCCGCGACCACCAGGATCACGATGTCCGTCACCTGCGCACCACGGGCACGCATGGCGGTGAACGCCTCGTGACCCGGCGTGTCGATGAAGGTCACCGCGCGGTCCACGCCATCGTGCGGGACGTGCACCTGGTAGGCACCGATGTGCTGGGTGATGCCACCCGCCTCGCCAGCCACGACGTTCGCCTTGCGGATCGCGTCGAGCAGCTTGGTCTTACCGTGGTCGACGTGACCCATGACGGTCACCACCGGCGCACGGCTGACCAGACGCTCCTCAGCCACCTCCGCGTCGAGGTCGATGTTGAACTGCGCGAGCAGCTCGCGATCCTCGTCCTCGGGGCTGACGATCTGGATGTCGAAGCCCAGGTGCTCACCCAGCAGCTGCAGGGTGTCGTCCGAGCAGGACTGGGTCGCCGTGACCATCTCGCCCAGGTTGAACATCTCCTGGACCAGCGAACCCGGGTTGGCGTTGATCTTGTCGGCGAAGTCCGACAGCGAGGCGCCACGGGAGAGCCGGACGACCTGACCCTGACCCCGGGGAGCACCCGAGCTCATGGTCGGAGCCGACAGGTTGTCGAACTCCTGTCTGCGCTGCTTCTTGGACTTGCGACCGCGCGTCGGCCGGCCACCCGGACGCCCGAAGGCACCCGCGGCGCCACCGCCACGACCACGACCACCGGCACCCGGACGACCGCCGCCACCGGACGGAGCACCCGGACGGAAACCGCCACCGGGAGCACCGCCACCGCCGCCGGGACCGCCACGGTAGCCACCGCCACCGCCGGCACCCGCGCCGCCACCGGGGCCACCGCGGTAACCACCGCCGCCACCGGCACCGCCGCCAGGACCACCGCGGAAGCCGCCGCCACCGCCACCGGGACGACCAGCGCCGCCACCGCCACCGGGGCGACCAGCGCCACCGGGACCGGGACGACCGGCAGCCGGACGCTGACTCGGCATCGACGCCGGGCTGGGCCGCGGCGGCATGGAGTTCGGGCTCGGCCGCGGCGGCATACCCGCCGGGCCACTGGGCCGGGGACCACCCGCGCCAGCGGCCGGGGGCCGCTGCTGCTGGCCACCCTGGATACCGAACGGGTTGTTACCGGCGCCGCGCGCCGGCGGGCGACCGCCGGGCCGGGCACCCGGACCCGGAGCCGGCGTGCCCGGACGGGCGGCCGGTGAACCGGGACGGGGCGGCATCGCCGTGGGACCCGGCCGAGGGCCGGGGCCGGGACGGTTGCCGTCTGCCGGAGGCTCCCGGCGGACGTTGTCCCGCTGCTGCTGACGGGCGGCCTGCGCGGCCTTGACCGCGGCCTCCTGCTCAGCCTTCAGCGCGGCGGCACGCGCCTCCGCGGCCGCCACCTCGATGTCGTGGGCACTCGCCGGTTGCGGCGCACCGGGAACCGGGCCCTTGGGCTTCGGACCCGGGGCCGGGGCCGGGGCCGACGGCCGCCGGGGCGGCATCGGCTTGGCCGAGACCCGGGGCGCGCCCGGGGTCGGGGATGGCGTCGGGGTCGAAGCCGGCGCCGCAGTCGGCGCGGGCGCCGACGGGGCGGCCGGCGCCGAAGCACCGGCGGACGCGACGAATGCGTTACGCAGCCGCCGGGCGACTGGCGCCTCGACGGTGCTGGACGCGGACTTCACGAACTCGCCCATTTCCTTCAGCTTGGCGAGAACGGTCTTACTCTCGACCCCGAGCTCTTTTGCAAGCTCGTGTACGCGGGCCTTGCCTGCCACTGCACTCCTCACTCCGAGGTCGTGCGGGCAGCACCCGCAGCGACCTCACTCGTGCACTTGAAGCCTGGTCATTTCAGGGACTTCATCGTGTGCTCATGTCGGTCGTCCTACCTTGCTAGCGACCCTCGCCCGGTCGGGCTGACCGGACGTAGTGGTTGGCGCATCGACGTGCTCCGCCAGCGCACCGTGGTCGGGGACCCCGGTGATGCGCAGCGCACGCCCGAAGGCGCGGCGCCGCACTGCCAGCGCGAAGCAGGCCGGATCCGGGTGCATGTTCGCTCCCCGACCCGGCAGCCTGCGGAGCGGATCAGGCCGGAGGCTGTGACCAGCCTCGTCCCCGATCGCTACGACCCGCAGCAATTCGCTGGCCGGCGCACGTTGCCGGCAACCCACACAAGTGCGCTCCGGCTGCGCGCGTCGTACCACTGGAGGAAGTCTACCCCTAGCTGCCCGAGATCGCGCCGCCCGGCTCCCGGACGTGATCAGCCGCGCCCCGCGCGGCCGGGCTGGTCTGCTCCGCGTCGGAGCGGATGTCGATCCGCCAACCGGTCAACCGGGCCGCGAGGCGGGCATTCTGCCCCTCCCGCCCGATGGCAAGAGAGAGTTGGAAGTCCGGCACGGTCACCCTTGCGGTCCGGGTGGCCAGGTCCACCACCTCGACCCGCAGCGCCTTGGCCGGCGACAACGCGTTGCCGACGAAGGTGGCCGGGTCGTCCGACCAGTCGATGATGTCGATCTTCTCACCGTGCAGCTCGCTCATCACGGCACGCACCCGCTGGCCCATCGGGCCGATACAGGCACCCTTGGCGTTCACGCCGGGGGTGGCGGAGCGTACGGCGATCTTGGTGCGGTGACCTGCCTCACGGGCGATCGCGCCGATCTCCACCGTGCCGTCGGCGATCTCCGGTACCTCCAGCGCGAACAGCTTCTTGACCAGCGCCGGGTGCGACCGGGACAGGGTGATCTGCGGACCACGCATGCCCTTGGCCACGTGAACCACCACGCAGCGGATCCGCTCGCCGTGTACGTACCGCTCGCCGGGCACCTGCTCGGACTGCGGCAGCACGCCCTCCAGCTTGCCCAGGTCGACGCTGACGATGCCCTTCTCGGACCGCGCCTCGTGCGCCTGCACCACGCCGGTGACCAGGTCACCGTCGCGACCCACGTACTCGCCGAAGTGCACCTCGTCGGTGGCCTCCCGCAGCCGCTGGAGGATCACCTGCTTGGCGGTCATGGCGGCGATCCGGCCGAAGTCGTGGGGAGTGTCGTCCCACTCCCGCACCAGACTGCCGTCGTCGTCCATCTCCTGCGCGTACACCAGGGCGGCGCCCGACTTGCGGTCGATCTCCACCCGGGCGTGCGGCTCGGCACCGTCGGTGTGCCGGTAGGCGGTCAGCAACGCGGTCTCGATCGCCGCGAGAATCGTGTCGAACGGGATCTCCCGCTCGCGCTCGAGTGCGCGCAGCGCCGCGAGGTCGATGTTCACCTCTCCTCGTCCTCCACATCATCTTCGTCGTCGATGTCGTCTGAATCGTCGATCTCGTCTGTCTCGTCCGCGTCGTCGGTATCGTCCGCGTCGTCGAACTCGTCCGGCTCACCCAGCTCGGCGAGCCTGGTGAACTCGACCTGCACCCGACCGGGGCCCAACTGGGCGTACGCCCAGGAGGCCCGGCCGTCGTCGGTCTCCAGCTGCACGCCCTCGTCGTCGGTCCCGACCACCCGGCCGGTGACCTGGCGGTCCCCGGTGGGCTGCTCGCCGCGCTGATCGGGCAGCACGGCCGCGCCCCGGACGGTGACCTTGACCAGCCGACCGACGTTGCGCCGCCAGTGCCGGGGCAGGGTGAGCGGCCGGTCCACGCCCGGTGAGCTGACCTCCAGCTGGTACTCCCCGGCGACGATGTCGCCGCCGGTCTCCTCGGCGGCGTCGAGCGCGGCCGAGACCGCGCGGGAGACGTCCGCGACGGCGTCCAGGTCGATCCCGCCGTCGGCGTCCACGATCACCCGCACCACGTGCCGGCGCCCGGCCCGGGAAACCGACAGGTCCTCCAGGTCGTAGCCCACGCCGTTGACCACGGGCTCGATCACGGCCCGCAACCGGTTACGTCGCGCGGTGAGATCACCGCCGCGGGGACTCACACCACCACGGGGTCGATCCGTCGACCTGGTGGCACGGCCACGCTGCGTCATCTCCGCACCCTTTCCCTGGTCGACGGCGACGGTCGTCCCGCCATGCCGGCACGCCACCGGAGCGAACGCCCCGGTGGCTGCGCAGAGCGTAACGCGCCTGCCCGCTGGTGGACCGGGCGGCGCACCGACGCGGGTGGCCCCCGGACCGGGCCGGATGGTGTTGACTTGCCCGGTGGGGATCGGCAGAACGACACAGCGCGACCAAGCATCCGGACATTCCCGGCGAAAGCTCCTGCGCGCCGGAGCGCTGCTGGCGCTCGGCGGTGCCGCAGCACCGCTGACCGGCTGTGATCTTTTCGACCGCGATGGCCAGCCGGCGCCGCCGCCTGACCCGTTGCGGCCGATGGTGGACGAGTCGCTCGGGCTGGCCGCGGCACACCGGGCGAGCGCTGCGGCGCACCCGGAGCTGGCCGACCGGCTCGGCCCGATCGCCGAGGCGCACACCGCGCACGCCACCGAACTGGCCCGGGTGATCGGCGTCGCGTTGCCGTCGACGCCCGCCGCCGCCCCGACCACCGCCCCGGCGGCCGAACCGGCTGGCGCGCTGGCCGCCCTGCGAGCGCTGGAGAAGACCGGCCAGCAGTCCGCGACCGCCGCCTGCGCCGCGGCACCGGCGGAACGGGCAGCGCTGCTCGGGTCGATCGCCGCCGCGCGGGCCACCCACCAGGAGGCACTGAAGTGAGGCAGCCATCCGCCGCGGAGGCGCTCGCCGCCGCCCTCTCCGCCGAGTACGCGGCCATCTACGCCTACGGGCGAATCGGCGTCCGGCTCACCGGGGCGGCGCGGGACGCCGCGCGCCAGGCGGAGGCCGCGCACCGCCGCCGGCGCGACGCGCTGGTGGTGCAGCTCAGCACCTCCGGTGGCGACGTGCCACCGGACCGGGCCGGGTACGCGCTGCCGTTCGCGGTCACCGACAAGGCGAGCGCGTTGCGGCTGGCGGTCGAGGTGGAGGAGCGCACCGCGGCGCACTGGCGGGCGGCGCTGGCGTCCACCACCGGCGCCGACCGGGACCAGGCGCTGGCCGCCCTCGTCGAGTACGCCGTACGGGCCACCCGCTGGCGCAAGACCGCCGGGCTCACCCCGCAAACTGTCGCGTTTCCCGGCCGCCCCACCTGAACCGGTCCGCTCCGGTTGCGGAGCGCCATACCAGGTATGCATACTCCGTTCCCATGTCCATCCGTCACGGGTTGCTCGCCCTGCTCGAACGCGGCCAGATGTACGGCTACCAGCTGCGCGCCGCGTTCGAGGAGTCGACCGGCTCGACCTGGCCGCTGAACATCGGGCAGGTCTACACCACGCTCTCCCGGCTGGAGCGGGACGGTCTGGTGCGCCCGCTGCCGGAGAGCGAGGCCGGGCAACGCCCGTACGAGATCACCGACGCCGGCCGGGCGGATCTGGCGCTGTGGTTCGCCACCCCGATCAGCCGCACCGACCGCCCCCGCGACGAGCTGGCGATCAAGCTGGCGCTGGCGCTGACCACCCCCGGCGTGGACGTCCGCTCGGTGGTACAGGCCCAGCGCAGCGCGACGATGCGGGCGTTGCAGGAGTTGACCCGGTTGAAGTACGGCAGCAACCGGCCGGAGGACCTGCCCTGGCGGCTGGTGCTGGACTCGATGGTGTTCCAGGCCGAGGCGGAGGTGCGCTGGCTGGACCACTGCGAGACCAGCCTGGTCCGGCACCAGCCCGGCACCCCCGCGCCGCCCATGCCCAGAGCCGGCGACGCCGACATGTCCGACGCGGCGCGGTGGGCCGACGAGGAGGCGCGACGGTGAGCGGAGCGGACGACGCGGTGCTGGAGCTTCGCGCCGTCCACCGCACCCACGGGGTCGGCCCGGCGGCCGTGCACGCGTTGCGCGGCGTCAGCCTGGTCGTCCGGCCGGGTGAGCTGGTCGCCGTGATGGGTCCGTCCGGCTCCGGCAAGTCGACACTGCTGGCCCTCGCCGGCGGCCTGGACCGCCCGACCCGCGGCGAGGTCCGGGTCGAGGGGCAGCCGTTGGGTGCGCTGGACCGCCGCGGGCTGGCCCAGCTGCGCCGCCGCCGGATCGGCTACATCTTCCAGCAGCTCAACCTGCTGGGCAGCCTGAGCGCGATGGAGAACGTCGCCCTCCCGCTGGAACTCGACGGCGCCGGCGGGCGCCGGGCCCGCGCGGCGGCCCTGGCCGCGCTGGCAGAGGTGGGCCTGCCGGCGCTGGGCGACCGCTTCCCCGACCAGCTCTCCGGCGGCCAGCAGCAGCGGGTCGCCATCGCCCGCGCGCTTGTCGGCGAGCGGCGGCTGGTGCTCGCCGACGAGCCGACCGGGGCGTTGGACTCGCAGACCGGCGAGGCGGTGCTGCACCTGCTGCGCCGCCGGGTCGACGCGGGCGCGGCCGGCGTACTGGTCACCCATGAGGCGCGGCACGCCGGCTGGGCCGACCGGGTGGTGTTCCTGCGGGACGGGGTGCTGGTCGACACCACGGCACCGCTGGGCAGCGTCGAGCAACTGCTGTCCGGTAGCGACCGGTGACCGTCCGCCGGGTGCGGCGGGCCTCCGGCCGCGCCGACGTCCCGGCGGCACCGCCGGTCGCGCCGCCGGCACCCGCGGGCCGGCGTCGGTTGGCCGAGCTGACCGGCTCCTGGCGGGCGGCGCTGCGGATCGCCCGGCGGGAGTCGCGTCGGGCCCGCCGGCGAACCGCCCTGGTGCTCGCCATGATCGCCCTGCCGGTGCTGGTGCTGGCCTTCCTGGCCGTGAGCTACGACATGGCCGAGCTGACCCCGCAGGAGCGCATCGACCGCCGACTCGGCGTCGCCGACGCGGAGCTGCGGTGGATCACCGACACCCCGATCGGGCAGGACGAGTGGGGCGAAGGCTGGTACACCCGGGAGGGCGACCACGGGCCAAACGGTCGGGTGGCCACCGCCGCCGAGGTGTCCACGCTGCTCGGCCCCGGCAGCCGGGTCACCGAGGTGCGCGCTCTACTCCCGCTGACGGTGCGCGGCCCGGAGCGCGACGAGAACGTCGAAGGACGGGTACTGGACCTCACCGACCCGTTGGCCCGGGGGCTGGTGCGGTTCCGGGCCGGACGGGCGCCGCGGCAGCCCGGCGAGGTCGCCGTGAGCCCGGCGGCGCTACGCCGCCTGGACGTACGCCTCGGCGACGCCGTGGCCACCGCCGACGGCACCCGGGCGTACACCGTGGTCGGGGTGGTCGAGTTTCCCGACGATCTCGGCCCGGTGGTGGCGTTGCACCCGGGTGCCGTGCCACGAAGCGATCCGCTGCCGGACAGCAGCTGGCTGGTGGACGTGCCCGGCACCGTCGACGCCGCGCTGGTGTCCCGACTCAACGACCATGGCGTGCTGGTCACCCCGCGCCACCCGACCATCCCGGCGGCGGGACAGTCGCGGCCGTGGCCCGGGTCCATCGGTCCGAGCAGCGCCACGGACCTGAGCACCGGCGTGCTGATCGCCGGCCTCGGGCTGCTGGAGGTGGTGCTGCTGGTCGGGCCGGCCTTCGCGGTCGGCGTCCGCCGCCGGCGGCGGGACCTGGCACTGGTCGCGGTTGCCGGTGGGGACGCCGCCCAACTGCGTCGGGTCGTGCTCGCCGACGGCGTGGTGCTGGGCGTGCTGGGCGCCGCCGCCGGCCTGATTCTCGGCGTCGGCGCGGCGTTCGCCGGTCGTCCGCTGGTGGAGCAGTACGTCTTCGGCGCCCGCTTCGGCGGGTACCGCTGCTGGCCGTCGGCGCTGATGCTGCTCGGGGGGGTCGCGGTGCTGGCCGGGGTGCTGGCCGCGCTGGCACCGGCCTGGACCGCCGCCCGGCAGGACGTCATCGCCGGGCTCGCCGGGCGACGCACCCCTCCCCCGAGCCGAGCCCGGTGGCTGACCATCGGGCTGGCACTGGTGGCCGGCGGGGCGGCGCTGGCGGCGTTCGGGGCCACCCGAACCTCACCGGCGGTGATCCTCACCGGCCTGATCCTCGGCGAACTGGGCCTGGTCTGCTGCACACCCACACTGATCGGCGCGCTCGCCCGCCTCGGCCGGGTGCTACCCCTGGCACCCCGGATCGCGCTACGCGACGCCAGCCGCAACCGGGCCGTCGCGGCACCGGCGATCTGCGCCGTGATGGCGGCGGTGGCCGGCAGCGTCGCGCTCGGCGGGTACCTGGCCAGCGACGGGGCCCGCGACACGCGCGCCTACCAACCGATGCTGCCGACCGGGCACGTGCTGGTCAGTGCGACCGAGCCGACCCGGCTGCCCCGACCCACGCTGGCCGAGGTCACCACCGCGGCCCAGGCGCAGCTGGGCGCCGGCGCGGTGGCCGCGGTGCACACCGTGGCCTGCCCACCGGATGGCAACCCCGGCGACTACTGCTACGTCGCACCGAGGCTGCCGCCGGAGCGGGCCTGCCCCTGGCTGCCCGGGGACAACCTCTCCCCGGCGGAGCGCCGGCAGGCCCGGGCCGACCCGCGCTGCCAGCTCCGCGACGGGGACTACTACGGCGGCTACGTCGAGACGCTGGTGGACGACGGCAGCGCCCTGCCGATCCTCACCGGCGCGGACCCGGCGGCCACCGCTGCCGCCACTGCGGTGCTGCGCGCCGGGGGCGTCGTGGTGACCGACCCGCGCTACCTGCACGACGGCCTGGTGACCGTGCAGGTGAGCCGGGCGGAGGCCGGAACGGACGGGCCGAACGGTGCCAGCGATCTGCCCGGGTACGCGCTGCCCGCGGCAGTCGGGCAGCCCCGCCTGCTGCTGTCCCCGTCCGCGGTCCGACAGCTCGGCCTGAATTCGTCCCAGACCGGCTGGGTGATCGACACCCCGGCCCCGCCGGACGAGAACCGGCAGGAGCGGTTCACCGGTGCACTGAGGTCCTTTGGGGCGTTCTCGCTGAGCGTGGAGCAGGGCGCCGCCCCCCGCGACGTGTCACCGCTGCTCCTGCTGCTCGCCGCGGCGGCCGGGCTGATCACGGTGGGCGCGGCCGGAATCGCCACCGCGCTCGCCGCCGCCGAGGGGCGCGCCGAGCTGTCCACACTCGCGGCCGTCGGCGCGGCCCCGGCGGTACGCCGGCTGCTGGCGATCTGCCAGGCCGGGGTCATCGCCGGCCTCGGCTCGGTACTCGGCATCGTGGCCGGGTTGGGCACCGCCGCGATCGTGCTGTTCTCCGTCAACCGGCAGTACGCCACCAGCTGGCCCGTGAGCGAGCCGTACCCGTTCCTGGTGCCGTGGCCGGCGCTCGGCGTCCTGGTGCTGGTGCCGATGGTGGCGATGCTCGGCGCCGGCCTGTTCACGCGTGCCCGCCTGCCCATCGAGCGGCGGTTGGACTGAGCGGGACGCTCCGGCGGGCAGCCGAAGCGGCGCAGGGGGCTGGCCACCGAGGCGCGGCAACCGGCAGACTGGGCGGCGTGTCAGTGCTGGGATCCCTCACCCGTCGAGTCGGCCACCACCGTTGGTTCGGCGCCGCCGCCCGCCTGCTGGTCCCCGCCGACCGGGTGGTCGGCCGGCTCACCCGGGGCCGGGTGGTCGCGCTCGGCCTGGTCTCGTCCCTGATCATCACCACCACCGGCCGCCGCTCCGGCAAACCGCGCAGCAATCCCCTGATCTACGTGCCCGACGGCGACGCGTACGTGGTGATCGGCTCCAACTGGGGGCAGACCCAGCAGCCCGGCTGGGCGCTGAACCTGCTCGCCGAGCCGGCCGCCGAGGTGGACGTGCGGGGTCGACGGGTTCCGGTGCGGGCCGACGTGGCCACCGGCGCCGAACGGGACCGGCTGTGGGCACTCCTGGTCACCGAGTGGCCGGCGTACCGCACGTACGTCCAGCGAGCCGGCGGCCGGGAGATCCGCATCTTCCGGCTGGTGCCGACCGGGCGCGGCGCGCCGGCTGGCCCGCGACCGGCTGGCTAGGCTGACGCTCAGTCGCCAGGCGGGGACGATCCGGTGAGCCCCGCGGTCGGGAACGAAGGGTGGCCCGTGAGCGCGAGGAGTGAGCCGGTTTTGCGAGCCCCGCAGTCGGGAACGAAGGCGGCCCCGTGAGCGCGAGCAGCGAACAGGCCGATGTCGACCGGGGCTTCGACGATCGACGGTGGACGGTGGCGGAGCGGGTCGCCCAGGCGGCCCAGCGACGTTTCGCGGCCGACGTGCTCGCGGTCGCGGTGCACGGCCCGCTGGCGCACGGCGACGACGACGGCGGCGGGGACCGCGAGGTGGGGATGCTGGTGGTCACCTACCGACCCGGCACCGGCCCACCCCCGGCGACCCGGCGGGTGGACGGGGTGCTGGTCGACCTGACCGTGGCCGCCGCCGAGGACTACCTCGGGCAGGCCCGGGTGCTCTCCCCGCTCTGGCCGCTGACCGCGGACCGGTACGTCACCACCCGGGCGTTGCACGACCCCACCGGCTGGCTGCGGACGCTGCGCGACGAGCACCTGGGCCGGCTGGCCCGGGCACGGCCGGCGGAGTTCAGCACCGCAGCCCGGCAGGCCTGGTACCGGGGCAGCGCGGCGCACGCGCGGGCCGCCCGGCTGGCCGAGTGGTACGAGACCGACCAGGCGCTGCTGATGCTCGGCGAGGCGCGGCTGGCCGCGGCCACGGTGACCGGTCTGCTGAGCCGCACCTACTTCCGCGACCCGGGGGACGCGGTGCGCCGCACCGGTCTGGCCGGCGCGGACATGACCGAGGTGGGGCTGGTGCTGGGCCGGCAGGCCGAGGAGCTTGCCGCCCGTGGCCGGCCGGTGGATGGC
Organism: Micromonospora sp. NPDC005173; assembly: GCF_040608515.1. Taxonomy (NCBI): domain Bacteria; kingdom Bacillati; phylum Actinomycetota; class Actinomycetes; order Micromonosporales; family Micromonosporaceae; genus Micromonospora; species Micromonospora sp. NPDC005173. The sequence continues at coordinate 45,941 of NZ_JBEXIK010000032.1, forward strand.
ACGGTCGACGAGTTGCTCAGCTGCTGACCGGCGTTACAGCGCGCCCTGTACGCCGATCAGGGCGCCGATCAGGTAGGTGGCGGCGGCCGCCGCGGCACCCAGCAGTAGCTGGCGCAACCCGCTGGTCCACCAGGGCCGGTTGGTGAACCGGGCCACCGCCGCCCCGGCGGCGAACAGCCCGAGCCCGCCGACGGCGAGCGCCAGCCAGAGCTCGGTGGCGCCGAGCAGGTACGTGAGCAGCGGGATCAGCGCCCCCACCGAGAAGAACAGGAACGAGGAGATCGCCGCCGTCCACGGGCTGGGCTGGTCGTCGGGGTCGACGCCCAACTCCTCGCGGACGTGCACCCGCAGCGCCTCCTCCGGATCGCGCCGTACGGCTTCCGCGACCTGGGTTGCCAGGTCGCGGGGCAGGCCGCGCGCCACCCACGCGTCGGCCAGTTCGCGGGCCTCGGCTTCGGGATGCCGCTCCAACTCGCGCCGTTCCTTGGCCACCTCGGCGGCGATCTGCTCGTTGGCCGAGCGCACGCTGGTGTACTCGCCGAGCCCCATCGAGATCGCGCCGGCCACCAGACCGGCGGTGCCGGTCAGCACGATGCTGCGCGGCGAGACCCCGCCGCCGCCTACGCCGGCGATCAGGGCGATGTTGGTGACCAGCCCGTCCATCGCGCCGAAGACGGCCGGGCGCAGCCAGCCGCCGGAGACGTCCGCGTGGTGCGCCTCGCGCAGCGCCGCAGGGGTGTCGGTCACGGCAGGGTGAGAATCTCGTGACCGTCGTCGGTCACCACGATGGTGTGTTCGAACTGGGCAGTCCACTTCCGGTCCTTGGTGACCACGGTCCACCCGTCGTCCCACATGTCGTACTGGTAGGTGCCGAGCGTGATCATCGGCTCGATGGTGAAGGTCATCCCGGGCTCCATCAGGTCCGTGGGACGCGGGCTGTCGTAGTGCGGCACGTACAGCCCGCTGTGGAAGGTCTCTCCGATGCCGTGGCCGGTGAAGTCGCGGACGACGCCGTAGCCGAACCGCTTGGCGTACGACTCGATGACCCGGCCCACGACGTTGATCTGGCGGCCCGGGGCGACGGCGCGGATGCCCCGCATCATCGCCTCGTGGGTCCGCTCGACCAGCAGCCGGGCCTCCTCGCTGACCTCGCCGACACAGAAGGTGGCGTCGGTGTCGCCGTGCACCCCGTCGATGTACGCGGTCACGTCGACGTTGATGATGTCGCCGTCCTGCAGCACGGTGGTGTCCGGGATGCCGTGGCAGATGACCTCGTTGAGGCTGGTGCAGCAGGACTTGGGGAAGCCCTTGTAGCCCAGCGTCGACGGGTACGCGCCGTGATCGCAGAGGAATTCGTGGACCACCCGGTCGATCTCGTCGGTGGTCACGCCGGGCTTGGAGTGCTCGCCGGCGAGCTGGGTCGCCTGGGCGGCCAGCCGGCTGGCGATCCGCATCTTCTCGATGGTCTCCGGCGTCTGCACGTGCGAGCCGCGCCACTCCTGGGGACGCTTCTTGCCCACGTACTCCGGGCGGGGAATGTGGGCCGGCACCGGTCGCATCGGGGAGAGCGTGCCTGGGGTCAGCGGCGGACGGACGGTCATGCCTCAAGCCTATCGCCGGCCCGGCTGGTGACCCGCGCCACGGCCGCTCCGGACCGGTTGTTGCCCTGCCAGGTCGGCTGTGCCATGGTGTCTGCGTGGATCAAGGAGGAGCACCACCCGTCTTCTCCGCCAGCGCGGAGATTGACGGCGATCACCTCCACGTGGTGGTGGCCGGTGAGGTCGACATGGCCACCGCCGACACCATGCTCCAGACGGCCCTGCGCGAGCCCGCCGAGCGGATCACCCTCGACCTGACCGCGGTCACCTTCTTCGACTCGGCCGCCATCCACGCGCTGGTCCGGCTCGCCCAGCAGTTTCCCGGCACGCTCACCGTGCTGCCGTCCCGGCAGGTCCGCCGCGTGCTGGACATCTCCGGCCTGGGCGAGCAGAGCTGGCTGAGCCCGGCCTGAGCCACCCGCGACCCGGCTGATCTGTCGGGCGCACGCGCCGCGCCGGCCACCGTCGGGCGCGAGGTCAGTCCTGCAGCTGCCGGCGCAGCGTCACCTCGGTGCCCTCATCGGTACGCCGCACCGCCAGCTCACCCAGCGCCTTGATCAGAGTCAGCCCGCGCCCCCGGAACCCGGAACCGGCCGACTCCCGCCACCGGCCGCTGTCGCGCACCGTGACGGTCAGTGTCCGGTCCTCGATGGCCACCTCAACGCTGATCACCGGCTCGGCGGGGTGGACCGGGTGCTCGATGGCGTTCGCGGCGGCCTCGGAGACCGCCACGGTCACGTCGAACAGGTCCGTCTCGCCGACCCCATGCGCGACCAGGAAGTCCTCCAGGCGCTTGCGCAGCACGCTCAGCCGGGTCGGGTCCGCGGGCAGCCGCAACGCGAAGCGGTTCAGCTCGGCCGCCTCCAGGGCGAGCACGGCCACGTCGTCGCGGCGCGGTTGACCGGCGACCCGCTCGATCACCGCTTCGATCAGGTCCGTCACGTGCTCACCAGGGGTGGCCGCGTCGGTACACAGCTGGGCCAGCGCGGCGTCGATGTCGAGCTGCCGATCCTCGATCAGCCCGTCGGTGTAGAGCAGCAGCCGGCGGCCGGGAGGCAGCTCCCCCTCGACCGAGTGGTACGTCACGTCGGGGATGGCGCCGACCGGCGGGCCGAGCGCCTGGTCGTGCAGGAATGCCACGTCACCTCCTCTGATCAGCAGCGGGGACGGGTGACCGGCGCTGGCGTACCGCAACCTCCCGGTACGCGGGTTGAACAGCAGACAGACCACAGTGGCGAAGGATCGGCGTTCGGTGGACCCGACCAGCCGGTTGAGCCGGGTCAGCGACTCACCCGGGTCGAAGCCCTCCAGCAGGTACGCGCGCAGCGCGTTGCGGAGCTGCCCCATCGCCGCGGCGGCCTGGACGCCCTTGCCGACCACGTCGCCGATGACCAGCGCCAGCTCGTCACCCTCCAACGCGATGGCGTCGTACCAGTCGCCGCCGACCTCGACGTCGGCGCTGCCCGGAAGGTAGCGGCTGGCCACCACCGCGCCCGGCAGCTGGGGCAGCGACCGGGGCAGCAGGCTGTGCTGCAACGTGGTGGCGATGCGATGTTCGGCCTCGTAGAGCTGGGCGTTCTCCAGGCGTACCCCGACCAGCCGGGCGAGCTGGGTCAGCGCGGCCTCGTCGGCCTGCGCGTCGTCGCCGGCCGACCGCCAGACCCGCAACTCGCCGAGCCGCTCACCGGTGGTGCCGGTCAACTCGGCCACGAAGGACGGGTCCACGGCGGTGGTGCCGCCGGCGTCCGCCTCGGATCGGGCCCCGGTCGCGGTGACCACCACCCGCGCGGCTTCGGCGAGGCTGAGCGCGTGCCGGGCGGCGACCTGGAGGACGTCGGCGGTGGACCGGGCGGTGTTCACCGCCACCGCCGCGTCGGCCAGCGCCCGCAGCCGGCGGATGATCTGCCCCCGCAGTTGGCCCAGCTCGACGTTGGCCCGGACCCGCGCCACCAGCTCCTGCCCGGAGAACGGCTTGGTCAGGTAGTCGTCGGCGCCGACGGAGAGGCCGGCGACCGCCTCCGCGGAGCCGGCCCGGGCGGAGAGCAGCACGATCGGCACGTGTCGGGTACGCGGGTCCGCGCGCAGCGCGCCGACCAGCCCGAACCCGTCCAGCCGGGGCATCATCACGTCGGTGAGCACCAGGTCGAACCCGCCCTCACGGGCCAGCGGCAGGGCCGCCAGACCGTCGCTGGCCGTGACCACCTCCCAGGTCGGGGACAGCAGCCGGGTGACGTGCTCGCGCAGGTCCGGGTTGTCGTCGACGACCAGGATCCGGCCGGCCGGGGTGACCGCCGCCAGCTGGTTGCCGAACTCCGGCGGCGGCTCGGCGCCGGTCCACAGCGCGGTCTCCGCGACGTAGAGCCGGGCCTGTTCCGGCTCGCCCGACGGCTGAGCGCCGAACGGCGCCACCCGGTCGGCGGGCAGGTGCGCCGATCCGAACGGGACGGTCACCGCGAAGGTGCTCCCGTCGTCGACCCGGCTGGTGACCCCCACCTCGCCGCCGTGCATCTCGACCAGCTCCCGGACCAGCGCCAGGCCGATCCCGGTGCCCTCGTGGGTGCGGGCGCGCACCCCGGACACCCGGTGGAACCGCTCGAAGACGTGCGGCAGCTCGCCCGGCACGATCCCCACGCCGGTGTCGGTCACCTCCAGCCGGGCGGCGTCGCCAGAGGCATTGACCCGGACCCGGATCTCGCCGTCGAAGGTGAACTTGACCGCGTTCGACACGAGGTTGAGGACGACCTTTTCCCACATGTCCCGGTCGACGAAGACCGGCGCCGGCAGGGGCGGGCAGTCCACCACCAGTCGCAACCCGGCCCGGTCGGTGGCCGAGCGAAAGGTGCTGGCGAGCCGCGCGGTGTAGCCGGCCAGGTCGGTGGGCTGGTAGTGGGCGGCCGGCCGGCCGGACTCCAGCCGGGAGAAGTCCAGCACGGTGTTGACCAGCTTGAGCAGGCGCAGCGCGTTGCGGTGCATCATGGTGAGCCGGTCGGTGTGGGTGGCGGCCAGTGCCGGGTCAGCCAGCATGTCCTCCATCGGGCCGAGCACCAGGGTCAACGGGGTGCGGAACTCGTGGCTGACGTTGGCGAAGAAGTTGGTCTTCGCCTGGTCCAGCGCGGCCAGCTCCGCGACGCGTGCCCGCTCCTGCTCGTACGCCCGCTGTTTGCCCACCGCGCGGGAGATCTGGGCGGCGACCAGGTCGAGGAAGTCGCGGTACTCGTCATTGAGCGCCAGCAGGCCTGCCATGCCGACGACCAGCGCGCCGACGGTCTCGTTGGTCGCCGTGATGGGCAGCACGAGGGCGTGGTCGGCTGCGTCGGCCGGCGGCGGGTCGAGCAGACTGGCCACCTCGACCGTGACGGGTGCGCCGTCGGCGGCCACCCGGGCGAGCACCTCGGGCGCGATGTCGACAGCGACCTGGCCGGTGCCCTCGGAGCCGGCCAGGGTGAACCGGCCGGCCTCGTCGCCCAGGTAGATCAGCGCGAACGGCACGTCCGCCCGGTGCCGACCGAGCACCTCGGCGGCCGTCCGGCCGAGTTCGGCGGCGCTGACCACGTCGGCCAACTCGGCGCCCAGCTCGGCGAGTGCCCGCAGCCGGCGCTCACCGAGCACCCGCCCGGTGGTCTCGTTCACGATGCAGTAGACGCCGTGGACCGAACCGTCCGCGCCCCGGATCGGGTCGTACGAGACGTCGAAGTAGGTCTGCTCGACAAAGCCGTGCCGGTCCAGCAGGAAGGGGTGGTCCGCGCCCCGGTACGACTGTCCGGTGCGCCGAACCTCGTCCAGCAGCGGGCCGAGCACCGCCCAGGTCTCCGCCCAGTGCTGCCGGGCCGGTTGACCGAGCACGTCCGGGTGCTTGCTGCCGATGGTCGGCCGGTAGGCGTCGTTGTAGAAGGCGAGCTGGTCGTCGCCCCAGAACATCACGATCTGCGCGCTGGAGGCGAGCATCATGCCGACCGCGCTGGAGAGCGCCGTCGGCCAGCGACCCGGCGGGCCGAGCGGAGCAGTGGACCAGTCGAGGCTCCCCAGTCGCTCGCCCAGCTCACCGCCGGCCGCGAAGGCGGCCGTCAGCAGTGGGGGCACGTCGCTGGCGGCCGCGAGGGACTGCCCCGCGTCCGCGCCCCCCTGGGCCGAGCTCATAAAGCCTCCCGCTCCGGCTGCCCCCCAGCCGATGATCTTCGCCAGCCGTGTTCCGACTTGTACCCCGGCGGACGAGGAACGTAACGCATCGCGCCTGTTCGACGCTGATTGCCTACGCCCTGTCAGTGACCGGACAGTGGCGGCGGGTGCGGCGTCGGCGTCGGCCGTGCCGGAGCGCGCCCGGCGGCTCAGAAGACCGGCAGCCCGTCGATACTCGCCGCGTTCTTGGTGGCCCGGTAGACCACCAGGTCGTCGGCGGTACGGCGGGAGTGTGAGCTGAGCAACAGATCGCGTTCCGCGCGGTAGTCCATCAGTGGCACGGCATAGCCACACGAGTCGCTGACCCGGTCCACCTCGACGGTGATCACGGCCCGTACGGCGTGCACGTCCGGCGGCTCGGGAAACTCGGCGAGCCGGTCGGCGAAGGCGGCCTCGGTGACCGCGACGGTGCTGCCCCGGCCGTGCAGTCGGAGGATCTTCGGCGGCCCGTCGAAGGCGCAGAACATCAGCGTGATCCGGCCGTTGTCCCGCAGGTGGGCGATCGTCTCCGCGCCGCTGCCGTGGTAATCCAGGTAGGCCACCCGGTGCGGACCGAGAATCACGAACGTGCCCCGCATGCCCTTCGGCGAGACGTTGACCTGCCCCTCCGCGCCGGATGGCGCGGTGGCCACGAAGAAGACCGGCTGGGCTGCGATGAAGTCGCGCAGCCGACCGTCGATCGCCGGATACACCTTGCCCATGCGCTGATCCTCCCACCGGCCGCCGCTCCCGTCGGGGGCGACGTACGTCACACCCGCAGGTGGAACGCGCGTCACGGCGTTGGCGGCCTCGCGAGATCCACGCCACCGTCGTGGGCGGCGACCAGCGGGCCGGGCGGTCGCTGGCGGGCGGCCCGGACCAGCGCGGTGATCGGCCGCGGATCCGGCTCGTTCTCCGGATGCCACTGCACGCCCAGCACGAACGGCCGGCCCGGATCCTCGACCGCCTCGATCACCCCGTCCGCCGCCCAGCCGGTGACGGCGAGCCGCCCCGGGTCGGCAACCGCCTGGTGGTGGTACGAGTTGACCCGGCCCACCCCGGCCAGCACCGTCGCGGCCAGGCTGCCCGGCGCGAACCGCACCGGATGGGCACCGTAGACCCCGGGCGCCGGACGGTGTTCCTCGTGACCGACCACGTCCGGCAGGTGCTGGTGCAGGGTGCCGCCGTAGGCGACGGCGAGCAGTTGCATCCCCCGGCAGACACCCAGCACCGGCAGGTCGGCGGCGAGCGCGGCGGCCAGCAGGGTCAGCTCGCCGGTGTCCCGGTCCGGCCGGTCCTCGGTGCGCGGGTCGGGCGGTTGGCCGTACCGCCCCGGGCCGACGTCGGCGCCGCCGGCCAGCAGCAGCCCGTCGAGGACCGCCAGCACGTCGCCGTCCTCGTCGTCCGGCGGCAACACCACCGCCCGCCCGCCGGCGGCGCGCACCGCCCGCACGTACGCCTCCGGCACCAGCACGGCTGGCACGCCGCGCCAGGTCGCCCAGTCAGCGGGCTCGACGTACGCACTGATCCCGATCAGTGGCCGCCGCGTCATAGCGGTGTGACGTACGCGCCGGTGATGCCGCCGTCCACCACGAACTGCGCGGCGGTCATGAAGGAGGCGTCGTCGCTGGCCAGGAACGCCACCGCGGCGGCGATCTCCTCGGGTTGCCCGAACCGGCCCATCGGCACGTGCACCAGCCGGCGGGCGGCCCGCTCCGGGTCGGCGGCGAAGAGTTCCAGCAACAGCGGGGTGGCCACCGGGCCGGGGCAGAGCGCGTTGACCCGAATGCCCTCGCGGGCGAACTGCACGCCCAACTCCCGGGTCATCGCCAGCACCCCGCCCTTGCTCGCCGTGTACGCGATCTGGGACGTCGCCGCGCCCATCAGCGCCACGAACGACGCGGTGTTGATGATCGAGCCCTTGCCCTGGCGGCGCATGTGCGGGATCGCGTACTTGCAGCAGAGGTAGACGCTCGTGGTGTTGACCCGCAGCACCCGCTCCCAGGCATCCAGGCCGGTGTCCAGAATGGAGTCGTCGTCCGGGGGCGAGATGCCGGCGTTGTTGAATGCGATGTCGACCCGCCCGTGCCGGTCGGCCACCCCGTCGAACAGGTCACGCACCGCCGACTCGTCGGCGACGTCGGTGGCCACGAACTCGCCGCCGCACTCCTCGGCGGCCCGCTCGCCGGCCGCCACGTCGATGTCCACGCAGACCACCCGGGCACCCTCGGCGGCGAACCGCCGGACGGTGGCCAACCCGATGCCGCTGCCCGCTCCGGTGACCACGGCCACCCGGTCCTGCAACCGACCCTGCACTAGCGTCACTCCTCTGTCGCGATGAACACGTTCTTGACGTCGGTGAAGGCGTGCAGCGCGTCCGGACCGAGCTCCCGGCCCAGCCCGGAGCGCTTCATCCCGCCGAACGGGGTCCAGTAGCGCACCGAGGAGTGCGAGTTGACGCTGAGGTTGCCCGAGTCGACGGCGCGGGCCATCCGGAGCGCGCGACCCACGTCCCGGGTCCAGATGGAGCCGGAGAGGCCGTACTCGGTGTCGTTGGCGAGCCGGATCGCGTCGGCCTCGTCGTCGAACGGGAGCACCGAGACCACCGGGCCGAAGATCTCCTCCCGCCAGTGCCGGTCGGCTGCCGAGTCGGCCAGCAGCACGGTCGGGGCCTGCCAGAAGCCGGGGCCGTCGGGGCAGGAGCCGGTGAACGCGACCCGCGCCCCGGCCAGGTAGCCGGCGACCCGGTCCCGCTGGCCGGCGGAGATCAGCGGGCCCATCTCGGCGGTGTCCTGGGCCGGGTGTTCCACCCGCACCGCCCGCACCGCCGGTTCGAGCAGTGCCAGGAAACGGTCGTACACCGGGCGCTGGACCAGGATCCGGGACCGGGCGCAGCAGTCCTGGCCGGCGTTGTCGAAGACCGCGCCGGGCGCGGTCGCGGCGGCGCGTTCCAGGTCGGCGTCGGCGAACACGATGTTCGCGCTCTTGCCGCCCAGCTCCAGGGTGAGCCGCTTCACCTGGCCGGCGCAGCCGGCCATGATCCGGGTGCCCACCTCGGTCGACCCGGTGAAGCAGATCTTGCGGACCGCCGGGTGGCTGACGAACCGCTCCCCCACCACCGCGCCCTCGCCCGGGACGACGATGAACACGTCGTCGGGCAGGCCGGCCTCGCGGGCCAGCTCGGCCAGGCGCAGCGCGGTGAGCGGGGTCAGCTCGGCGGGCTTGAGCACCACGGTGTTGCCGGCCGCGAGGGCCGGAACGAACCCCCAGGCGGCGATCGGCATCGGGAAGTTCCACGGCACGATCACCCCGACCACGCCGAGCGGCTCGTGGAAGGTGACGTCCAGCCCGCCGGGCACCGGAATCTGCCGCCCGGTCAGCCGCTCCGGCGCTCCGGCGTAGTAGTCCAGCACGTCCCGGACGTTGCCGGCCTCCCACCGGGCGTTGCCGATGGTGTGCCCGGAGTTGCGGACCTCCAGCGCGGCCAGCTCGTCGAGGTGCGCGTCGACCACGGCGGCGAACCGCCGCAGCAGCCGTGCCCGGTCTCCCGGCGCCACCGCCCGCCACGCCTCGAACGCGGTCGCGGCCCGCGAGATCGCCGCGTCAACCTCTGCCACCGAGGCCGCGGGCACGTCCCGAAACCCCTCCCCGGTCGCCGGATCCACCACCACAGTCACGCCGGCACCCCCATCCCTGCGTCGTCAGAGGCGTTCGAAGCCACGGGTCAACTCCCAGTCGGTGACGGCGGCGTCGAAGGCGGCGATCTCCACCCGGGCCTGGTTGGCGTAGTGTGCGACGACCTCGGCACCGAAGGCGTCGGCGGCCACGGTGGAGGACTCCCAGAGGGCCAGGGCGTCACGCAGGGTGCCGGGCACCCGCTCGGCCTCCGGATCGTCGTACGCGTTGCCGATGCACTCCCGGCCCAACTCCAGCTCCCCGTCGATGCCGTGCAGCGCGCCGGCGACCAGCCCGGCGATCGCCAGGTACGGGTTGACGTCGGCGCCGGGCACCCGGTTCTCCACCCGCATGCCCTGCCCGTGGCCGACCACACGCAGCGCGCAGGTGCGGTTGTCCACTCCCCAGCGCAGCGCGGTCGGGGCGAACGACCCCGGCTGGTAGCGCTTGTAGGAGTTGATGTTCGGGGCGAAGAGCAGGCTGAACTCCCGCATGGTGGCCAGCAGCCCGGCGAGCACCCGCTGCCCGGTCTCCGACAGGTGCGCCGGCCCGTCACCGAGCATCGCCGAAGCCCCGGCGGCGTCCCGCAGGGAGAAGTGGATGTGGCAGGAGTTGCCCTCCCGCGCGTTCGGCTTGGCCATGAAGGTGATCGCCATGCCCTCCTGGGCGGCGATCTCCTTGGCCCCGTTCTTGTAGATCACGTGGTGGTCGGCGCAGGCCACCGCCTCGTCGTACCGGAACGCGATCTCGTGCTGGCCGAGGTTGCACTCACCCTTGGCGCTTTCCGGGGTGAGCCCGGCGCCGGCCATCTCGGTGCGGATCCGGCGCAGCAGCGGCTCGACCCGGGCGGTGCCGAGCAGCGAGTAGTCCACGTTGTACTGGTTGGCCGGGGTGAGGTCGCGGTAGCCGCGGCGCCAGGCGTCCTCGTACGAGTCACGGAACAGCACGAACTCCAGCTCGGTGCCGGCGTACGCGGTCAGCCCGTGCTCGGCCAGCCGGTCCAGCTGCCGGCGCAGGATCTGCCGGGGCGAGGCGATCACGTCACCGGAGCCGTCCAGCCAGGCCAGGTCGGCCAACAGCAGCGCGGAGCCGGGCTGCCAGGGCGTCCGGCGCAGCGTGTCGAAGTCCGGCACCATCGCGAAGTCGCCGTAGCCCCGCTCCCAACTCGACATCGCGTACCCGTCGACGGTGTTCATGTCGACGTCCACGGCGAGCAGGTAGTTGCAGCCCTCGCTGCCGTTGGCCACCACCTGGTCGAGGAAGTACGGAGCGTGGAACCGTTTGCCCTGCAACCGCCCCTGCATGTCGACCAGGGCCAGCACCACCGTGTCGATCTCACCCTCGGCGACGGCGACCCGCAGTTGCTCCAGCGTGAGCGGCGCTTTCCTCATTCGCGGGCCTCCATCACCAAGGTCTACCGGTCGAGCGGATCATCGTCAATGCCCGCTGCGGCCACCCCGGCAAACGGGATGGCTCGGGTGGATCGCGTGTGCACCGGCGGCAGGCTGAGGCCGCGACCGCGTCCCGGTCCGCCTGCGCGGCGGACCGGGACGTCCGGGTCAGCCGGGCCCGTCGACCGGTGCCGGGTCGGGCGCCCGTGCCGGGTCCTCGACGGTACGCACGGGGCCGGTGAACCACTTCCGGGCCGAGGCGTACCACCAGACGGCGACCACCAGCAGCACCCCGCCCACGGCCAGCGGGGCGTAGTTCACGGCCGACCAGGTGAACCCGTCGTTGCCGGGCACCCCGGCGGGCACGATCGGCAGCACGAAGTAGACCGCGATGACCGCGATCTCGATCACCGCGATCCAACCGAGCAGCTTGTACTTCCGCCCGAGCGTCCACGGCCCGGGGATGAACCGGTCGCCCATCCGCAGCCGCAGCGCGATCGGGATGAGGAAGGACAGGTAGAGCCCGAGCACCGCGACGGAGACGACCGCGTAGAAGGCGATCGGGATGCCGGCGGAGCTTTCGTAGAGCGCCGGCAGGGTGAGGACCATGCCGGCCAGGGTGGCGCCGATGATCGCGTTGGCCGGGGTGCCGTTGCGGTCCACCTTGGACCAGAGTCGCCAGCCGGGCACCGCCCGGTCGCGGCTGAACGCGTACGCCATCCGGCTCATCGAGGTCACGCAGCTCATCCCGCAGAAGAACTGCCCGATGGTGGAGATGATGATGACGATCTTGAAGAAGACCGGGGTCAGCGCGGACTCGAAGATCGCGCCGGAGAAGCCGCCGGCGGCGTTGACCGCCTCGACGTCGGTGGCCGCGAAGAGGAACGCCAGCAGCAGGATCCAGCCACCGACCGCCGAATAGAAGATCGACTGCCAGAGCCCGCGCGCGGCGGCCTGCGAGGCGCCCCGGGTCTCCTCGGAGACGTGGGCGCAGGCGTCGAAGCCGGTGATCGTGTACTGGGTGAGCAGGAAGCCCAGCGGCAACACGTAGAACCAGAAGATCAGCCCGCCGCTGTCCCCGTCACCGAAGCCGGAGTTGTTGAACCGCTCGGTGAACACGAACTGGAAGCTCTGGTGGTTGTCCGGGACGAAGACCAGGATGGCCACCACGACGGCCGCGCCGGCCACGTGCCACCAGACCGAGACGTTCTGCAGGACGTCGATGATCCGGTGCCCGAAGATGTTGATCAGACCGTGCAGCGCCAGGATGATCACGAAGAGGATGAACGCCTGCCGCAGCGTGCCGGCCCAGCCGTCGAAAAGCGCCGACAGGGTGAGGTTGAGGAAGGTCGCGCAGCCGTAGTCGACCGAGGCGGTGACCGCGACCAGGCCGATCAGGTTCAACCAGCCGGTGAACCAGCCGTGCACCGGGCGGCCCATGGTCGCCGCCCACCAGTAGATCCCACCGGCGGTCGGGTACGCCGACACCAGCTCGGCCATGCAGAAGCCGATGATCAGAATGAAGAGCGAGATCAGCGGCCAGCCCCAGGAGATGGCGACCGGCCCGCCGTTGTTCCATGCCTGGCCGAAGGTGGTGAAACAGCCGGCCAGGATCGAGATGATCGAGAACGAGATGGCGAAGTTGGAGAAGCCACTCCACTTGCGGCGCAGCTCCTGCTTGTAGCCGAGTTCGGCGAGCCGTCGGGCGTCGTCGTCCATTGGTTGCTCGGCGGTTGGCACGGGGGTCGTTGCCACTGCACACCTCCCTGAGGTGGTTCCGCGTGCGAGTGGGCAAAGTGTCGTCCCGGCGATCAAGGCGGTCAATACGCAGTCGGTGGGAATCTCACCGCCGTCACGGCTAATTGCGTTGCCGCCCGGCCGGCCCGGGCGCATCCTTGACCTCGTGACGAGGCCCGTTCGCGACGGGTCCACCTCCGGGCGCTCGGACCGCCCGGCACCGCGGCGGCGCGGGGCACCCACCTCTCTCTCACGTACGGCCTGCTCCGCCGTACCCGACGGGTGTCCCCCGCCGCCGCCCCACAACGAGCCCTCACGTCAAGCGGGCAGGTCGACCACCAGGCCCGGTCGAGCCACGCCGACCGGACCGCGGTACGCCCGCCGCGCCGCCGCGACCGCCGCGTCGGGCTCCGTGCCCGGCCACAGGTGCGTCAGCAGGACCTCTTTGGTCCGTGCCGCACTGGCGTAGCGACCCACCTCGGCGGCGCTCGACAGGAATCCGACATGCCGGTCCGGGATCTGGTCAACGTACGTCGCCTCGGCGATCAGCAGGTCGGCGTCGCGGGCCAACTCGACCAACGTCGGGCTCGGCCCGGTGTCCCCGGTGTAGGCCAGCACCGTCCCGCCAGCGGAGAAGCGGCCCCCCGCGTTCGGCACCCAGTGCGGCAGCGACCAGGTCCGCACGGTGAACGGACCGACGTCGAAGCCGTCGCCGGGGGTGAACTCGTGCAGTCGGTACGCCGTGTCGATGAGCCCTGACTCGTCGATCGCGAGCAGCGGGTCGAGGCTGCCGGTGGGCGCGTACACCGGCAGGGCCGGGGCGGACCGGTCTGGCAACACCCTTGCCCGCAGCAATGGCTGCAGGTCGGCGCAGTGGTCGGGATGGCCGTGGCTGACGTAGACCGCGTCGACCGCCGAGGCGTTCAGCCGGGTCAGCAGCGGTTGCAGGGTTGCGTAGCCAGGATCGATCAGCAGCCGAAAGCCCTGGTGCTCGACCACGAAGCCAGCACACCCCTGGCAGGCGGAAGGCCAGGCACCAAGACCGCCCAGCACCACGATGCGCACGGAGCCGACCCTAGCCGGCGCGGGTCCGCCGCACGGCCCCGAGCTCGTCCGCCCGAGGGCCGCGGGTCACGTCAGTAGCAGGCCGGCCAGCCAGAGCGCGGCGATAACCAGGCCGGCGGCGAACTCGACCAGCATCGACAGACCAGCGGCCTTGACCGCCTGCTTGGTGGACGGCCAGGCCAGTCTGGAGTCACCGAGCCGCAGCCGCTCCGCCGCCCACACCCCGGCGACGAAACCGAGCACCAGCCCCACGACCGGCACAACGAAGAACCCGACGATGCCGAGCACCCCACCGGCGAGCAGCGTGGACGTCGGCACACCGGTGCGTTTCAGGTTCCGCCCGGGCCACGCGTACTTGATCACGACTCCGGCCGCGGCGACCAACGTGGCGATGGCGAACACCGCCCAGCCACCCATGCCGGCGCCGCCGAAGATCGCCCAGACCAGCACCCCACCCCAGCACAGCGGCAGCGCCGGCAGGCCGGGCACCACCACGCCGGCCAGCCCGGCCACGATGGCGAGCGCGGCCACCACCGTCACCACCGTCTGCGAGTCCGTGAGGCTCACGCCGCCGCCCTCTTCCGTTGCCACCGCCGGACGGGTCCCCGGCTCACGCCGCCGCCCCGCCGCCCAGCCGGGCGGTGATCGCCTCGGCCGGGGCCGGCGCGCCGAAGTACCGCCCCTGCCCGGTGTCACAGCGCAGTGCCCGCAGCCGTTCCGCCTGCACCCCGGTCTCCACCGCCTCGGCGGTGACCCACAGCTCCAGCGCGTGCGCCAGCCGGACCAGCGCGTCGACGATCCGCTCGTCGCGGTGGTCGGCCGCGATGTCTGTTCCGTCGGCGCGGATGCCCTCGACGAACGGCCCGGCCAGCTTCAGACAGTGGATCGGCAACCGTCGCAGGTACGCCAGGTTCGAATACCCGGTGCCGAAGTCGTCCACCGCCAGCCGGATGCCCAGCGCGGCGAGCCGGTGCAGGCTGCGCAGCGGTTCACCGGCGCTGCCCATCACGGCGCTCTCGGTCAGCTCCAACTGGAGCAGCTCCGCCGGCAGCCCGCTGGTGCGCAGCACGTCGGCCACGGTCTCCACGATCGCCGGGTCGTCGGCCTGTCGGGCGGCCAGGTTGACGCTGACCACCAGCCGGGCGTCGGGGAACTCCCGCCGCCACCGCTCGGCGTCGCGGCACGCCCGCCGCAGCACCCACTCACCGAGCCGCACGATGAGGCCGGTCTCCTCGGCCAGGCCGATGAACCGGTCCGGCCCGATCAGACCCAGCTCCGGGTGCTGCCAGCGGACCAGCGCCTCCACCGCGAGCATGCTGCCCTCCAGCAGCGACACGATCGGCTGGTAGTGCAGCACGAACTCGCCCCGGTCCAGTGCCGCCGGCAGCCCGGCGACCAGCGCCGACCGGGCGAGGTCCCGGGCGCTGCGCTCCGGGTCGTAGACCGCCCACCGGCCCCGGCCCGCCGCCTTGGCCCAGTAGAGCGTGGTGTCCGCGGCCTTCATCAGCTCCGAGGCGGTGGTCTCCCCGGCCGGGCACTCCACGATGCCCACGCTGGCTGAGACGGCCAGCTGCTGGTCGTCGACGTGCACGGGGGCGGCGACGGCGGCCAACGCGGCCTCCGCCACGGCCACCGCGTCGTCGATGTCGTCTCCGCCGTCGACCAGGATGACGAACTCGTCGCCGCCCATCCGGGCGACCAGGTGGCCGTGGTCGGCAACGCACTCGGCCAGCCGCCGGCCGATCATCACCAACAGCCGGTCACCGAAGTCGTGGCCGAGGCTGTCGTTGATCGCCTTGAAGCCGTCCAGGTCGAGGAAGCACACGCCGATCCGCTGCCCGGGCCGGGCGGTGTCGAGGAACCTGCCCAATGTCTCGAAGAACAGCGTCCGGTTGGGCAGCCCGGTCAGTGGGTCGTGCAACGCCTGGAAGCGCAGTCGCTGCTGGAGCTCGTACCGCTGGGTGATGTCCTCGATCATCGCGACGGTGAACCGGGGCCGGCCGTCGTCGTACCGGATCAGCGAGACGGCCAGATCCGTCCAGACCACGCTGCCGTCCTTGCGGTGGTAGCGCTTCTCCACCCGCACCGAGTCATGCTTGCCCTCGATCAGCTCCTGGTACAGCTCCCACATCCCGACGGCGTCGTCCGCGTGGAACAGTGCCGCCACGTTGATCTCGCGTAGCTCCTCGGCCGAATAGCCGAGCATGTCGGCGAACGCCTGGTTGACGTCGATGATCTGGCCGTCCACGTCGGCGATGCCGATCCCGATCGCGGCGCCGGTGAAGACTGCCCGGAACCGCGCCTCGCTGTCGCGCAGCGCCTGCTCCACCTCGTCACGCGCCTGCCAGGCCGACCGGGCGATCCGCTCCTGCTGGGTGAAGGTGCGGTCGCGCAGCGCCCGGGCGAACCCGGCGGCCAGCCCGCCCTGTACCGCCGCGATCCGTTCGGTCAGATCCGCCGGCCGGTCGTCGGCGGCCAGCACACGGCGGGGAAAGTCGTCACCGAGGGCGCGCAACGACCACTCCAGGGCGCCAGGCTCGGTGAGGTGCGCCTCCACCAGTGCCCGCCCGATCTCCTCGGCGGGCCGGGCGGAGAACGGCTCGGCCAGCACCGCCTGGGCCATCTGAACCGTGTGCACCAGCAGCAGCCGTTCGGTCTCGGCCGCGCTGAGCGGCACGAAACCGAGGCGGCGTACCGCGCGGGCCCAGTCGGCGGCGTAGCCCTGGGCATCGGCACGGCCGACGTCGACCCCGACGGGATCCGGGACGGCGGCCACCGGATCAGCCGGCGGGCTGGTCGTACCGGGCGACCGCCCCGAAGGCGCCGAACCGCTCCGGGTGCTCGTCCACATCCGACGGTGAGTCGGGGCGCCACAGCGGCATGTGCACCACGCCCGGTTCGAGGACCGTCCAGTCGCCGAAGAAGCCGGTGACCTGCGCGCGGGACCGCAACGTGATCTCGGTGTCCGTCCGCGCGGAGAGCCGCTGGGCGTCCAGCATCTCCTGCGGTTGGTCCTCGAAGGTGGAGTGCGAGATGACCAGGAAGCTGCCGGGCGCGGCGGCGGCCCGCAGGGTGGCCAGGATGTCCTCGGGCCGGTCGGCGTCCGGGATGAAGTGCACCACCCCGGCCAGCAGGATGCCCATCGGTCGACTGAAGTCGATCAGCCCGAGCTGCCGGGTCTCGGCGAGGATCCGCTCCGGCTCCCGCAGGTCGGAGTGGATCACCCCGGTCAGCTCGTTGCCGGCGAGCAGTTCCCGGCTATGCGCGACGGCCACCGGGTCGATGTCGACGTAGACCACGCGGGCCTTGGGGTTCGCCCCCTGGGCCACCTCGTGCACGTTGCCCACGGTGGGAATTCCGGAGCCGATGTCGAGGAACTGGTCGATGCCGGCATCGAGCAGCGCCCGGACGGCACGGCGCAGGAACTCCCGGCCGGAGCGCATGGTGGCGGCGAGGTTCGGGGTCATGCTGGCGATCTGCTCGGCCAACTGCCGATCGATCTCGAAGTTGTGCGCCCCGCCCAGGAAATAGTCGTACACCCGGGCCGCGCTCGGCCTGGTCAGATCGATCTCGGTCGGCAGTCCGTCCGGCATCAGCGTGCTCCCCAGTTCATCGCCGCGGCGCGGGACGGCACCGGCGTCGGCGTGCCCGCGCCCCCCGGCCGACCCGCGGGTCGTGTGGTGTGGACCACTCTAGGCCGCTGACTCCCGCGTTCGGGAGATCCCTTCACGCTCTTTCCGCGCTCAGGCGGCAGACTCCAGCAGCAGCGAGATGCCCTGCCCGACCCCGATGCACATGGTGGCCAGTGCCCGGCGGCCACCGCGACGGCGCAGCTCCAGCGCGGCGGTCAACGCCAGCCGTGCCCCGCTGGCACCCAACGGGTGCCCCAGCGCGATGGCGCCGCCGTTCGGGTTGACGTGCTCGGCGTCCACGGGCAGCCCCAGCTCGCGCAGCACCGCCACCGACTGCGCGGCGAACGCCTCGTTCAGCTCGATCACGTCCACCGCGCCCAGCTCGACGCCGACCCGGTCGAGCAGCTTGCGGGTGGCCGGCACCGGCCCGATCCCCATGATCCGGGGTGGCACGCCGACCGCCGCCGCACCACCGATGCGGGCCAGCGGGGTGAGGCCGTAGCGGGCCACCGCGGCCTCACTGGCCACCAGCAGCGCGACCGCGCCGTCGTTGACGCCCGACGAGTTACCGGCGGTCACCGTGCCGCCCTCCCGGAACGGGGTGGGCAGCGCGGCCAGCTTCTCCAGCGAGGTCTCGCGGGGGTGCTCATCGACCTCGACCAGCCGGGTCTCCCGCCGGCCGGCCGGCACGGAGACCGGCACGATCTCCTCGGCGAACCGGCCGTCGGCCTGCGCCTTGGCGGCACGCTGCTGCGAGCGGTACGCGAACGCGTCCTGCTCGGCCCGGCCGACGCCGTACTCGGCGGCCACGTTCTCCGCGGTCTCCGGCATCGAGTCGACCCCCCAGCCGTCCCGCATCAGCGGGTTGACCAGCCGCCAGCCCAGGGTGGTGTCGTACACCTCCGCCGAGCGGGAGTACGCCGAGGTCGCCTTCGGCATGACGAACGGCGCCCGGCTCATGCTCTCCACCCCGCCCGCGACCACCAGCTCCGCCTCCCCGGCCACGATGGACCGGGCGGCGGTGCCGAGGGCGTCCAGCCCGGAGCCGCAGAGCCGGTTGACCGTGCTGCCCGGTACCTGCTCGGGCAGGCCGGCCAGCAGCGCCGCCATCCGGGCCACGTTGCGGTTGTCCTCGCCGGCCTGGTTGGCGCAGCCGAGCACGACGTCGTCCACCCGGGCCCAGTCCACCGACGGGTGGCGGGCGACCAACTCGCGGATCACGTGCGCGGCCAGGTCGTCGGGGCGGACGCCGGCCAGCGCGCCGGCGTAGCGGCCGATCGGGGTACGGACACCGGCCACCAGGTATGCCACGGTCATCGCGAGTCCTTCGGGGGTGGAGACGGCGGGGGTGGAGGCACCCGCTGGGGTCTTGCGGGCTACCGAGCGCCAGGATATCCGCGCCGACACCGGATAGGTTGACGGCATGGCCCGGGCCCAGTTCAGCGCAGAGACCAGCGGCGGTGGCACGTTCGTCCGTCAAGCCAACCGGTTCACTGGCCGGGTCACCCCGGACTCGACCTCCCCGCCCGGCGGCGGCCCCGACGAGCAGGACCGCTGGCCGCTGGAGGCTGGCCGCTACCGGCTGATCTGGTGCCGCGCCTGCCCGTGGGCGCACCGCGCCCGGATCGTGCGCGGTCTGCTCGGGCTGGACGACGCGATCTCGCTGGGCACCGTCGACCCGATCCGGGACGAGCGGGGCTGGGCGTTCGCCCTCGACCCGGACGGCTTCGACCCGGTCCTCGGCGTCAGCTTCCTCTCCGAGGCGTACCTGGCCACCGACCCGGACTACACCGGCCGGGTGACCGTGCCGGCGCTGGTCGACACGCTGACCGGTCGGGTGGTCACCAACGACTACCCGCAGCTCACCCTGGACTTCTCCACCGAGTGGCGGCGGTTGCACGCCCCGGACGCGCCGGACCTGTACCCGATCGAGCTGCGCCCCGAGATGAACGCGCTGATGGCCGAGATCCACACCGACGTCAACAACGGCGTGTACCGGTGCGGGTTCGCCACCTCCCAGGAGGCGTACGACGAGGCGTTCCGGGCGCTGTTCGCCCGGCTGGACGCGCTCTCCGAGCGGCTGGCCGGGCAGCGCTACCTGATGGGCGACGCGATCACCGAGGCCGATGTGCGGCTGTTCACCACGCTGGTCCGCTTCGACACCGCGTACCACGGACACTTCAAGTGCAACCGGCACAAGTTGACCGAAATGCCGGTGCTCTGGGCGTACGCCCGGGACCTGTTCCAGACCCCGGGCTTCGGCGAGACGGTGGACTTCGACCACATCAAGCGGCACTACTACGGCACCCACCGGGAGATCAACCCGAGCGCCATCGTGCCGCTCGGGCCCGACCAGTCCGGCTGGACCACGCCGCACGGGCGTGGCTGAGCCGGGTCGGCCCGGCACCACGACCGCGCCCGCCGTCCACGCGGACGTCGCGCGCCGGGTCGCCGCGTCGGCCGCCGCCGGCTGCGCGCTGGCCGGCGCGGTCGCGGTGACGGTCGCCGTGGTCGCCGGTCCCGGTCCGGGGCTCACCGGGTACGTCAGCGAGGCGGGCATCGCCGGCAGCGGCCACGCCGCGACGTACCGGATCGGGGTCCTCGCACTGGCCGGCGCGCTCCTGCTGCTCGCCGCCGCGCTGCCTGCCGAGGTGCGGGCCGCGCCAGCACTGCCCCCCTGGGTGCGGGCGGCGCCAGCGCTCCTCGCCGGGGCGCGGGCTGCGCCGGCGCTGCTCGCCGTCAGTGCCGTGTGCACCGCCGTGTCCGGGGCGGTGACCTGCTCCGCCGGCTGTCCGCTGCCGCCGTTCGAGCGAGCCACGGTGGCGGACCTGGTGCACGGCGGAGCGAGCATCGCGGCGACCGCGGCGGTGGTCCTCGCGATGGTCGCGCTCGCCCTGGCCGGCCCGGCCGGCCGGGCGGCACGTTGGCTGGCCGGCGGGGCGGCCGCGCTGGCCCTGCCGCTCTGCGCCACGGTGGGGCTGGCCATGCTCCTCGTCGGTCGGGGCGAGGTGGTGGGCGTGCTGGAACGGCTGATCCTGGCGCTCGCGGTGCTGTGGGGCCTGGCCACCGCCACCGTGCTGGCCCTGGCCCGCCGCTGAGCACGCAGCGGCGGCGACTGTAAGGAGCCTCACGATCAACGGTCCTTCCACCCAGGAGAAGGACCGGCGTAACGTTGGTCGGCGATGACCAATGTCTGGGGCCTCACCGTCCGCCTGTACGTCGATCTCCGACTGCAGGCCAGCGGCGTCTGTCCGGCGTAGCCGCACTCTCCCGCCTACCCCGCCCGGACCAGACAATTGGACAGACCCACATGCCTTTCGGCCTGCGCAAAATTCCCTTCTCCGTGCAGATCCTGCTCGGCCTCGTGCTCGGCGTGGCGCTCGGCTTCCTGGCCCGCACCAACGACCTGAGCTGGCTGACCAGCACCCTGCACACCGTCGGCGGCCTCTTCATCCAGCTGCTCAAGCTGGCCGTGCCGCCCCTGGTCTTCACCGCCATCGTGGTCAGCGTGGTCAGCCTGCGCGGCGTGGCCAACGCTGCCCGGCTCGCGTTGAAGACCCTGCTGTGGTTCGGCATCACCGCGCTGATCGCGGTGGGCATCGGCATCGGCCTCGGCCTGCTCACCAACCCGGGCAAGGGCGTGACCCTCGACCTGGGTGGCGCGGCACCGCCGAAGAACACCGGCTCCTGGACCGACTTCCTCACCGGCATCGTGCCCACCAACCCGGTCGGCGCGTTCGTCGAGGGCAACGTCCTGCAGATCGTCTTCCTCGCCCTCGTGGTCGGTGCGGCGGCGCTGCTGGTCGGCGAGGCCGCCGAGCCGTTCGTGGCGCTGAACCGCTCGCTGTTGGAGATCGTCCAGAAGGCGCTCTGGTGGGTCATCCGACTCGCCCCGATCGGCACCCTCGGCCTGATCGGCAACGCCGTCGCCTCGTACGGCTGGGACCTGCTGGCCCCGCTGGCCAAGTTCACCACCGCCGTCTACGTCGGCTGCGCCATCGTGCTGTTCGTGGTCTACCCGCTGGTGCTGATCCTCGCCGGCCGGCTCAACCCGCTGCGCTTCTTCGCCGGCGCCTGGCCGGCGATCGAGCTGGCCTTCGTGTCCCGCTCCTCGGTGGGCACCATGCCGGTGACCCAGCGCTCCGTCGAGCGGCTCGGCGTGCCCCGCGAGTACGCCTCGTTCGCGGTGCCGTTCGGCGCCACCACGAAGATGGACGGCTGCGCCGCGATCTACCCGGCACTCGCCGCGATCTTCGTGGCCCAGGTGTTCGGCGTGGACCTCGGCATCACCGACTACCTGCTGATCGCCTTCGTCTCGGTGGTCGGCTCGGCGGCCACCGCCGGCCTGACCGGCGCGATCGTGATGCTCACCCTCACCCTGAGCACGCTGGGCCTGCCGCTGGCCGGCGCCGGCCTGCTGCTGGCCATCGACCCGATCCTCGACATGATCCGGACCGCCACCAACGTGGCCGGGCAGGCCCTGGTGCCGACCGTCGTCGCTGCCCGCGAGGGCACCCTCGACCGGGCCGCGTACGAATCCGCCGGCCGGCGGGACCTGACCGACCCGGAGCCGGTCGCGAACACCCGGCCCGACCGGCAGGACGAGCTCAGCCCCGTCCCCGCCTGACCAGTTCGCACCACCAGCGGCGGGCCTCTCATCCGAGGGGCCCGTCGTCGGTTCTTGAGAGGATGACGAGATGAGCTCCCTGTTCACGCCGCTGACCCTGCGCGCGGTGACGCTGCCCAACCGGATCGCCATGGCGCCGATGTGCCAGTACTCCGCCGGCCCGGACGGTCTGCCCACCGACTGGCACCTGATCCACCTCGGCACGCGCGCGGTCGGCGGGGTCGGGCTGGTGCTGACCGAAGCGACCGCCGTGCTGCCCGAGGGCCGGATCAGCCCGCAGGACACCGGGCTGTGGTCCGACGCGCATGTCGACGCGTGGCGGCCGGTGACCGCGTTCGTCGCCGGCCAGGGCGCGGTGCCCGCCGTGCAGCTCGCGCACGCCGGCTTCAAGGCCTCCACCTACCGACCGTGGGCCCAGACCCGCGGCGGCGTGCCGGACGCCGAGGGCGGCTGGACGCCGGTCGGTCCCGGGGCGGAGCCGTTCGTCGCCAACTACCGGGTGCCGACCGCCCTCGACGCGGCCGGGATCGCCGGCGTGGTCGAGGCCTTCGCCACCGCCGCCGGGCGGGCGCTGGACGCCGGCTTCGCCGCCGTGGAGATCCACGCCGCGCACGGCTACCTGCTCCACGAGTTCCTCTCGCCGCTGACCAACCACCGCACCGACTCCTACGGTGGTGACCGGGCCGGCCGCATGCGGCTCACCCTGGAGGTGGCCCGCGCGGTACGCGCGACGGTCGGCGAGACCGTGCCGGTGCTCACCCGGATCTCCGCCACCGACTGGGTCGAGGGCGGCTGGACGGCCGAGGACAGCGTCGTGCTCGCCGCCGAGCTGGCCGGCGCCGGCGTGGACCTCGTCGACGCCTCCTCCGGCGGCGCACACCCGGACGCGCGCGTCCCGCTGGGCCCCGGCTACCAGGTGCCGCTGGCCGCCCGGATCCGCCGCGAGGCCGGCGTACCGACCGGCGCCGTCGGCCTGATCGTCGAGCCGGAGCACGCCGAGCAGATCGTCGCCGGTGGCGAGGCCGACCTGGTGCTGCTCGGCCGGGAGCTGCTGCGCGACCCGTACTGGCCGCGCCGCGCCGCCGCCAAACTCGGCGTCACGTACACCGGGCCCGCCCAGTACGCCCGCGCCGCCTGACCCCCTGCCGGTGGGGCGGCTGCCGTGCCGGGCGGCCGCCCCACCGTCAGCCAGCCAGGTGCGACCAGTCGCCCTCCAGGTCCCGCCAGGTCCCCTGGGCCGCCACCGTGCCGCCGAGCAGCACCACCACGTGATCGGCGCGGACCAACGCGGCGCGCTTCGCGGTCGAGCCGACCACGGTCACCCCGTGCGCGCGCAGCGCCTGCCACAGCGCCAGCTCGGTGGTGACGTCCAGCGCCGACGACACGTCGTCGGCGACCAGCAGCTCGGTACGCGGCGCCAGCGCCCGGGCCAGCGCCAGCCGTTGCAGCTGGCCGCCGGAGAGCCGGGTGCCCTTGTGCCCGATGAGCAGGCCCAGCCCACCGCCGGCAGCGGCCAGGTCGTGGTCGAGCTGGGCGGTGGTGACCGCCCCGGCCGCGTCCACCTGGTGGCCGAGCGCGATGTTGTCGGCCACCGTGCCGGAGAGCACCCGGGGCAACTGGCCGACGTAGCCGACCTGGTTGGGGCGCAGGAACAACTCCGGCTCGGTGACCGGGTCGCCGTTCCAGGACAGCTCACCGGTGTGGTGCACGATCCCGGCCAACGCCCGCAACAGCGACGACTTGCCCGAGCCGACCGGCCCGACGACCAGCACCAACTGCCCGCGCTGCACGGCCAGGTCCACATCCCGGACGGCGACCGCGCCGTCGGAGTGCACCACCCCGAAGCCGCGCAGCTCCAGCCGGCGCAGCGGATGCCGGGGCGGCATACTCGGCGCGGGCGCCGTCCCGGCGGCCAGATCGACCGCCGGCACCCCCGCGGAGTACGCGTTCACCCCGGTCATCGCCACCGTGCGTCGGGTCCAGACCCGCGCAGAGGGCAGCTGGGAGATCAACGACGCCGTCGTCCAGGCGAACCAGCGGGCCGCGCCCAGGGTGGAGACGGCCACCAGCACCGCCCCGGCGGAGAGTCCGCCATTCAGATAGAGCGCCCACGCGCCGATCGGCAACAGCCCGCTGGCGACCGACGGTGTGGAGCGCGACCACACCTGCACCGAGATCTCCCGCCGCTGCCGGTCGCTGCGCACCACATCCAGGTCCGCAAGGTGACGTAGCACCGCCGCGGTCGCGCCGGCGAGCTTCACCGTCCGCGCCGCGGAGAGCGCGGAGACCAGCGCGGTGGCGAAGGCAGCCCGCGCCGCCACCGTCGCCCGGGCCGCACGCTCGAGCTTCGGCCCGAACAGCGTCGCGGCCAGCCCGGAGACGACCATCGTGCCGAGGAAGAACAGCCCCGGTACGACGCTGCCGGTGACCGCCGTCATGGCGACCACCAGGACCAGCGCGACGGCCTGGTCCAGCACGTTGTCGGCGAGCTGGACCACCCGCTCGGTGTCGCCGCCCTGCGCCACCACCTCGGCCGGGGTGTGCGAGCTGACCCGGCGCGGCCCGGTCTGGCCGTGCACCAGGCGCAGGCCGATCCGCAACATCTGCCGCACCCACCACTGGGGGAACCAGACGTGGGTGTAGTACGGCAGCGGCAGGGTGACCAGCAGCCCGGCCGCGATCCCCACCGCCGGCAGGTACGGGTTGCCGGTCCCGTCGACCACGTCGGCCCAGAGCCAGGGCAGCACCGGGCCGTCCAGCCCCAGCAGGCTGAGCCCGAGGAACAGCCCGATCGCGGCCAGCCCGTACCGGGGATCGTTGGTACAGAGTCGGAAGATCTCGCGCAGCGTCCGAGCCGGCGGTACGGGCGGCAGTGGCGGCGGGTCTGCACGGGTCGGCCCGACCGGCCCAGTCGGCTCGACCAGCCCAATCGGCGCGCTCGTTCCGACCGGCCCGATCGGCCCGATCGGCCCACTCGGCTCGACCGGCCCAACCGGCCCGGCCGGCGTGCTCGTTCCAACCGGCCCGACCGGCGTGCTCGTTCCGACCGGCCCGACCGGCGTGCTCGTTCCGACCGGCTCGGCCGGCGTGCTCGTTCCAACCGGCTCAGCCGGTGCGCTCGCCGGCTCGCTCGGCCAAGCGTTGGCCGGGTCGGGGCCGACCAGCAGGTCGGTGCCGGCGCCGGCGCGGCCGGCCGGCGCCGCTGCGGCGTACGCGGCGGCGTGACTGGTCGCCAGCAGCTCGGCGAAGCGTGTCGACGTCTCCAGCGGGCCGGCCTCGACCACCGCGCCGTCGGCCAGCACCACGACCTCGTCGCAGCGGCGCACCGAGGAGAGTCGGTGGGCGATAACGATCCCGATCCGGTCTAGCAGCAGTCGTTCGGTGGCCCGCTGCACCCGCGCCTCGGTGACTGGGTCCAGCCGCGCGGTGGCCTCGTCGAGGATCACCACATGCGGGTCACGGACCAGGATCCGGGCGAACGCCACCAACTGCTCCTGACCGGCGGAGAGCACGTGCCCGCCCTCCCCCAGCCGGGTCGCCAACCCGTCCGGCAGCTCGGCGATCCAGCCGGCCAGGCCCAGCTCGTTCAGCGCTCGGGCTGCGGCGTCGAGCAGCTCCGGGTCGAAGAGTGCGACGTTCTCGGCGAGCGTGCCGGCCAGGATCTCGGTGCGCTGCGGTACCAGTGCCACCCAGCGGCGCAACTGCTCGACGTCGAGGTCGCACAGGTCGGTGCCGCCGAGGAAGACCGTTCCCGGCGGCACGTCAACGGCCCTGGTGAGCACCTTCGCCAGAGTCGACTTGCCCGAACCGGTCCGCCCGATCAGCGCGTACGAGCGCCCGCGCGCGAAGGTGAGGCTGAGCCCGCGCAGCGCCGCCCCCCGGCCGCTCTCCGGGCCGCTCACCTGGTACCCGAACGTCAGCTCGCGGATACGCAGGTCACCCTCGGTCGGGCTGGCCCCGCCGACGGGCTCCTGCCGGGCCTTCTGGAGCAACTGCACCCGGGCCCACGCGCCGAGAGCCTCCTGGATCTCCGGCACCATCCGGCTGACGTGTTCCGCGGTGGCCCCGAAAGCCAGGGCGAGCAGCCAGATGGCGGTGAGCCGGGCAGCGTCGACCCGGTCGGTGGCCAACGCCCAGGCCCCGCCGAGCACCACCACGCCGATGCCAGCCCGGATCGTCGCGGTGGCGGCCGTGGCCACCCGCGCGGACAACACCCAGACCAGGTGGCCCCGGGACAGCACGGCAGCGGCCCGCCGGGCGTACAGCCGCAGTACGTACGGCCGGGCCAGGCTGGTCCGTACGTCATCCTGGCCGTGCACCGCCTCCTCCATCACGGCGGCCAGGTCCGACCATGCCTCCTCCTCGGCCATCCGGGCCGGCCCGATCCGCGTCGTGGGCCGGCGCAGTCCGACCGCGAGCACCACCGTGAGCAGCAGCATCGCGATCCCGGCCGGCCACCACACGACCAGCGCGACGACCATCGACAACAGGCCGACGCAGAGGCCCTGGGCGAGCCGGGTGCCCTGGTTACGGATCGCCGACGCCACCTGGTAGACGTCCCCGTCGATGCGGTCGAGCAGCTCGCCCACCGGGGTGGTCTCCAGGGTGGGCAGGTCCTGCCCGAGGGCGACGCGGCAGAGCCGGCGGCGCACGTCGGCGGACCAGTCGGCGGTCAGGCCGGCCATCAGCAGGCTCACCGCGAGGTCGCTGAGCACCACGGCGACCAGCGCCGCGGCCAGCACGGCGAAGAAGCCGGCCGAGCGGTGCACCAGCACCGCGCCGGCCAGCGCCGACGCGCCCGCCTGACCGGCGGCGCCGAGCACGATCAGGACGGCCACGATCGTCATCCGACGTGTCGAGGTGCCCCACAGATCACGGAGCAGGCGCATTGGTGTCCCTCCGGACGTGGGTGGCGGCGAACCCAGCGTGCCGGTACGGAACCGGTCAACTCAACCGATTTACCGTCTCTGAGCAGGGCTTCCGGGCCGGTCAACCGGTCCGAACTCGCGATCTGTGGAACCTGTGATCCCGGTCATCATCGGGCATCCACGCCGTCCGGTTTCCGTGCTCGGCCGGTGCGGGACCTGACCGGGTGGGCGGGCTTCCGGGCCACGTCCGTGCGGGATGCGGTGGGACGTGGGACTGCCGTGGTACGCGCGCCGCCGGCCGCTTCTCGCGCTCGACCCAGGCGATCCCGGCTCCGGGCGGTCAGGCTTGACCCCCGCGCCGGGCAGGGCGGGCCCCAGACCTGTCGGCGGTCACCGTCGCGTCGATGGTCGCCGTCTGTCCCGATCGCCCTGAACGCGGCCCCAGCCCTCAGCCCCAACCCGAGCCCTCGTCTTCGGGTCGGTCGCTGTTGTTGGCGTGATACCTGTGA
>NZ_JBEXIK010000033.1:0-69477 GCF_040608515.1 Micromonospora sp. NPDC005173
CCGGCGGCGATCGACGTCAACTCCAGCACGACCGCGTCGGCCCAGGCGAGCCAGCCCGGCTGGCCGTGTGCCGCCGCGACGTCATGCACGTGCCGAAAGGAGGCAGCGCCGGCCGCGCCGCCGATCAACAACATGATCAGCACCTGGATGCGGTTTTCCAGCCGCTCCCGCCCCGACCGCTTATCGGCGGGGACGTCGCGGGATCGCTGTTCAGTTGTCACCAACGGCCCACCTCCCATGGTGAGGCAGCACGTGCGCAATCTTGACTACCGTCGTCGTACAGAGGCGGACCGACCTGGCAGTCGCCTTGGTGGGATTGATATGAGTTGAGGTCACGTCGTACTCCAGTTGATAGATGTTGAAGGTGCGGTGATGTGCGGTGCCGTCCGGGTCGCGCCGACCCTGCTCGGATCAGGGCCTGGGCAGGCGCGACCCGGCCGGGTGACGCCCGGCCGGACGGAACCCCTCGTGGAAAGGCGGGGGCCGAGAGAAGTCACTGTGGTCGAGTCAACGAACAAGCCAGACCCCGCGCAGGGGCAGGCACCAGGGCAGCAGGCGCCGCCACAACCTGCACAGCAGGCAGCGGTCAACAAGTCGGACACGGGGGCGGACGGCAAGTCGAACCACAACCACAGGGTCAGGACTCTGGCCACCGGCAGCGCTCGACAAGCGCCACGGTGGTGCGGCGGCTCAACTCGCCGACGAGCGATCCTTCATGTGGGGCCTCCTTCTCTCGACGGTCCCGTCGCCGTCGGCGCGAACAAGAGCAGACAACCCGACTCTGGGAGTGCCTGCCCGCCTCTCTCTGGCCGACCGCGCCGGTCGGCGGTGCGGGAACGTGTATCCAGTACGCCCCGCAGTCCGCCTGCGTCCAAGCAGCCACGGGCGAAAAACCTCCAGAACTGGCCACCTGACAGGACGGAGTCTCATCGACTGGACGGGCGTGGAATTGGCGACGAGTGCAGTCTGCCGCCATCACGGGCGTGGGTGGTGGGCCTCAGTCCTCGCTCAGCCTCAACCGCCGTCGTTGTTCGGATCGCTACGCCACAACACAACGGCCAAGTGATCCGCTGCCGAAGGTGAGGGCCCCGGCAGTGGCTCATGCGGCTGTCGCTGCCGGAGATCGCTCGAACGGCGACCGCAGCCGCGGAGCATCCACCCGCTGGACGGACAAGGTGGTGAACCAGCCGCGAAATGGCACCCGGACGACTGCTGTCGACGTGCGCTCGGGGGCCGGTCTCGGCTCCGGCCGGGCGGCGGATGGTCGGCTGGCGCGGGCCAGGGTCATGGCGCGCCGAGCGGCGCGGGCAGCGGCGCACATGCCGCGCTGGCCGACGCACTGCAGGTTGCGGCAGTTGCCGCGCTCGTCGGGCTGGTGCGCGGCGGCGACGTCGAGAGCGAGCCGCCACAGCAGCGGATCGATCACGTTGTCGGGCAGGGCGGCGAGGGCGCTGAGTCGTTCGCGGGGCACGGCGATACACCTTCCGTCGGCGGGTCGCGCCACCCCGCCCGATCAAGGCGGGACGGCGCGACACGATCGACACTCCCTATTCCTGAAGGTCAATCGAGCATCTCGGCGACCTTGGCCTCGGTGAGGTCCTCGTAGTAGCGCAGCACGATGACGGCCCGTTGGCGGGGGGTGAGGTGGCGCAGCGCGGCGGTGAGCGTCAGCCGCAGCGCGGTGGTCTCGCTGTGGTCGGCGCCGGCCCGTTCGGTCGGTTCGGCTTCGAGTCGTTCGGCGAGGCGGCGGCGTCGCCACCAGGAGACCTGCTGGTGGTACATGACGCGGCGCACGTACGCCTCCGGGTCCCCGTCACGGATCCGCCGCCAGTGCCGGTACGTCCAGGTCAGGGCGGTCTGCACCAGATCCTCGGCGAGCTGGTGGTCGCCGGTTGGCAGGTAGGCGGTCCGGGACAGGGCCGGCGAACGGTGCACCACGAACTCGTGGAACGTCTCGGTCATGCCCACCCCCTCGTCAGGGAAGACGCCTCCCACCCGGGAGATGGTTGAGGCCGGGCGCGCCGGATGGTGACCCGGCGCGCCCGGTGTCCTCAGCTGGTGAAGCCGCCGTCCACGTTGATCACCGCACCGGTCACGTAGCCGGCCTCCGGGCTGGCCAGGTGTGCGACGGTGGCCGCGATGTCGGCGGGGCGAGCGAAGCGGCCGACGGCGGTGAAGCCGGCGATGGCCGCCGCGTTCGGCCCGTCCGCCGGGTTGGCGTCGGTGTCCGTGGGCCCGGGGTTGACCAGGTTGACGGTGATGCCCCGGGGGCCCAGCTCGCGGGCCAGGCCCCGGGTCAGCCCGACCAGGGCGGTCTTGCTCATCGAGTAGAGCGCCAGGCCGGGAAAGACCGCTCGTTCACCGACGTTGCTGCCGATGCTGATGATCCGCCCGCCGTCGCCCAGGTGCCGCAGCGCCGCCTGCACGGCGACGTACGGCGCCCGGATGTTCACGGCGATCGTCTGCTCCACCTCCGCCGTGCCGAGCTCGCCCATGACGCCGACCAGGAACACCGCGGCGTTGTTCACCAGGATGTCCAGTCGGCCCAGCTCGGCGGCCGCCCGGTCGACCGCGTCCCGTACGGCGGTCGGGTCGGCGCCGTCGGCCTGGATGACCAGTGCCCGCCGGCCCAGTGCCTCGATCTGCTTCCCCACGATCGCGGCCTGCTCCGCGTTCTGCCGGTAGGTCAGCGCCACGTCGGCCCCGTCCTGTGCGAGGCGCAGTGCGATACCGGCCCCGATGCCCCGGGAACCCCCGGTCACCAGGGCGACCTTGCCGTCAAGTGTCATCGTCGTCATGCGAATGATCATGTCGCCGCGCCGACCCGCCGTCTGGCGGCCATCGGACGCCTCGCTCGCACCCCGAGGTCCGTTTTCCGCTACCTCGACGCCGTGTGGGTGGCTTCGCTGGTGACATCGGCGAGGCCGGCCCGGTCGCCGGAATTTTCGCCCCATATCCTCGTGAGACGAGCTTATTGGAGGTGCGTGGTCGTGGATCTGTCCGGCATCGACGCGGTGCTGTTCGACATGGATGGCACCCTGGTCGACTCCGACGCCGCTGTCGAGCGGGCCTGGCGTACCTGGGCGGCCGAGTACGGCGTCGCCCCTGCGGCGGCGCTGGCGATCGCGCACGGCAGACCCGCCGACCAGACCATTCGCCGGCTACTGCCCGCGCTCGACGACATCGTGGTCGCAGCGGCGGCGGCGCGGCAGTTGGCGTTGCAGTACGACGACCTGTCCGACGTGACGGCGACCCCCGGTGCCCACGAACTGCTGATGGCACTTGCCCGGTTGGGGTTGCCGTGGGCGGTGGTGACCAGCGCCGACGCCCGGCTGGCCGAGGCCCGACTCGGCGCGGCCGGCATCGTTGCGCCCGTGCTGATCACCGTGGAGGACGTCAGCGTGGGCAAGCCGGATCCGCAGGGCTACCTGCGGGCCGCCGAGCTGCTCGACGTGTCCACGGCGCGATGCCTGGTCGTCGAGGATGCCGAGGTGGGACTGCGGGCAGGGCGCGCGGCCGGCGCGATGACCGCGGCGTTGAAGGGCCTCGACGGCGATCTGCGCCTCGACGACCTGGCGCAACTGGCACACCGGCTGGAGTCGGCCCCGGCGACACCCTGACCGGTCAGGTCGAGCACATCACGGACGGTCTCCACGACCCGGCGGCGCGACAACAGCCGGACGAGCCGGGTCAGGGGAGGCGCTGGGCCAGCCAGGGAAGCAGGGCGTCGGCCTGGGCCTGCTGGAACGCGCGGACGGTGGGGATGCCGAGCGGCGGTGGACGCCGGGCGCCGTCGGCGAAGAAGCCGGCCAACCCGGCGTAGAACCCGGTGATCGTGGCCGGGTCGACACCGGCGGTCAGCGGCAACCGGCGCAGCAGCGCCTCCGTGTCGTGCCCGCCGTGCAGCCGGACGTTGACCAGCAGCAACGCGGTGTCCAGCCAGGCCGGCCCCCGGCAGGCCCACGGCCAGTCGACCACGGTGACCGTGCCGGCAGCGTCGACCAGCAGGTTGTCGGCCCGTACGTCCACGTGACAGAGCGTGTCACCGGTCAGCGCGGCGATCCCCTGGTCGGCGGCGGCGCGCAGTTGGTCCAGGTGCGCCCGAACCCATGGATCCAGCCGATCCGGCGGATCGGCGGCGATCCGGTGCCAGCCGGCGAAGTCCCAGGCCAGCCGCTCGGCTGCGGTCGGCACGTCCGCCACCGGGCTCGGGGTGAGTGCGACGGCCATCGCCTCCAGGGCCCTCAGCACGCGGGACAGTTCGTCGCTACGCCACGGCGTGGTCGGGTGCCGACCGTCCACATCCGAGAAGACCAGCGCCACCCACTCGCCGTCGTCGTGGCAGCCGAGCAGGCGGGGCGTCGGCGCCGAGACCGGCAGCGCTGCGGCGGTCCGGGCCTCCGCGCGGTGCATGACCGGGCTGTCCGGGTTCTGCGCCGGGCTGATCGCCTTGACGAACGCCCGCCGCCCGGTCGCGGTACGGACCCGATCGGCGGTGCCAGGCGAGTATCCGCCCGGCTGGGACACCGCCTCGACCACCCGATCACCGATGATCTCCTCCACCGTGGCCCGGACCCGCTCGGGCAGGTCCGTCCAACCGATCCGCGCAGTGATCCGCCCCGTCATCCCCCCACGGTGGGTCCCGCCCACCGCGCCAGACAACCCATTTCCGCGCCCACCCCACCCACCCCCGCCCCGGTGATCATGGGGTTGGCGTGCCTCACCGAGATCGAATCGCCCGTCAACCTCATGATCACGGAGGTGTGGGATCGGCCGGGGGTACGGGGGAAGGGGAGGGGGGACGAGGGCGGGTGAGGTGGACAGCGGTCAGGGCGATCAGGAGCAGGGTCAGGGCGAAGAGCAGGGCGTTGAGGACGACCGTGGGGTAGCCGAGTCGGGGCACGTCGAGGAACGGGTAGAGGTAGCGGTCCTCGTCCCCGCCGAGGGCGCCGCGGACCAGGATCACCGTCAGCCACACCAACGGATAGCCGAGCAGGCTGACCGCGTACACCGGGCGGAGGGCCGCTCGGGGACGGCGGGCGAGCCACTCCGCGGCGGCCAGCGGCGGCGCCACCGCGTGCAGCAGCAGGTTGCCGGCGTCCGAGACCGGCCCGCGGGCTTCGGTGGTCGCCACCATGGCGTAGCCGCTCCACGGGTTGGCCAGCACCAGGACGAAGACCAGCGCGGTGCCGACCAGGTAGACGGTGAGCGCGGTACGCAGCCGGTCGCCGCCGGCCAGCAGCGCCACCAGGTAGGCCAGGTTGACCTGCACGGTGAAGTAGAACAGCAGCTCGACGGGCTCGTCGCGCGCGGCGATCACGGAGAGCACCAGCCCGACGGCGACCACCACGGCGGCGCTCACCCGCAGGACCCGGCCGGACACGCGGCGGACGCTACCATCGCCGCATCGACGGACGCCACGACGAACGACTGCACCGGGTGCGCGAGATCCTGGCCGCCGACACCGAGCGGGAGCCGGATTCGGCGCTCGCGCTGCTCGGCGACAAGCGATTCCACTTCTCGCCGTCCGGGGCCAGCTTCCTGATGTACGGGGTGTGCGGCCGCTCGTGGATCGCGTTCGGCCCACCGGTCGGGCCGACCGCCGAGCGGTACGAACTGCTGGCCGACTTCTTCGTTACGGCCCGGAGGGCGGGCCGGCGCCCGGCGGTGTACCACGTCGGCGACCCGCTCCTGCCCGAGCTGCGCCGGCTGGGTCTCGCCGTGCACCCGGTGGGGGAGTCGGCGAGCGTGCCGCTGGCCGACTTCACCCTGACCGGGCCGGAGCGTGGGGCGCTGCGCCGCAACTGGCGGCGGCTGGCCCGCCGCGACGACCTGTCGTTCGCCGTGCTGCCCGGCGCCGGCCTGCTCGACGAACTGCGCCCGGTCTCCGACGCCTGGCTGGCCGGACGGCCGGACATGTCGTTCTCACTCGGCGGGTTCGTCCCCAGTTACCTGGCCGAACTACCGGTCGCGGTGCTGCGGCAGCGGGCGCGGGTGGTGGCCTTCGCCGCGCTGTTGCCGACGCCGCACAGTTGGGGCGTGGACCTGCTGCGGTACCACCCGGACGCGCCACCCACGGCGATGGACCACCTCCTCGTCGAGGTCCTGCACACGGCCCGGGACCGGGGCCTGGCCAGCGTCGAGTTGGGGTTGGCCCCGCTGTCCGGGCTGACCGGCGCGGACCCGCTGTGCCGGCTGGGCCGGGCGGTGTACGCGTACGGCGAGCGCTGGTACCGCTTCCGCGGGCTGCGCCGGTTCAAGGCGAAGTTCGCGCCGGTCTGGTCCCCGCGTCACCTCGCCGCGCCTCGGGGATGGCAGCTCCCTCTGGTGCTGGCCCAGGTGGGCCGGTTGTCGTCGCGTCCGCTGCGGTGACGGGCGGCAGCGCCGCGTACAACGCGGTCAGCTCGGCCAGGTAGCGCGGCCCGGACCAGGCCGCCACCGCCGCCCGGCCGTCCCGGACCACCGCCGCCCGCAGCTCCCGCTCGGTCAGCAGCCGGGTCAGCAACGCCCCGAACGCCGCCGCGGTGGGCTCGGCGACCGGCCGCGTGGTGCCGGTACCGGGCCGCTCGGCCAGCGCGGCGTCCACCATGGCCACCGGCAGTCCGTACGCCTCAGCCTCGCTGAGCACCAGGCCCTGGGTGTCGGTGCGGGAGGGGAACGCCAGCACGTCCGCCGCCCGGTAGTGCGCGCCGACCCGGTCGCGCGGCACCGGGCGCAGCAGGTGCAGTGCGTCGGCCACGCCGAGCCGGCGGGCCGTCCGGCGGACCGCGAGCCGGTGCCGCCGCGCCCCGAGCAGCACCAGCCGCGCCGCCGGCAGCTCGCGGCGGACCAGGGCGAACGCGCCCAGCAGCAGCTCCGGGTCCTTCTCCGGGGTGGCGCGGCCCACCGCGAGCAGCACGGGCGCGTCCGCCGCGATGCCCAGCCGGGCCCGCAGCCGCCGCCGGTCGTCGGCGTCGGCGCCCGGCGCGGCGACCGGGGTCGGCAGCACCACGATGGGGGTACGCCCGGCCATCGGGGCCATCAGCGCCGCGGTCTTCGCCGACGGGGCGATCAGCACGCTGGTGTGCGCCAGCAGGCACCGCCCGAGCGCGGCCAGCCGGGCCTGTCGGGCCGGCCCGGGGCGGGCCAGCGCCCACAGGTCCCGAGCCCGCCAGCGCAGGCCCAGCCGCAGGCCGGCGTACGCGGCGCCGATCGGCACCTCGGGATAGTGCGCCGCGTACGCCACCAGGTCGGTGTGCCAGGTGAGCACGGCGGGTACGCCCCGCCCGGCGGCCCAGCGCAGCCCGGCGATGCCGAGCGGGCCGGTGGTGTGCACGTGCACCACGTCGACCGGCACGTCCGGCGGCCTGGGCGGCGCCAGTCGGTACGGCCGGGTCGGCACCGGCAGCGACGGCACCTCACCCTCCCGGCGGCGCCGCCGGGACATTGGGCCGGGGCAGTGCAGGACGACCTGGTGGCCGGCGGCGCGCAGCAGCGCCACGGTCGTGCCGACCGAGGTGGCCACACCCTCCGGGTTGGCGAGATGGCTGTCGCTGACGTGGGCGATCCGCACCCCGCCATCATCGCGGGGTCGTGCTCGCCGGGCCGTCCCGCTGGGCCTGGATCCAGAACATCGAGGTCGATCCGGCACACCGGGGACGCGGCTACGCCCGGCGGATGATTCAGCTCGTCGAGGTGGAACTGTCCCGGTTCGGGGTCCGCGAGCCGCGCACCGGCCGGGAGGGTCTCCCCGGCAGGACTGTTCACCTACCCAGCGGGAACCCGGCCCGGACCGCACCTGGGGAGGAGCGACGGATGACGCACGGCGCCGGACTGACCATCGGTGTGCTCGGCTCGTACGGTGGCCGAAACCTCGGCGACGAGGCGATCCTCACCGGCCTGCTCACCGATCTGCGCGAGCAGGAGCCGAATGCCCGGATCATCGTCTTCTCCCGCCACCCGGAGCACACCCGGGCCGCCCACCCCGACGTGGAGGCGGTGCCGTGGGAGGGCGTCAGCCGCACCGACTCCGCCCTGGTCCTGGCCGAGCTCGACCTGCTCATCCTGGGCGGTGGCGGAATCCTCTACGACCGGGAGGCCCGCCGCTACCTTCGGGTGGTCCGGGTCGCCCAGGAACGCGGCCTGCCCCTGATCACGTACGCGGTGGGGGTCGGGCCGCTCAGCGACGGGGTGGACACCGGCATGGTCCGCGAAACGCTCTCCAGCGCGGTCCAGTTGACCGTTCGCGACCAGGAGTCCCGGATGGTGCTGGAGGAGGCCGGGCTGCTCAACCCGATCACGGTCACCGCCGACCCGGCGTTCCTGTTGCAGCCGGAGGACTTTCCGCCCCACCTGCTGGCCGAGGAGGGGGTGCCGGCCGGTAAGCGGCTGGTCGGGATCAGCGTGCGGGAGCCGGGACGGGCCGCCGAACGCCTCGACGTGGACGGCTACCACCGGCTGCTGGCCCAGATCGGTGACTTCCTGGTGCACCGGATCGACGCGTACGTGCTGTTCGTGCCGATGGAACGCGACGACATCCGGCACGCCCACGGAGTGCTGTCGCACATGGTCGCCGCCGACCGGGGACGGATCCTGCACGGCACCTACTCACCCGAGCAGGTGCTCGGGTTGATGCGCCACTTCGACCTGGCCGTCGGCATGCGCCTGCACTTCCTGATCTTCGCGGCGATGGTCGGCACACCGTTCCTGCCGCTGCCGTACGCCGGAAAGGTCTTCGACTTGGCCCAGCGGCTCGGCGTGCCGGCGCTGCGCGGCGTGGAGCGGGAGGTCGAGGGGCCGCTACTGGCTGAGGTCGACCAGCTCTGGGACGAGCGGGAGGAGCGCGCCGAAGCCACCGCCCGGCGGGTGGCCGAGGTCTGCGAGCTGGCCCGGGGCACCTCCGAGGTCACCCGCGGTGTGCTGGACAGCCTGCGCAGCCACACCCTCACCCGGGCCTGAGCCAGCGGTCACACCGCCGGGCCGGTCCACCGGTAGCGCCACTCGCGGTCGTCCTCGCGGGCGGACTCCAACTCGTAGATCTGCGCCTCGGCCAGCCCACCGGACCCGAGGTGATGGTGGGTCAGCGGTGGACGACCGTTGCTGTCCAACTCGACGGTGACGCTCTGCCCGTCCGCCGTGCCGCCGACGAGGAGGATCTGCACGGATGAAGCCATGCGCCCATCCTGCCCGTCGCGCGGCCACCTCGCAGCGGATAGCGGGGCAGCGGGACGGCAGGCGCGTGGCTAGGGTCGGCGAATGGCGGAGCCTTCCATCGATCCGACGCTCGGCCCGGTGCTCGCCCGCACCGGCGACGAGCGTGCCGTACTGGAATCGTTCCTCGACTTCCACCGCGGCGTGGTGCTGCGCAAGCTGCGCGGCCTGTCCGACGCCGAGGCCGCCCGCCGGCTGGTGCCCTCGGTGACAACGGTCGCCGGGCTGGTCAAGCACCTGGCGTTGGTCGAGCGGAACTGGTTCCCGGCCCTGCTCGCTCCCGAGCCCGGCGACGTCTACCTGACCTCGGAGCAGGACGCGGTGCTGAGCTTCACGCTCGACGAGCAGGACACCGTCGACGGCCTCGCCGAGGCGTACGAGCGGGCCTGTGCCCGGTCCCGGGCGGTCGCCGCGCGGTTCGACCTCGATCACGTGGTGCCGCACCCGCAGCTCGGTGAGGTGTCGCTGCGCTGGATCCTGGTCCACCTGATCGAGGAGACCGCCCGGCACGCCGGGCACGCCGATATCCTGCGGGAGTTGACCGACGGCGAGACCGGCGCGTTCTGAGTTCACGCGGGCGGTACGCGTCGGCCGGTGGGTGCGGTCGTTGGCCCATCGGGGCCGCCTATCCTGGGCACGGGCGGCGACGAGGGGGAGCACGTGCTGGTCATCCACGGGCTGTGGCTGCCCGGTGACGGCTCGACCACCGGCCTCGCCGTCTGGGCCGAGGACAACGCCGCCCCGGCTGCCCCGCCGCGTCGCCCCGGCCGGGCGCCCCGGGAGCGCCCGCACCCCTTCGCCGCCGGGCACGCCGCGTTGGCCACCGCCCTCGCTGACGCCGCCGAGCCGGCCCGCCCGGACACCGCGTTGCTCACCCTGCCCACCCGGGCCGGCGCGCCGACCGACTCACCCGAGCTGATCCGGACCGCCGTCGCGCCGCCGGCCCGTGGCCGGCTCACCCTGGCCGGGTGGCGGGTCCCCGTGCTGGTGTACGCCCCGGACGACGCGCTGCCGCTGCTGCGTGCCCTGGACGACCTCCCGGCGGTGCCCGGGGCCACCCTGCGCCACCTCGCCGAGCTGGCCGACTTCGCCGCCGACCTGGTGGCCCGGGGCCGTGTCCTACCCGGCGTCAGCACGACGGTGGGCACCGCGATGTCGGGTGCTGGCGTGGCCGAGCCGCCGCGCCCACCGGCCGTTGGACGCGGAGCGCCATCGGCCGACGCGGGCGCGCAGGTGACGGCGCTCGCCGTCTGGCGACCGCTGCTGACCGGCACCGACGCCGGCTGGGCGCGGTCGCTGGCGCTGGCCCTGCCGCCCGCCGCCCGAGCTGCTGTAACTGCGCCCGCCGCCCCTGCCGTTGCCACAGCACCGGCCGCGGCTGCCGCCCCGGACGGGATCACGTCGGCCGCGCCGCGCTCCGACGGCACCGAGCTGACGGCCGGTGTGCTGGTCGCGGACGCGCTCGACGCGTTGACCGACGCCGCCGCCCGCGCCGCACTCGCGACCACCACGCTGGCCCGAGGGCTGCGGCCGGGCGGCCCGGCGCCGGCCTGGCTGGCCGCGCTCGCCGGCCCCCGCCGCGACTTCACCCTCGACGCGGCGGCGCTGGCCACCCTCCGCAGCGAACTGGACGCCTGGCAGCGCGACGCCGCCGGCGGCCCGGTCCGGGCCAGCTTCCGCCTGGTGGAACCGGCCCCCGACGAGGTCACCGAACCGATCCTGGCCACCCGACCGCCGACGATCGGCCCCGCCGGCTCGGCGGGCACCGAGGCCGAGCAGGTCGCAACCGGCCCGGCCGACAGCGCCCTCTCCGACGGCGGCCCGGTCGTCGGCGAGCTGGCCGGCGGTGGGCGGTGGCGGCTGGAGTTCGGGTTGCAGGCGGCCGACGAGCCCAGCCTGCACGTCGAGGCGGGGCAGGTCTGGCGAGCGCCGCAGACGCTCGGTGGCCTGGGCGGCCGTGCGGCCAGCCCGCAGGAGACCCTGCTCGCCGAGCTGGGCCGCGCCAGCCGACTCTGGCCGGACCTGGACGCCGCGCTGCGGACCGCCGCGCCCGAGGCGATGGAGCTGGACGTCGAGGGAGCACACCGGTTCCTCAGCGAAGGCGCCCCGGTGCTGCACGCGGCCGGCTTCGGAGTGCTGCTGCCGTCCTGGTGGCAGCGCCGGTCGGCGCGGCTCGGCGCCCGGCTGCGCGCCCGCAGCCGGACCGCGCCCGGCACGGTGGCCGGCGCCGACGCCGGAGTCGGGCTGGACGCCCTGGTCGACTACCGCTGGGAGGTGGCACTCGGCGACCAGCCGCTGTCGGCCGAGGAGTTGGCCGCGCTGGCCGAGATGAAGACCCCGCTGGTGCGGCTGCGCGGCCGGTGGGTGGAGCTGGACCCGGGGCGGCTCGCCGCCGGGCTGCGCCTGCTCAAGTCAGCCGGCGAGCTGACCGTCGCCGACCTGCTCCGCCTCGGGCTGGCCGACGGCGCGGACACCGGCTCGCTGCCGGTGCTGGAGGTGACCGCCGACGGGGCGCTGGGTGACCTGCTCGCCGGTGCGGTCGAGCGTCGACTCACCCCGATGGACCCGCCGCCGGGCTTCCAGGGGACGCTGCGGCCGTACCAGCGACGGGGGTTGGCCTGGCTGGCCTTCCTGCGGTCGCTCGGCCTGGGCGGCGTGCTCGCCGACGACATGGGGCTGGGCAAGACCGTGCAGCTGCTCGCGCTGCTCGCCGGGGACACGCCGGACGCCGGGCCCACCCTGCTGGTCTGTCCTATGTCGCTGGTCGGCAACTGGCAGCGGGAGGCGGCGCGGTTCACCCCGGGGTTGCGCGTGCACGTCCACCATGGGGCGGAGCGGGCCCGGGGGGCGGAGTTCACGGCGGCCGCGCACGGCGCGGACCTGGTCCTCACCACCTACTCGGTGGCCGCCCGCGACGCCGTCGACTTGGCCGGCATCGACTGGCACCGGGTGGTGGTGGACGAGGCGCAGGCGATCAAGAACGCGTCGACCCGGCAGGCCGAGGCGGTCCGCGCGCTGCCCGCCCGGCAGCGGGTGGCGGTCACCGGCACGCCAGTGGAGAACCGGCTCGCCGACCTCTGGTCGATCATGCAGTTCGCCAACCCCGGCCTGCTCGGCCCGGCCGCGACGTTCCGCAAGCGATTCGCCGAGCCGATCGAGCGCAACGGCGACGCCGAGGCCGCCGAGCGGCTGCGCCGGATCACCGGTCCGTTCGTGCTGCGCCGACTCAAGACCGACTCCTCGATCATCTCCGACCTGCCGGAGAAGCTGGAGATGGAGGTGCTCTGCAACCTCACCGCCGAGCAGGCCGCCCTGTACCGGGTGGTGGTCGACGACATGCTCGCCAAGATCGAGTCCAGCGACGGCATCGAACGCCGAGGGCTGGTGCTGGCCACCATGACCCGGCTCAAGCAGGTCTGCAACCACCCGGCCCAACTGCTGCGTGACGGCTCGCCGCTGGACGGCCGCTCCGGCAAGTTGGCCCGGCTGACCGAGATCGTGGAGGAGGTGCTGGCGGCGGGGGAGCGAGCGCTGCTGTTCACGCAGTACGCCGAGTTCGGCGCCATGCTGCGCGGTCACCTGTCCGCACGGTTCGGCCGGGAGGTGCTGTTCCTGCACGGCGGGCTCGGCAAGGCCGAGCGGGACGCCATGGTGCAGCGGTTCCAGTCGGCGGACGGGCCACCGCTGTTCGTGCTCTCCCTCAAGGCCGGCGGCACCGGTCTCACCCTGACCGCCGCCAACCACGTGGTGCACGTGGACCGGTGGTGGAACCCGGCGGTGGAGGACCAGGCCACCGACCGGGCGTTCCGGATCGGGCAGCACCGGCGGGTGCAGGTACGCAAGTTCGTCTGCGCCGGCACCGTGGAGGAGAAGGTGGCCGCACTGATCGCCGACAAGCGCAGCCTCGCCGAGCGGGTGGTCGGCACCGGCGAGCAGTGGATCACCGAGCTGTCCACCGGGCAACTGCGTGAGTTGTTCACCCTGGAGGCCGGGGCGGTGGTGGAGTGAGTCAGCCGTCCGGTGACCGGTTCGCCGACTACGGCCGCCCCCGGCGGGTCGACGGCGGCCTGCGGGCGCGCAGCGCCCGGGGCGCGATCGGCCAGTCCTGGTGGTCGCGGCGCTTCCTGGAGGTGCTGGAGTCGTTCGCGCTCGGCACCCGGCTGACCCGTGGCCGGTCGTACGCGCGGGCCGGGCAGGTGCTCAAGCTCGACATCGCACCCGGGCTGGTCAGCGCCGTGGTCCAGGGCTCCCGGCCGCAGCCGTACCAGGTCTCCATCGCGCTGGCGCCGTTCCCGACCGGGCTCTGGTCCCGGATCGAGGAGGAGCTGGCCGGGCAGGCGTTCTTCAGCGCCCGACTACTCGCCGGGGACCTCCCCGACGAGTTGGAGGAGCTGTTCGTCGCCGCCGGTGCGCCGCTCTTCCCCACCAGAGTGGACGAGCTGACCCAGCGGTGCAGCTGCCCCGACTTCGCGGTGCCGTGCAAGCACCTCGCGGCCACCTTCTACCTGCTGGCCGAGGCGTTCGACGCGGACCCGTTCGAGCTGCTGCACTGGCGCGGCCGGGCTCGCGCAGAGCTGCTCGACCAGCTCCGGACCCGGCGTGCCGAGGCCACCGGCGCACCGGTGTCGCCCGGACCGGTCACCGCGTCGCCCGACCCGGACACGCAGTCCATTCCGGACGGAGGCGGGTCCGCGGTGGGCGTCGCCGCACCGCCAGCCGGCGCGGCCCGGGCGCTCGCCGGGCTGTCGGCCACCTCCCTGACGGAGGCGGTGGACCGGTTCTGGCTGCCGCCGGTGCCGCTGCCCGATCGGCCACCCCGGCTGGCGACCGGGCCGGATCTGCTGCTGCGCCAGCTCGGCCCGCCGGCGCCGGCAATCGGCGGGCCGGGACTGCTCGAACGGCTGCGCCGGGCGTACCGGGCGCTCGGCCCGACCGACTGGTGAGCCGTCACGTCCAGCGGCGGCGGAACCGCCACATGATCGCGGCGTTGGCCACCAGTACCACCGCGCAGATCGCACCGGCCAGCCGGCCGGCGAACACGGTCATCGCCGGTAGCGACGCCCACAGCACGATGGTCAACAACATCAGGTAACG
Source organism: Micromonospora sp. NPDC005173 (assembly GCF_040608515.1). Classification (NCBI taxonomy): domain Bacteria; kingdom Bacillati; phylum Actinomycetota; class Actinomycetes; order Micromonosporales; family Micromonosporaceae; genus Micromonospora; species Micromonospora sp. NPDC005173. Next base: position 14,284 of record NZ_JBEXIK010000033.1, read on the forward strand.
GCCCCTGCGGGCTCGGACCCGATGGTCCAGCCGGTTGAAGAAAGCCGGGTCACTCTCGCGGAGCTGACGGGTGATCTGGTCGAACCTGCGCTGATCCTCTTTGCTGAGCATGGCGCTGCCTTCCCCTCACGCGTTCAGCGGTTCGGCGGCATACCCGCTGTTGCGGCGGCTCACGCTCACCCGATGCTGCTACTTTCCTCGGTCCCGAGGCAACCTCACGTACGGCTTATCCGGACCTTAAATTTCCCTGTGGTGGACAACGACGCTGAATGTGTCCAACACGGCGACGCGGTCCGATCCGTACCCGACTGCCGTACGTCCGCCCTGCTGGGAAGGTCCGGGTTCGGCGCCGGTACGCGGCCCGCCGCCAACGCGGCGCTGAGCGGTGTCTTAAGTGCCCTCACGGGGGTCTTCCGCCCACCTTGAAGGCACCTGAGGCCTTGGTTACTTTGCCGTAGCAACCCCCTCAGGCAACAGTCGCCGCACCTGCCGCACCTGCTCGGTCGCAGCTTTCGGCGCTCATCAGAAATCGGGATTGGTACATGGCCGACCAGAATGTGCCACCACGTCGACCGCGGGACGACCGCGGCTGGGACGGACGCCAGCACCACACCTCGGACGGGTACGGCGACCACAACCCGTCCGCGTCGTACGGGCACGACTCGCCCCACACCTACCAGGGCGGCTACCCGCAGGCCGACCCGCGCGAGCAGTACGCCGACGGGTACGCGCACGCCGGACACCCCGCTCCCGCCCCGCGTGGACCGCAGTGGGTCGGCCCGGAGGGTCTTGGCCGCCCGGCCCCGGCCCGGCCGGCCGGCACCGGACTGCCCACCTTGGACGATGACGACGAGCCGGGCCGCAAGGTCGGCCGGCGCAAGGCAATCGTGGCGCTCGGCGGCACCGCCGCCGTCGTCGCCGGTGGCGCGGCACTCGCCATGACCCCGCAGTTCCGCAGCCTGTTCGGTGACGAGGCGGCGGCCGACGCGACCGGCAGCACCGTCACCGACGGCACCGCGGCTCGGCCCAGCGGCCAGCAGCCCAGCACGGTGCGCACCTACACCGAGCAGAACGAGAGCTACATGGGCTCCCGCGCCGGCGAGGCGCTGAAGAAGAACTCGCCCACCGGTGGGCGCAGCTTCTCCGGCCCGGCCGCGGCCGCGGCGGAGACCACGGTGACCGTCAAGACAGTGCTGGCCAAGGACCCGATCCTGCACCTGGCCCGGCGGGCCACCTTCGGGGCGACGCCCGCGGTGGTCGCCGACATCAAGAAGCTGGGCATCGACGGCTGGATCCGCGGGCAACTGGACCCGGACAAGCTCGAACCCAGCAAGGCCGAGCTGAAGCTCGCCGAGCTGCCCACCCAGAAGCTCAGCGTGCAGCAGCTGCGCGACCAGCGCGACACGCTCAACGACCAGGGCGCCCAGCCGGAGCGGGAGATGGTCGACGCCACCATCGCGCGGCAGATCTGGTCCAAGCGCCAGCTGTTCGAGGTGATGGTCGACTTCTGGAACGACTTCCTGCACGTCGCCGCCGACTTCGACGGCGGCGAGGTGTACCGCAACTCGTTCGACAAGGACGTCGTGCGGGCGCACGCGCTGGGCAGCTACCCGGAGATGCTGGTCGCCGCGAACAAGCATCCCGCGCTGCTGATCTACCTGAACCAGAAGGACTCCCGCAAGGACGCGATCAACGAGAACCTCGCCCGGGAGAACCTGGAGCTCTACTCGGTCGGCGTGGACGGCGGCTACAAGGAGCCGGACGTGCGCCAGGCAGCCCTGCTCCAGACCGGCCGCGGCGTCCAGGACGGCAAGTACGTCTTCAGGCCCGAGCAGCACTACGTCGGCAAGGTGAAGATCCTCACCTTCACGCACGCGAACAACTCGTCGGACCCGAAGAAGGCCGAAGCCGCGATCGACGCGTACATCACCTACATCGCGCTGCACCCGTCGACCGCGAAGTACGTGGCGCAGAGCCTGGCGACCCGGTTCGTCTCGGACACCCCGCCGAAGTCCCTGGTGGACCGGCTGGCCAAGACGTACTCCACCAACAACGGCATGATCAAGCCGGTGTTGATGACGCTGTTCAGCTCCTCGGAGTTCTGGGCCGCGGTGGGGCAGAAGGTGCGCCGGCCGATGGAGTACCTGGCCGCCACGTACCGCACCCTGGGCGTCTCGCCGGACGCGTCGCCGAAGCACAACAACGGTGACAGCAAGCGCACCCCGTACGCCCGCGGCCTGCGGCAGATCCACGACAAGCTGCGCGAGTTGGGCCAGTACCCGATGGGCCAGCCCACCCCGGACGGCTACCCGGACGTCTACGTCGCCTGGACCTCGGCCGGCACCATGGTCAACGGCTGGAACGAGGCCGGTGAACTCCTCGCCGGCTACCGCACCGTCTTCACGTACACGGCGCCGGAGAAGCTGGTCGCCAAGCCGCCGGCCACCGCCGGGGCGTACGTGGACGCGCTCGCCCAGCGGCTGGTGAACCAGAAGTTGACCGCCCGCGAGAAGAACCTGGTCCTCGGTGTGGCCGGTGTGCCGGCGAGCGCCAAGGTCGACGCCACGTTCAACGGGGCCATCACCGCCGTCGCGCGGGCGATCCTCGCTTCCCCCCAGCACCACCTCCGGTGAGGCACCCGATGGAGAAGACTGTGTACAACTCTTTCCCCCTGCACCCTGAATGCCCCGACCTGCGGCGGCTGGCCGACAACCCGGCCGAGGCGCTGCTGCGGGCGGAGGCCGACCTCGTCGCCGCCGAGAACGCCGCCGAGGCCGACCGCTACCGCACCCTGGAGGATCTGGAGGAGGCCCAGCAGGACGGTCGCGGTGTCACCCGGCGGACCTTCGTCGCCGGTGCGGCGGCCACCGCCACCGCGCTGGCCACCGCCCAGTTCGTCACCACCTCGGCGTCGTTCGCGGCGACCAAGACCGGCACCCTGATCCACGTCTTCCTCTACGGCGGGTTGGACGGGCTGAGCCTGGTCGCACCGGACGGCGACGCGGTGCTCGCCAAGGCCCGCCCCGACCTGCTGCTCGGCAACGACTCGCTGGCCCTGGGCCGCGGCTTCAAGCTGACCAGCGCGTTCAAGCCGCTGGAGCAGTGGCTCAAGGCTGGCCAGTTGGGCTTCATCCCGGCGGTCTCCGACGAGCGGCTGTCGCGCAGCCACTTCCAGGCCGCGGACGCCTGCAACCTGGGCGGGCTGCCGAACGAGACCGGCGGCCGGGGCTGGCTGGACGGCCTGGTCGACAACCTCGGCAAGGGCACCGCCTTCCGGAGCGTCGGCATCGGCAGCACGCTGCCCCGCTCGCTGGTCGGCAACAACGGCGCGCTCTCGCTGAACAACGTCGGCTCGCTGCGGCTCAACGGCGACGAGCGGTTCCGGGCCGCCACCGAGAAGGCGATCAAGGGGCTCTTCACCGGGATCAACCACCCGGTCGAGGAGGCCGTGCAGGAGGGCATGGGCGCGCTGGCCACGGCGCAGAAGCTCGCAGCCAAGCCGTACCAGCCGGCCGCGGGGGTCACGTACGAGGGCGTCGGCAACGCGTTCAAGCAGCTCGCCCAGCTGATCAAGGGTGGCGCCAACGTACGGGTCGCCACCGTCGGCATGGGTGGCTACGACACCCACGAGAACCAGGGCACCCGCGAGGGCGGCCAACTGCACCGCCGGCTGAACGAGCTGGCCAGCGCCATGGCCGCGTTCTTCACCGACCTCGGCCCGCAGGCCGCCGACGTGACGATCATGGTGTCCAGCGAGTTCGGGCGCCGGGTCGGCTCCAACGGCGGCGGCACCGACCACGGGCACGGCGGGGTGGTCACCCTGCTGTCCGGCAAGAAGCTGGCCGGCTCGCTGCTCGGCACCTGGAACGGCCTGGACAAGCTGGATTCCGGTGACGTGCCCGAGTACAACAACATGTTCAACGTCTACGGCGCGGTCGCGCAGGGCCGGTTCGGGCTCACCAACGCGGAGGTGGACAAGGTCTTCCCCCGCCAGAAGTACGCCCCGATGAAGCTGTACGCGTGACGCATTCGCACACCCACGCCGCCGGCCGCCGCACCGGGACCTCGTCCCGGCACGGCGGCCGGACGGCTGAGCCCGTACCCCCGCCGATCCCGGACCGGCGCGGACCCGGCGGGCGGCGGCTGCTGGCCGTGCTGCTCCTGGTCGGCCTGCTCGCCAGCGTGCTGCCGTGGTGGCTGGGCACCCCCGCCGGCTCGTTGAAGACCACCGCGGCCACCGTGACCGCGGCCGGCCGGATCACCGGCCTGGTCGCCGGCTACCTGCTGCTGGTGCAGGTGCTGATGATGAGCCGGCTGCCGGTGCTGGAGCGGTGGATCGGCGGCGAACAACTGGCCCGCTGGCACCGCGACGTCGGTGCGACCCTGCTGGTCGCTGTGCTGGCGCACATGTCGCTGATCCTGGTCGGCTACGCGGACCTGCGTAACCACTCCGTGTTCGCCGAGGTCGGCGTACTGCTCGGCGACTACGAGGACATGGTCTCGGCGTTCGTCGCCACCGGCATCATGATGCTGGTCGGGTTCAGCAGCGTGCGGGCGATCCGGCGGGCGTTGCCCTACGAGCTGTGGCACCTGCTGCACTGGTCCAGCTATCTGATCCTGCTGCTCGGCTTCGGGCACCAGTTCAGCCACGGTGCGCAGCTGTACAAGCCCGGGCCGGTGCGTACCGGCTGGATCGCCCTCTACGTGCTGGTGGTCGCCGCCCTGCTCTGGGGTCGGGTGATCGCGCCGCTGGCGTTCAACCTGCGGTACCGGCTGCGGGTCGCCGACGTGGTCGCGGAGAGCCCGGACACCATCTCCATCTACCTCACCGGTGAGCGGCTGGGCCGGCTGGCGATGCTCGGCGGGCAGTACTTCCGCTGGCGCTTCCTCACCCGCGGCTGCTGGTGGCAGTCGCACCCGTTCTCCGTCTCCGCCGCGGCCAACGGCCGCTGGCTGCGCCTCACCGTCAAGGTGGTCGGCTCGCACACCGCCGACCTGCGCGACCTGGACCCGGGCACCCGGGTCTGGGCGCAGGGCCCGTCGGGCACCTTCACGGCGGCGCACCGGGTCGGCGACCGGGCGCTGCTGATCGCCGGCGGCAGTGGCATCACCCCGATCCGGGCCATGCTGGAGGAGTTGCCGCCGGGCGCCGCGCTGATCTACCGGGCCCGCACCCCGGCCGACGTGCTGCTCAGCTATGAGCTGGACTGGCTGGCCCAGGCCCGGGACACCTCGGTCTGGTACGTCATCGGCTCCCGCGACGACCCCGGCCCCCGCCAGTTGATGAGCCCGGACGGGCTGCGGCAACTGGTGCCCGACGTGGCCCGGCGCGACGTCTACCTGTGCGGGCCGCCCGGGCTGGTCGAGCAGTCGGTGCGCGCGTTGCGCCGGGCCGGCGTCCCCCGCCGGCAGATCCACCTGGCCACCTTCGAGTTGTAGGAAGGCATCCCATGCGTCGCGCGTTCCTCGCGATCACCGGTCTGGCCGCCAGCACCACCGCGCTGGTGGTGCTCAAGGGCTCGCCGGGCACCTCCCAGGTCGCCCAGGACCTGCCTGCCGGCCAGTCGGTCAACCCCACCCCGCAGGGTGTCGACCCGAGCGCCGCCCCGGTGGGCGTCGCACCGACGCCGTCGGTGGCTCCCAACGCGCCGTCGTCGCCCAAGCCGAGCAAGAGCACCGCCCGCCCGTCCGGCACCCGCACCACCGCGAAGGCCCCCACCGCACCGCGGACCACCACCAAGGCGCCGCAGCCGACCACCCGCCGGGTCACCGGGCCGGGCGTGGACAACGAGTACGGGTACGTGCAGGTGCAGATCGTGGTCTCCGGCACCCGGATCATCGAGGCCATCTCGCTGTCGCTGCCCAGCGGGGGCGAGTCCGACATCCACAGCGGCGACGTCCGGGACAGGTACAACGGCACCGGTGGGGAGGTGGTGCAGAAGCAGAGCGCCAACCTCAACACCGTCTCCGGTGCCACCGAGACCAGCAACTCCTACAAGCAGTCGCTGCGAGGCGCGATCGAGGAGGCGTTCTGACGTGCCGGCGACGATGACCCGACCCGGGCTGTGCCAGGTCGAGCAGATCATGGGTACGGCCATCACCCTGGACCTCGCCGACGACCTGCCACCGGCGCGGCTGCGCGAGCTGGCCGACCAGGTCTTCGCCTGGATGCGCGAGGTGGACGCGCGGTTCAGCACGTACCGGACGGACAGCGAGGTGTGCCGCTTCGACCGGGGCGAGGTGCTGCTCTCCGAGGCGTCGGCGGACCTGCGGTTCGTGTTGGAGGCCTGCGCCGACCTGTGGGGCGCCACCGATGGGTTCTTCGACGCGTACGCCACCGGCCGGCTCGACCCGTCCGGGTTCGTCAAGGGCTGGGCGGCACAGGTCGCCTCGGACCGGCTGCTCGCCGCCGGCGCGGCGAACCACTGCGTGAACGCCGGCGGTGACGTGCGGGTACGCGGCTTCTCCCCGTCCGGCGAGCCGTGGCGCATCGGTATTCGGCACCCCTGGGACCCGATGGCGGCCTGCCTGGTGCTGGCCGGGACCGATCTGGCCGTGGCCACGTCCGGGGTCTATGAGCGGGGTCGACACGTGCTGGACCCGCGCCGGGGCGCGCCGGCCGGTGGGCTGCGATCCGTGACCGTGGTCGGCACCGACCTCGGGGTGTCCGACGCCTACGCCACCGCGGCGCTGGCCATGGGGGTCGCCGGGATCGGCTGGCTGGGCCGCCTCCCCGACCACACCCACGCCGTCATCACCGACGATGCCCGCCAGTTCGTCTCCGCCGGCATGCCCCGCACGGACTAGCGGAGCGGGCGGTGGGTGCCAGCGGGACGGGAACCGGTGGGGCGGGGACGGCCGGGGCGCGAGCCGGACGGGCGGGTGCCGGCCCACCGGTGTCGTGGGTGGCTACGCCGGGGCGGTTCGGTGCCGCCGGGATGAGGCGCTCGGTCGTCCGTGGACATCGTTCCCCCGTTCGTGGCGCGCGTTCGCGCCGTCTCACTGTCAACGAGGACCGACGCCTCGGCGACGCTGTCGGTCACCGGATGGAATCGCCCACGGGGGCCGGTTCACATGCCCCGCCGGGGCAGCGGCAGGTGACCGGGGAGCAGGTCGGGGGCGAGGGTCACCCCGGTGGCGCGCAGCGCCTCGATCAGCGTGTTCTGCACGAGGTAGGAATCCGGAAGCTGCCAGCGGGCCTGCTCCGGGGCGACCGCCCAGCGCACCGTCCCCTCTGGCAGCCGGGTGGGCGGTGCCGGGATCCACGACCCCGGCCCGTGCCGGACCACGTGGAAGCAGTGCTCCAGCTCCGGCCGGAGCGGATCGCCGGGGCGGACCAGGAACATCCACCGCCCGGTGGGGGTGACCAGCACCGGTCCGCGTACGCCGGTGCCGGCCGGGTGGGTCTGCACCGCGTCGAGCACGAGCTGGCCGAGGTGGGCGGGCACCTCCAGCACGTCGAAGGCCCGACCGGTCGGCAGCAGCACGCCGTGTGGGCGGGCCCGCCACCAGTTGGCCACCCGGGCCGGGTCGGCGCTGGCCGCCAGCTCCCAGTTCTCCAGGGCGGGATGGCAGCCCACGGTGGGGCAGCCGGCCCGGCCGCACACGAACCGGCTGCGGGCCAGACAGGCCCCCGGGGTGACCTCCCACCCGTGCGCGGCGTACCGCACGGCGACCCGGCGCAGCCGGACTCTTTCCAGCGGCGACAGTTCGGCGACGCGCGGTGCGACGTTCCCCCACATGTTTGCCATCTCCCCTCGTCGGGCCCGGCGAACGCCAGGTCGCATGTCGAGCACCGTCACTGCCGTAACCCACGATCGTTGAGGTTGACGAAACGGCTCGTGCAACTTGCACGAAAAGTACGAGGACTGGCTGTATGGCTGACGCACTAGCTGTGCGACCAGGCAAAACCTAAACATGGATGACTTTCGCCACGCCCGCGGACATCGCCCGGGCCTGATTGGCCGGGGCGGCAGGGGAGGGATGGGGAGATGGACGAGCTACCCGTAGGGCGGCGAGTGGCCTACTGGCGGGGGCGACGCAAGATGTCGCAGCAGGTCTTCGCGGACCGGTTGGGCAAGTCGAAGAGCTGGGTGGACAAGGTCGAGCGGGGCGTCCGTCGGTTGGACAAGTTCTCGGTCCTCTACGAGATCGCCGACATCCTCCAGGTGGACGTGCAACTGCTGATGGGCAAGGACCCGGAGCGGCGCACCGATGCGCTGAACTGCATCGACCAGGTCGAGGTGCAGGAGATCCGGGCGGCGCTGGAGCGGTACGACTCGATGAGCGCGTACTTCGACGCGGCGCCGTACCCGCCGCCGCTGGACGACATGCGCAAGGCCGTCAACCACGCCTGGCTCACCTACCAGTACGGCCGCTACGGGATGCTCACCCGCGCGCTGCCGAAGCTGCTGCGCGACGCCCAGGCGGCCGACGCCAGCTACGGCGGGGAGCAGGCCGCGGAGGCGGCACACCTGCTCGGGCAGGTCTACCAGATCGCCTCCTCGGTGCTGCGCAAGCTCGGCGAGTGCGAGCTGGCCTGGCTGGCCGCGGACCGGTCGATGGCGGTGGCCCAGCGGGCCGATGACCAACTGCTGGCCGGCATCGCCACCACCCGCGTGTGCAACGCCCTGGTCGCGATGGGCCGGGCCCGCCCGGCGCTGGAGCTGAACGTCAACATCGCCAACCGGCTCGCGCCCGGAGGTGGCAACGACGCCTCCCCGGCGCGGCTCTCCGTCTACGGCATGCTGCTGCTCCAGGGCGCCATGGCCGCTTCCCGGATCGGTGACTCGGCCACCGTCGACGACCTGATCAACGGCGCCGAGGAGGCTGCCACCCTGCTCGGCGGCGACCAGAACCACTACTGGACCTCGTTCGGCCCGACCAACGTCGAGCTGCACCGGGCCGCCGCCGCGGTGGAGCTGGGCGACGGGGGTCGGGCGGTGGAGGTGCATCAGTTGCGCATCGTGGAGCCCTCCTTCAACGCGTTGCTGCCCGAACGTCGCGCGCACCACCTGCTCGACATCGCCCGCGGTTTCGCCCAGATGGGCGACGTGGCGAACGCCGGCGAGATGCTGCTGCGCGGCGACCGGCTCGCTCCGTCGGAGATCCGCTGCCGGCCGATCGCGCACGAGGTGATGTCGGACATCCTGCGTCGCACACGTGGTGCGCCGCCTTCTCCGGTAGCGGAGTTGGCTGAGCACATGGGAGTAGGGGTATGAGCGTGGAGCCGGTTTGATGGCCGGTTCACCGCACATCAGCGGGCACCGCGAGGTGCTCTATGTCATCGCCTGCGGTTCGCCGCTGGCCCGGCACGTCGGGCGCCTGGTCGACCTGGCCCAGCAGGATGGTTGGGAGGTGTGCGTGGTCGTCACACCGGACGGCGCCAAGTTCGTCGACAGGCCCGCCCTGGCCCGGCAGACCGGCCACCCGGTGCGGACGCACTACAAGAACCCCGGTGATCCGGACGTGCTGCCGCCCGCCGACGCGATGATCGTCTGCCCCGCCACCGTGAACACGGTCAACAAGTGGGCGGCCGGGATCGCCGACACGTTGGCGCTCGGGTTGCTGGTCGAGGCGCAGGGCAAGGGCCTTCCCATCGTGGCGGTGCCGTACACCAACGCCGCGATGGCCGCCCACCCGGCGTTCCGGGCCGGCATCGCCCGGCTGGCCGAGTGGGGCGTCACGGTGCTCTTCGTTGATCACGTGGTCGCCCTGCATCCGCCGGGTACCGGCGAGCAGCACCTGCACGCGTTCCCCTGGTCGATGCCGCTGACCACGCTGCGCGCCATCTCCTGGAGCGCCGCCTAGCGGTCAGACCGCCCGCCCGGCCCGCCACCCGACCGGCGAGGCCGGGCCGGGCGTCGCCGCCCGATGGCCTCCGCGCCGGTAAGCTGGCCCGCCGTGAGCGTATGCGGATCCACCCCCACGGTGACCGACGTGGTGGCCGAGCTGGAACGGCGCTACCCGCCGGTCTGGGCGGAGGAGTGGGACCGGGTGGGCCTGGTGCTCGGCGAGCCGTCCGCCCCGGTCCGTCGGGTGCTCTGCGTGGTCGATGTGGTGCCGGAGACGGTCGCCGAGGCGCTGGCCGCCGGCGTCGACATGATCGTTGCGCACCACCCGCTGCTGCTGCGCGGGGTCTCCTCGGTCGCCCCGACGACGTTCAAGGGGCGGATCATCCACCAGCTGATCCGGGCTGGGGTGGCGCTCTACGTGGCGCACACCAACGCCGACGTGGCGTCCCCGGGGGTCTCGGACGCCCTCGCCGCCCGGTTCGGGCTGACCGGCCTGCGGCCGCTGCAGCGGCCCGCGCCCGGGTCGCCCGCGCACGGCGACGACCGGGGCATCGGTCGGATCGGCGAGCTGCCCCGTCCGATGACGCTCGCCGAGCTGACCCGGCACGCCGCCGCCGTGCTCCCCGTCACGTCCTGGGGAGTTCGCGCCGCGGGGGATCCCGGGCGTATGGTTCGTACCCTCGCCGTCAGCGGCGGGTCGGGGGACAGTTTCCTCGGCGCCGCGACCGCCGCCGGGGTGGACGCGTTCCTCACCGCCGATCTGCGGCACCACCCGGCAAGCGAGCACCTCGCCGCCGACGGTCCCGCCCTGATCGACGCCGCCCACTGGGCGACCGAACGACCGTGGCTGGACGATCTGGCAGCCCTCCTGCGGGAGGCGCCGGGCGTCGAGACGCTGGTGTCCGACCTGGATACCGACCCGTGGACCGTACACGCCGCCGCACCCGCTGTGGACGACAAGGAGCCCGACCGTGAAGGCTGACCCCCAGGTGCAGCGCCGCCTGCTCGACCTCCAGGCGATCGACACCAACCTCGCCCAGCTCGCCCACCGCCGGCGTTCGCTGCCGGAGCGGGCCGAGCTGGAGGCGCAGGCCCGGGAGCTGTCGTCGCTGGAGGACGAGCGGGTCCGCGCCCAGGTGGCGGTCGACGACCTGGACCGGGACATCGCCCGGTTGGAGAAGGACGTCGAGCAGGTTCGGGCCCGCAAGGAGAAGGACCAGAACCGGCTGGCCGCGGGCACCGGCCCGGCCCGGGAGCTGGAGGCGCTCCAGCACGAGCTGGTCTCGCTGAACCGGCGCCAGGGCGACCTGGAGGACGCCGAGCTGGAGCTGATGGAGCAGCGGGAGACCGCGCAAAGCGTGCTGGACGGCGTGGAGCAGCGGCTGGCCGACACCCGGGAGAAGCGGGCCGCCACCGAGAAGCGCCGGGACGACGCGCTGGCCGAGATCGCCAAGGAGGAGGAGTTCAAGCGGGGGGCCCGTCAGCCGCTCGCCGACGACCTCCCAGGCGAACTGATCACCCTCTACGACAAGATCCGCCAGGACACCGGCCTGGGCGCGGCGCTGCTCACGGCGGGCCGCTGCGGCGGCTGCCGGTTGGAGCTCTCCGGCGCCGACCTGGCCCGGATCCGCAAGACCGCCCCGGACGACGTGGTCCGCTGCGAGGACTGCCGACGGATCATGGTCCGCACCAACGAGTCGGGTCTGTAGGTCGTGGCGCCGCGCGTGGTCGTCGTCGAGGCCGACGGCGGGTCCCGGGGCAACCCGGGCCCGGCCGGCTACGGCGCGGTGGTGCGTGACGCGGAGACCAACGAGGTGCTCGCCGAACGCTCCGAGTCGCTCGGTACGGCGACCAACAACGTCGCCGAGTACCAGGGGCTGATCGCCGGGCTGACGGCCGCCGCCGAGCTGGGTGCCGCCGAGGTGGACGTCCGGATGGACTCCAAGCTGGTGGTCGAGCAGATGTGCGGCCGGTGGCAGATCAAGCATCCCGGTCTGCGACCGCTCGCCGCCCAGGCGGCCGGGCTGGTGGGCCGGTTCGCCGCGGTCCGGTTCGCCTGGATCCCGCGCGAGCAGAACCGGCACGCCGACGCGCTGGCCAACGCCGCGATGGACGCCGCCGCCGGCCGGCCCGCGGTGGCAACCGCCGCCCCGGTCGCCGGCAGCGACCCGGCGACCGCACCGGCCTCCTGGGAGCCGCGACCGAGCTTCACCGCCACCCGGCTGATCCTGGTCCGGCACGGCGAGACCGCGTACACCGAGCAGCGGCGCTACTCCGGCCGCGGCGACGTGCCGCTCTCCGAGCGCGGCCGGGCCCAGGCCGGGGCCACCGCCGCCCGGGTGGCCGCGCTGGCCCCGTCCGTCGCGGCTGTGCTCAGCTCACCGCTGTCCCGGTGTACGCAGACCGCGGCGGCGATCGCCGGGGCGCTCGGTGACGTGCCGGTCCGCACCGAGGACGACCTGATCGAGTGCGACTTCGGGGACTGGGAGGGGCGCACCTTCGCCGAGGTGCGCCAGCAGTGGCCGGGGGAGATGGACGCCTGGCTCGCCTCCCCCCGGATCGCCCCGCCGGGTGGCGAGTCGTTCACCCACGTGGCCGAGCGCTGTCACCGGGTCATCGCCGGGCTGCTCCAGGCGTACCCCGCTGAGACCGTGGTGGTCGTCTCGCACGTCTCGCCGATCAAGCTGATGCTGCGCGACGCGCTCGCGGCCGGCGACGGTTTCCTGCACCGGCTCTTCCTGGGCGCGGCCGGCATCTCGGTGCTCGACATGTGGCCCGACGGCGGCGTCGCGGTGCGCACGGTCAACGACACCGCACACCTCGCCACGATCGACTAATTCCCACCTGTCGGGAGGGTTTTAGCTCGGCGGCTCCAACCAGTGTGGAAACTGTTGACAGTGGATGCCGCCCGGCTCAAGATCGGTTTCGTGCGAAGCGTTCATCTGACGAAGCGGGGTCACATCGACCTCCTGCGCGTCGCCAGCGCCGCCTGTCGACGCTCCATCTGACGCCGGGTTCCTCCCTTCCTCGCACGCTGCAGGCGTTTCCCTTCACCGCTGGTCTCCGGCCCCGCGGCGCGTCCGCCTGCGCGTACCTCCCGACAGGAGATCCGTCCATGTTGTCCACGAGACGTTTACCCCGGCTCACCGCGACAGTGGTGAGCGCCGCGCTGCTCGCCACCGTGGCCCTGACCGGGCCGGCGTCCGCCACCGCGCTGCCCACCGTGCCGCCGCGCGCCGTCGACCTCTCCGACGTCCGGGGCTACCCCCGGCAGAGCACCCTCCCGCTCTGGCCGGACAACCCGGCCGACGCGTCCATCCCGATCGGCGTCCTCCCGTACGACGAGATCGCGCCGAAGCTGAACGCCCTCCAGCGGACCAGCGACCGGGTCTCCGCCCGGGTCGCCGGGAAGTCCGCCGGCGGCTACGACCTGTACGCGGTCACCGTGACCGCGCCGGAGAGCCGTGCCGAGGCCCGGCAGCAGGAGACCTGGAAGCGGCTCATCGAGGACGAGCCGGCCCGGGCGCAGCGGGACCGGAAGCTGCTCGCCGGCTACAAGACCCCGCTCTTCGTCAACGCCAACATCCACGGCAACGAGTGGGAGGGCACCGACGCGGCGCTGCGGGTCATCGAGGACCTCGCCACCGACCGCAGCCCCGAGGTGGCCGCGCTGCTGCGGCGCAACCGGCTGGTCTTCAACATCACCTCCAACCCGGACGGCCGGGTGGCCGGCACCCGGGCCAACGCGGCGGGCTACGACCTCAACCGCGACCTGACCATCGTCGCGCAGCCCGAGACCAACCTCATCCGCGACCTGATCATCGACACCAAGCCGATCATCACGCTGGACCTGCACGGGTACGTCAACCCGACCCTGCTGCACCCCAGCACCCCGCCGCACAACGTCAACAACGAGTACGACCTGTACATCAAGCACGGCCTGCCGAACGCCCTGGCGATCGAGCAGGGCCTGCGCGGTCTGGGTTACGCCGAGACCCAGCGGGCCCGGATCCCGTTCCGTGACGACGAGCCGGGCGTGTGGGACGACTTCCCGCCGATCTACGTGCCGTCGTTCGCCATGCTGCAGAGCAGCATCCCGTACACCATCGAGGCGCCGCTGAACCCGCGCGGAAGCACGCTCACCCCCGCCGAGCGGGTCCGTCGGTCCGGCATCAACACCGACGTGCACGAGGTGGCGATCCGCACCTCGCTGCGCTACATCCAGGACCACCGGGCCGAGGTGCTGCACGACCAGGCCGAGGTCTACCGCCGTGGCCTGGCCGGTGAGCCGCTGCGCGACATCCCCGACGGCTACGTGCCGGGCTGGGGCCCGGAGGACAACTACAACACCACGTTCCCCCGCTCGTACGTGATCCCGACCGGCACCGGGCAGCGCTCCGAGCCGGCCGCGGCCCGTCTGGTCGACCTACTGATCGGCAGCGGTGGCCGGGTGTGGCGGGCGAAGAAGGCGTTCACCGCCGGCGGCAAGAGCTACCAAGCCGGCTCGTACGTCGTCGACATGCACCAGCCCAAGCGCGGCCTGGTCAATTCGCTGCTCGAACCGGGCGCGGACATCACCGACCGGGTGGACGACCTCTACGCCGGCCCGGCCGCCTGGAGCCAGGGGCTGACCTGGGGCGCCACCGTGGACGTCCTGTGGAACACCCTGCCCGGGGTACGCCTGGAGCGGACCTACGATGGGCGGGCCGAGGGCACGCTGCCCGCCGGCCGGTCCGACCTGCGCCTGGACCTGCGGGACGCCGCCGACCTGCTCGCGGTGAACTCGCTGCTGGCCAAGGGCGTCGTGGTGTACCGGCTCGCGGACGGGTCGGTGGTCGTCCCCGCCACCCCGGCCAACCGCAAGCTGGCCCGCGCCGAGGTGCAGGCCCGCGCCGTCAGCTTCGAACCGGCGCCCAGGGGTTGGCGGGGCACCCCGCTGGACCGGGTCGTGGTCGGCTACCTCGGCTCGGTCGAGGAGCGGGACACCCTCGCCGACCTGGGATTCGAGGCGCGTGCGGTGACCGCCGCGACGTTGGCCGGCACGCTGACCGAGGACGTCGACGTGCTGCTGGTCGCCGACAACGTCAACCTGGCGAACCTGACCGCCGAGAACCGGGCCGCCCTGGACGGCTTCCTTGCCCGGGGCGGCGGAGTGGTCGGCCTGGGCACCGCCGGGGCGTCCTTCGGTAACGCCGCCGCGCTGCTGACCGTGACCGCCACCGCGGCGCCCAGCCTGGCCAGCGGGGTGGCCAACATCGTGAACAACGGGGGACCGGTCACCACCTCGGCCATCCCGCACGCGTTCATCAGCCAGCCCGTCTGGTTCACCAACCTCGGCGCCAACGTCGAGGTCGAGCAGTCGTACGCCGCTGACCCGCTGCTGTCCGGCTGGTGGGCCACCGACGGCGCCAACGGGCAGGCTGCGGCCGCCAACCAGGCCAGCATCGTGCGGGGCGTCTCCGCCGCCGGAAACGGCGTGGTGCTGTTCGGCACCGACCCGACGTTCCGCCTGCACCCCAAGGGCCTTCAGTCGCAACTCGGCCGGGCCCTGCTCTGGGCGGCCCGGCGGTGACCCCGACCGGGTGAGCTGACGACCGGCCGATGTGGGGCCCGGGTGCCGACCGCACCCGGGCCTCACGCCGTCGCCGGGCCCGCCAGTTCGGTCCGTCACCGGGTACTCCGGTTGATGCCGCTCGGCGCACTACGGACGCCGTTCGGCGCAGCGCTTTCCGCGCACCGATCGTGACAGCGGTCACAGGGTCGTAGCCTCCGGCCGTTACATCGCTTGTTACGACTTCCCGGAGGTGTGTCAGATGGCTGCACCCGAACCGGAGGCGACCACCACGGCGCCAACCAGGGCGAAGGACCACAGCCCCTGGAACTGGTTGCTCTTCATCCCGATCGTGGTGCCGCTGATCCCGGTCTTCTTCAATGGCGACTCACCCCGGATCTTCGGGTTCCCGCGTTTCTACTGGCTGCAGTTGGCCTGGATCCTGCTCGGCGTTTCCACCACGACGCTGGTCTACCAGTTGACAAAGAAGCGGGGTGAGCGGTGATGTGGCGTGATCATCTCACCGAGATCATCGTCTTTTCCCTGTTGTTCCTGCTGGTCAGCGCGATGGGCTTCGTGGCCGCCCGCTGGCGGGCGCCGAAGGACATGGCGCACCTCGACGAGTGGGGGCTGGGCGGGCGGAGCTTCGGTGGCTGGATCACCTGGTTCCTGGTCGGCGGTGACCTCTACACGGCGTACACCTTCGTGGCGGTCCCCGCGCTGATGTTCGGGGCCGGTGCGGCCGGGTTCTTCGCCGTGCCGTACACGATCGTCGTCTACCCGCTGGTCTTCCTGGTGCTGGTCCGGCTCTGGTCGGTCTCGCACCGGCACGGCTTCGTCACCCCGGCCGACTTCGTCCGTAAGCGCTTCGACTCCCCGGTGCTGGCGCTGCTGATCGCGATCACCGGCATCGTGGCCACGATGCCCTACATCGCGCTGCAACTGGTCGGCATCGAGGCGGTCCTCAAGACCATGGGCGTGACCGGGGAGAGCACCCTGGCCCGACACCTGCCGATCATCATCGCGTTCGCCATCCTGGCCGCGTACACCTACCAGTCGGGGCTGCGCGCGCCGGCGCTGATCGCGTTCGTCAAGGACAGCCTGATCTACATCGTGATCCTGGTGGCGGTCATCTACCTGCCCTACAAGCTCGGCGGTTGGGGAGACATCTTCGACGCGGCGGACGCGAAGTTCCAGGCGTCACCGAACCCGAACGACGGCGTCCTGCTCAACGCCAACAACCAGCTCCAGTACGTCACACTGGCGTTCGGTTCGGCGTTGGCGCTGTTCCTGTACCCGCACAGCATCACCGGCGTGCTGGCCAGCCGGAACCGGAACGTGATCAAGCGGAACATGTCGGCGTTGCCGGCGTACAGCCTGCTGCTCGGGCTGATCGCGCTGCTCGGCTACATGGCCATCGCGGCCGGGGTGAAGCCGCTGCCGGGAGCGTCGGACGGCAGTGTGGACAACAACACCATCGTGCCGCTGCTCTTCGACCAGCAGTTCCCGGACTGGTTCGCCGGAGTCGCCTACGCGGCGATCGGCATCGGCGCGCTGGTGCCGGCAGCGATCATGTCGATCGCGGCGGCGAACCTCTTCACTCGCAACATCTACAAGGAGTACCTGAAGCGGGACGCCAGCCCGGCGCAGGAGGCGAACGTCTCGAAGATCACCTCGCTGGTGGTCAAGGTCGGCGCGGTGGCCTGCATCGTCTTCCTGGACCCGCAGTTCTCCATCGACCTCCAGCTCATCGGCGGCGTGATCATCCTCCAGACGCTGCCGGCGGTGGCGCTGGGCCTCTACACGCGCTGGTTCCACCGGACCGCGCTGATCGCCGGCTGGGCCGCCGGGATGGGGCTCGGCATGTGGATGCTCTACCAGGTGGCCAGCCCGACCCGGAAGCACTTCGGCGGCTCGGCGTTCCCGCTGGAGAAGTTCGGCTTCGACACCCCCAAGACGATCTACGTCGGCATCGTGGCGGTGTTGGTCAACCTGGCGGTCGCGGCGTTGCTGACGCTGGTCCTGCGGGCGGCCAAGGCGAACGAGGGAGTCGACGGGACCACTCCGGACGACTACTCCGCGGACGAGGGCGACCCCCGGGTCACCCCGGGCACCGAGCGCGGCGCCGACTCGGCCCGCGAACCGGTCGCCTAGCGCCCCTCGCGAAGGACGGGCCCCTCATCGACGCCAGGCGTTGATGAGGGGCCCGTCCTTTCTTGTTGGCCTGGTGCGTCTGGGGCCTGTCCCTTGTTGTCGGCCTGGCGCGTCTTGGGCCTGGTGCGTCCTGGGCCCAGCGCGTCTTGGCCTGGCTTGCGGCGGGGCTCAGCGCGTCTGGGGCCTGGCTTGCGGCGGGGCTCAGCGGGGGCGGTTGCGGGATTCCAGCGCCTCGTTGAGGCGGCGCAGCATCAGCGCCAGGGTTTCCCGGTCCTCGGTGGGCCAGTCGGCGAGCATGTCGCCGTAGAGCCGGGTCCGTGCGGCCCGCACCGCCGCCATCCGGTGCAGGCCCGTGGCGGTGGGGGAGATGACCGTGCCCCGGCCGTCGGACGGGTCCGGGCTGCGGGTGATCAGACCGTCCCGCTGTAGCGCGGACACCTGCCGGGTCACGGTCGAGCCGTCCAGGTTGAGCCGGGCGGCGAGCGCGGAGACGTTCTGCGGACCGGCGGCGTCCAGATGGCGCAGGATCACGTACGCCGCCCGGTCGAGGACCCGGTGCTCGGCGGTGCCGGTGGCCCGCCGGGTCGCCTCGCCGAGGCGCAGCAGCAGGGCCACCTCGGTCTCGATCTGGCCGAGGGTGACCTCGTCGGCGTCGGCATCGCTGGCCCGGTAGGGGTCATCGCTCATAGCTGTATGATACAAGATAAGTATCTGTATCATACAGCTAGTTGAGGAGTCGGAGTGGATCGGCGTTCCGAACCGAACCGCAGTGCCATCTACGCCACCACACTGGTGGCCTTCCTCGCCATCGCCGGCATCGCCGTCGTCGACCCGATCCTGCCGGTCATCGGCGACGCGATCGGGGTCACCGCCTGGCAGGTCGAGCTGCTGTTCACCGCGTACATCGCGGTGATGGCCGTCGGCATGATCCCGGCGACGCTGGCCAGCGGCCGGTTTGGTTTCAAGCCGGTGCTGATCACCGGCGTCTCCGTGGTCGGCGTGGCCGCGATCCTCGCCTCGCTCAGCAACAACATCGTGCAGCTGTCCGTGCTGCGCGGCGTCTGGGGGCTGGGCAACGCGATGTTCTTCGCCACCGCCATGGTGGTGCTGGTCAACCTGGCCGTCGACCGGGAATGGGTGGTCGGCCTCTTCGAAACCGCCCTCGGTCTCGGCTTCGCCGTCGGCCCGCTGATCGGCGGCCTGCTCGGCGAGGTCAGCTGGCGGCTGCCGTTCTTCGTCTGCGGCGTGTTCATGGTCCTCGCCCTCGGTGTGGCCGCCCGCAAGCTGCGCGAGCCGACCAACCGGCAGCCCCCGGTACGCGTCGGCCAGATCTTCTCCACCTACCGCCGGCCGGCGTTCATCGCGCTCTGCGTGGTGACCGCCGCGTACAACTTCGTCTTCTTCGTGGTGCTCGGCTACACGCCGCTCTTCCTGGGCCTGGACGTCATCCCGCTGGGGCTGGCGTTCACCGGCTGGGGCCTCGGCCTGGCCGCCGGCATCCTGGTGGTCGGCCACCGCCTGGCCCACCGGATCGGCGCGGTGCAGACCGTCGGCATCGCCATCGCAGGCCTGCTGGTCTGCATGGTCCTCTTCGCCACCTCGACCAGCACCGCCGAGGCGCTGGTGGTGCTGGTGCTCTCCGGGCTCTGCATGGGGCTGGCCAACGCCAACCTCACCGACCTGGCCCTCGGCCTCGGCTCCAGCGACCGCCGGGTGGCCACCGGCGCGTTCAACCTGATCCGCTGGGGTGCCGCCGCGCCAGCGCCGATCATCTCCGGCAAGCTCGCCGAGCACTCGCTGTCACTGCCGTACTGGGTCGGCTTCGGGGTGCTCACCGTCGGCGTGCTGGTCTACCTCGCCTTCGCGCACCTGATGGCCGCCGGCTACGGCGAGCGGGTGCTCTGGTCCCGCTGGAACCGGACCGCCGCCGACACCGAGCACGCCCCGGAAGAGCCGGTCGGTGAGGCGTACTGACCGCCGGCAAGGGTCAGGCTGATCGCCGGCCGGGGTCAGGTCAGCGCGCGCCAGAGCAGGTAGAGCCCGATCACCGTCCCGAACACCACGATCAGCGTCTTGAGCAGCGCCGGCGGCAGCCGGCGGACCACCCGGGCGCCGGCGTACCCGCCGACCAGCGTGGCCGGGGCGACCACCGCGACGGCGGCCCAGTTCACCGGCCCGAAGAGGGCGAACACCACCAGCGTGGTGCACCCCACCACTGCCGAGAGCAGATTCTTGATCGCGCTGACCCGGGCCAGCGTCGCGTCCAGCACCAGGGCCAGCCCGGCGACCAGCATCACCCCGAGCGCCGCGCCGAAGTACCCGCCGTACACCGCACCCAGCGCGACCATCGTCTGCACCGCGACCGTCCGCTGGCGCGGCGACAGATCCCGGGGGTGACCGACCAGCCGGCGCAGTGGGTCCTGGAAGGCGAGCAGCGCGGTCGCGCCGAGCACCAGAAACGGTACGGCCAGCTCGAACGCGCGGGCCGGGGTGGCCAGCAGCAGCAACGCCCCGAGGATCGTGCCGACGACCGTGGTGGGCACCAGGGTGGCCAGGGCCCGACCACGCGGCAGATCCGCCCGGCTGCCCGCCACGCTGGCCAGGTACCCGGGAAACACGGCGACGGAGTTGCTGACGTTCGCCGGCACCGGAGGCAGCCCGATCGCGATCATCGCCGGAAAGGTGATCAGCGAACCGCCACCGGCCACCGCGTTGACCGTGCCAGCGGCGAGACCGGCGGCGAGCAGCAGCGCGGCGTGGGAGAGATCCATAGCCCCACGAGGCTAGCCCCCGCCTGGTCGGGCGGGCACGCCGGACTCCCCGGCCCCGCGACCTCCCCAACCGCCCCTGACCTGCGCGATCTTGCCCAGGCGGGGCGGCAATACCGGCGGACCGTTCGTCGTTAGGATGAGAGCGCGACGGACGAGTCGACCGGGCGGCCGCGTCGGCGGGCTTCGGCCCGCCGCCGAGGAACGTCCGGACTCCACAGGGCAGGGTGGTTGTTAACGGCAACCCGGGGTGACCCGCGGGACAGTGCCACAGAAAACAGACCGCCGACCCCATCGGGGACGGTAAGGGTGAAACGGTGGGGTAAGAGCCCACCAGCACCCCGGGTGACCGGGGTGGCTAGGTAAACCCCACCCGGAGCAAGGCCAAGTAAGGGCCGTCACCGCAAGATGACGACCCCGCGCAGACGCTTGAGGGCTGCCCGCCCGATGTCTGCGGGTAGGCCGCTGGAGCCTGCCGGCAACGGCAGGCCGAGATGGATGGCCGCCGCCGGCGCAAACCCTTCGGGGTACGCGCCGCGCACAGAATCCGGCGTACAGGTCGACTCGTCCGTCGCCCACCAGCTCAGAGCCGCACCACCCGCAGCAGCGCAACAACGTCCGAGCGGACCGTCCCGGTCAGTCGAGCACCTCCACGGTGTCACCGACGCTGACCGTACGACCTTCGCGGGACGGTCCGCCCGGTTCGGCCCGCACCGTCATCTGGAGACCGAAGAGGAGCTTCTGGCCGATGTTCCGCCGTGCGGCGAGCATCCATAGCGGCTCCCGACCCCGCTCCCCGGTCTCCTG
Source organism: Micromonospora sp. NPDC005173 (assembly GCF_040608515.1). Taxonomy (NCBI): domain Bacteria; kingdom Bacillati; phylum Actinomycetota; class Actinomycetes; order Micromonosporales; family Micromonosporaceae; genus Micromonospora; species Micromonospora sp. NPDC005173. Next base: position 35,358 of record NZ_JBEXIK010000033.1, read on the forward strand.
GTCGATCGTCGCGACCAGACAGCGGCCACACTCGTTGGCACCGTGGAACACGGCCCCGCCGATCCTGATCCGCCGGCCGACCCAATCGCCCTCGGCCCACGGCGCGGCACCGCTGACCACCAAGTTGGGGCGGAACTGGATCATCGGCAGCGGCCCTTCGGTGCTGCCCGAGTCCAGCAGCCAGCCGTTGAACGCGTCCAGCGACGCGGTGTTGGCCAGCAGCAGCGGAGTGCCGTCGGCGAAGCTCACCTCGGCGCTGGAGCCGGCCGGAACCGGCCAGGGAACGAGGTTGCCGGTGGGGTCACCGAGCCAGACCAGCCGGGCGGTGCGCCCCAACAGCCGGTTGAGCCAGTCGTCCGCCTCGGGGCCGGCGGCGCGTACCGATGAGGGCGGCCGCCCCCGGAACACCCGGACCTGGATCGCCTCGCCGCTGGTCGGTTCGGCCAGATCGAGCGGGCCCAGGCCCGGCGCGTCCAGGGTCAGCCCGCCCGGCCGGGATACCGCCCGCACCGTCACCAGTTCCCGGTGCTGGCGCTGGGTCAGGCCGAGCCCGTGTTCGTCCACGATCAGCCAGCGCCGGTCGCCGTCCAGGCCCCACGGCTCGACCCGCACCCTGTCGCGGTCCATCCGGCGGCACCCCTTCACCGGGTACGTGTGAATCGAGGCGACCCGCATCCGGTCAGGATGACATGACGCGGCGTGACGCCGGTGCCCCGCTCCGGCGGCCGCCCGTTACCAGGCGACCCCGGTTGTCGTCAGGTTCCACCCCTGGTCCCGGCTCAATCCGACGTCCAAGTTGACTCATCCGTCGCACCCAGCCCAGAACCAACTGGCTGTCAGGCTGGCCCGGTCATCGCAGGTGTGCGCGCTCGTCGACGACCCGCCGGGGTTCGGTGAGGAAGATGTCGACGGGGACCGGGCCGTGCGCGATGTTCAACGTGTCCAGCCGGTAGTGCCAGTTACCGCTGCGATGGCCGGTGAAGCGGTAGTTGATGTGCCAGCGCGTCCACTCGCCCGGGGCGAGTCGTACGGCGGGTGGACGGCGATGGCGGCGGGGCATACCCCAGGAGGACGGGACCAGGTCGACGCGGAGCATTCCGTCGGCCAGGTCGAGGCGGACCACGTCGCGGGACGGTGGCCCGGCGCGCAGGTCGGCCTGTGGCTGGAACCCGTCCGCCTCATGCATCGTGACCTCGTGAGTGCAGGGTGCGCCGCTCTCCGGTAGGGCGAACGCGACCGGCAGACGGTTGCGGCGGACGGCCTGTTGGCCTCCGCGGGACTGCTTGGTCCACGAGGCGCGGACCCACTGGGCGACGACGTACACGGCTTGGATGTTTCAGGCTTTCCGGGCTCCTGGCAATCCGGTTACGGGCGGGGGACTGCTCGTATGGCCACGAGGCCGGGGTGCCGCGTTCTAGGCTCCGAGATATGGCGGCGGCGTGCCCATCTTGAGCTGGCACATAAGTCCGGGCAGTGCCTTCACCTCATGATTCCCCTCGCGAGGCGCGAACTCAGACAGAGAGGAAGCACGCATGGCTGTCAAAACCAAGACGCGTCCAGGCACCACGGAGATTCGGCCGTTCACGGTGGAAATCCCCGAGGCGGACCTTGATGACCTGCGTAGGCGCATCGGAGCCACGCGCTGGCCGGAAAAGGAAACTGTTGACGACCAGTCGCAGGGCGTGCCGCTAGCGACGATTCAGGCCGTCGCGCGCTATTGGGAGAAGGAGTACGACTGGCGCAAGATCGAGACGAGGCTGAACGCCCTACCGCAGTTCATGACCAATATCGACGGGCTGGATATTCACTTCATCCACGTCCGCTCGAAGCACGAGGATGCGCTGCCGCTCATCGTCACGCACGGGTGGCCCGGGTCGGTGATCGAGCAAATGAAGATCATCGAGCCGCTCACCGACCCCACGGCGCACGGCGGGAGTGCGTCGGACGCCTTCCACCTGGTGATCCCATCGCTGCCCGGCCACGGCTTCTCGGGCAAGCCGACCTCGCCGGGCTGGGGTCCGGAGAAGACTGCGGCTGCCTGGATCGAACTGATGAAGCGTCTCGACTACACGCGATTCGTCGCGCAGGGCGGCGACTGGGGTGCGGTCGTGGTGGATCTGATGGGGCTGCAGGCACCACCGGAACTGCTCGGCATTCACACCAACATGGCTGGCGCGGTGCCGCCCGAGATCGACAATCTGTTCCAGGGCGATACCACCGGAGCGAACAACGCCATGGGTTCGCTGCCGTCCAATCTGTCCGCCGACGAGATGCGTGCAGCCGAGGAGCTGGACTACGTCTGGAAGCACGTCGCCTATGCCCTCATGATGGCGACGCGCCCGCAGACGCTGACCGGCTTGGCGGATTCCCCTGTCGGCCTGGCGTCCTTCCTGCTCGACCACGATGCGGCCAGTATGGCGCTGATCGCGCGGGTCTTCGAAGGAGGCACCGAGGGCCTCACCCGCGATGACGTCCTGGACAACATCTCGCTCTACTGGCTGACGAACACGGCGATTTCCGCGTCTCGTCTCTATGCGGAGAACAAGCTGTCCTTCTTCGCCGCCAAGGGCGTCTCCATCCCGGTCGCCGTTAGCGTCTTTCCCAATGAGCTCTATGAGGCTCCGCAGAGTTGGGCCGAGCAGGCGTATCCCAACCTCATCTACTACAACAAGCTCGACAAGGGCGGGCACTTCGCGGCCTGGGAACAGCCGAAGATCTTCTCCGAAGAGCTTCGCACCGCTTTCCGGTCGCTTCGCTAGATGGCGGTGTCCGACCGTCCGCACATGCCGTCGCTCGGCGGGGCGACCGGGTGGCTCAACTCCGAGCCACCCGGCCCCGCCGAGCTGGGTGGCCGCGTCGTCCTCGTGAACTTCTGGACCCTGACGTGCATCAACTGGCTGCGCCAGGAGCCGTACGTCCGCGCCTGGTCGCAGGCATACCGAGACGACGGTCTGGTCGTCATCGGGGTGCATACGCCGGAGTTCTCGTTCGAGCACGACGTCGACTGGGTCCGCCGGGCGGTCGCGGCGCGATCAATCGACTACCCGGTCGCGGTCGACAACGACTACGCGATCTGGAGCGCCTTCGACAACCACTACTGGCCGGCGCTCTACTTCGTCGACGCTGACGGTGTCATCCGCGACGACCACTTCGGCGAGGGGCGCTACGAGCAGTCCGAGCGCGTTCTCCAGCAACTGCTCGGCATCGAGCGCGAGCCCGTTCCCGTCGAAGGCCTCGGCCCGGAGGCAGCGGCCGACTGGGACAACCTGCGTACGCCCGAGACGTACCTCGGTTTCAGTCGCGGCGAGCACTTCGCGTCGCCGAACGGCGCCGCGCTCGACGAACGCCGCGTCTACGAGCTGCCGGAGAGCCTGGGCCTCAACCAGTGGGCCTTGGCGGGCGAGTGGACGATCGGGCCGGAGAACGTCGTGCTCGACCGGCCCGGCGGCAGCATCGCCGTCCGGTTCCACGCACGCGACGCGCATCTCGTGCTGTCTCCCGGGGCGCGACAGCCGATCCCGTTCCGGGTGCTTCTCGACGGCGAAGCACCGGGCGCGTCACACGGCGTCGACGTCGACGAAGACGGCAACGGCGTACTCCAGGACGGCCGCCTCTACCAGCTCGTACGCCAGCACGACGCGGTCCGCGAACGGAGCCTGCAGATCTCGTTCGGCGAGCCCGGCGCCGAGGCGTACGCCTTCACGTTCGGGTAGGCCCGATCAGCGACGCAGGTCGACCGTGCTGACGGTGCCTGAGAACGGTGAGATGGTACGGATCTGAGAGCCGGGGCGCAGGCGGGTGTCGGTTGCGTACCGGTCGGCGAGCGCCTTCTCCGCGGCCTCGTCGCCGTCGTCGGCGGCGAGCAGCAACGCGGCGATCTCGTCGACGAGCGTGAGGTCGGCATCGGCGAAGTCGTCGGTCATCGCGTCGAACCCGTCCCAGAGCAGCAGCTCGTCCTTCTGCCGATGGGCGAGCTCGTGCAGGACGTAGTCGTAGATGAACCACGCACCGCGGATCGGCGATTCCGGGGCCACGCCGTAGACGTCGGGGTCGATCGCCCCGGCCCGGTACGCCGACCACACCCGCGCTGCCGAGTCGAAGAGCCCTGCCGCCGGGTCGATGTCGTAGCCGTCGAACCGCCAGTCGCCGGCCGGATCGATTTCCGGGTCGGCCCAGACCCAGCGTTCGCCGTTCCAGTACTCCGCCAGCACGTGATCGTGGTGCCAGCCGGGCGTGAAGTAGGAGGCGAAGCCGACCCGGCTGCGGCTGGGGATGCCGTGCTGACGGAGCACCGCGACCGAGAGCAGCGTGTGGTCCCGGCAGCAGCCGGCTACCCGGTCAGCGGTCGGACGCTCGGCGCTGAGTGGCATGGAAAATCGGGACTGGTCGGTGTCGAGGATGCGGTCCACCCAGCGGCAGTTCACCTCGTCGAGCCGCTCGGTGGGCAGCTCGACGCCGCCGGCCCGGTAGTGGACGATCACGTTGCGGGCGGTCGCCGCCACGGTGGCGATGTCGGGGGGCACGGCGTCGAGCAGTGCGGCGTGCCGACCGGGGTCGCTGTACGGGGAGTGTCTCCGGTAGTCGTCGATGTTCATGAGACGAGTCTTCGTCCTGCCACCGTGTCAGGGTCAAGGTGCCGGACCGGGATAGGGTCGACTGCTGTGACAGCGCCCGAGATCACCATCGCCAGCCCAGCGGACCGTGACACGGTGGTCGGCTCGCTGGTCGCCGCGTTCATCAAGGATCCCGTACTGCGGCACCTGTTCCCGGACGAGGAAACCTATCCGCGGTACGCCGCCGCCTTCTTCGGGCACCTCTTCGACAAGCGGGTGCACAAGGCGACGATCTGGACGATCGGTGGCGGTGCCTCGGTCGCCATCTGGGAGCCACCGGCAGCCGGCCACGAATCGCCGGACGGCGACCTCGCCGCTCACTACCCCGCCGAGGTGCTGGCTCGCGTTCAGGCCTACGACGAGGCCGTGCACGCCGCACTGCCGGCGTTCCCGTTCTGGTATCTCGGCGTCCTGGGCACCCACCCCGACAGCGCCGGACGTGGTTGGGGCCGTCTCGTCATGAGGGCGGGGCTGGATCGCGCCTCCGCGGACGGCCTGCCGGCGATCCTGGAGACCAGCAACCCGGCCAACGTCGAGCTGTACCGCCGCGCCGGCTGGGAGGTGGTGCGTTCCGTGGCAGACCCGCTGCCCACCTGGATCATGCAGCAGCCGACCCGCTGACACCGGCGACTCCGCGCGCACCCGACCGTTGCGGGCACCGGATGTCGGGTGGGCGGCCTGCCCCGCCGCCTAGCGTCGGTGCTCGAAAGGGAAGGAGACCCGGGTGCTGGAGCGGCTCAACGAGGCCATGGCGTACATCGAGCGGCACCTCGACCAACGGATCGAGGTGGCCAACCTGGCGCGGATCGCGCTGACGTCGGAGTACCACTTCCGACGGCTGTTCTCCGCGCTGGCCGGCATCCCGCTGTCGGAGTACATCCGTCGGCGTCGGCTCACCGTCGCCGGGGCGGACGTGCTGGCGGGGGAGCGGACGCTGCTCGACATCGCGGTGCACTACGGCTACGGCTCGGCAGAGGCGTTCGCCCGGGCGTTCCACGCCGTGCACGGCGTGGCACCCGGCGAGGCCCGGCGTACGGGGGCCGCGCTGCGCGCCCAGCCCCGGATGTCCTTCCGACTCACCGTTGAAGGGAGCGGCAGCATGGAATATCGAATCGTCAGCAAGGACGCGTTCGCCCTGGTGGGGCGCAGGGCCCGGGTTCCGCTGGTGCACGAGGGGATGAACCCGGCGATCGTCGCGTTCATCCGGAGCATCGACCGGGAGACGGCAGAGCGGATCGAGGCGCTCTCGGATCAGGAGCCGGCCGGGATCGTCAACGTCAGCGACAACCTTGCCGACAGCCGCGCGGAGGGCACCGAGTTGGACTACTGGCACGGGGTCGTCACCGCCGCCGCGCCGCCGGAGGACCTGGACGCACTGCCCGTGCAGGCCGGGACGTGGGCGGTCTTCACCACCTCCGGCGCGTTCCCGCAGGCGGTGCAGTACCTGTGGCGGGACGTGTTCACCCAGTGGTTCCCGTCCAACCCGTACCGCAGCCGGCCCGGCCCGGAGATTTCGCGGGTGCGGGTGTCCGCGGACGGCGGTCAGGCGGACGCGGAGCTGTGGATTCCCGTCGAACGGGTACCCACCCCTATGTAGAATTTCGATACAGTGTTGGGATGCGGATCACCATTCCGGTCGCCAAGGTGCTGGCGGCGTTGCTCGCCGAGCCTGAGGCGGAGCGGTACGGGCTGGACCTGATGCGGATGACCGGCCTGGCCAGCGGCACCCTCTATCCCGTGCTGCACCGGTTGCGGGCGGCCGGCTGGCTGGCCGCCGACTGGGAGGCGATCGATCCGGTGGCGGCGGGCCGGCCGGCCCGCCGCTACTACCGGCTCACCGCCGAAGGGGTGGCCGAAGCCCGCCGGGCGATTGCCGACCTGCGGGCCGCCATCCCCGACGTTCGTCCATCGTGGGGCGGCGCCGGGCCCACCGAGGCACCGGCATGGTGACCCGCCGCGCCGCCGAGGTGTTGCTGGCGATCGCCGCGCGACGCTGGCCGGCCGACCTGCGCGACGACCTGCGCCGCGAGTGGGACGCCGAGTTGCACGTGCTCGCCGCGAGCGGTCACCGGACGAGGATGGTGGGCTTCGCCGTGAGTCTCGCCGTCAGTCGGGCCGGCGCCCCGCTCGTCGACCGCGCCATGATGCACCGGCGGGCCCGCCGTACCGCAGCCGCGTTGCTCCTGGCCCCACTCGCCTGCATCGGGATCGTGGTGGCCAGCGCGCTGGCGATGAACCCGGTCGAGACCTGGCTGATGACGATGGGAGTGAGCTGGTCGACGCGGGCGCAGAGGCCGCTCTGGGCCGCGCTCACCGTCGGGTTGGCGGTGCTGCTGGCGGTGTTCGCCGCGCGCTGGGCCCGACACACCGCGCTCGACGGCTCGCTGCGTATCGCGCTCGGCGTGGTGCTCCCGGTCGGTGCGGCCGCGGTCCTGCTCCTGTACGCCACCAACGCCGACAGCCTGGCCAGTTCCGTACCCGGTCTGCTGCTCTGGCTCGCCGGGCTGACGCTGGTCCTCTGGGCCGCGGCGGGTCTCGCCGCGCGGGACCGGGTCCGGGCCGCCTGGGGGCTCGGGGTCCTCGGCGCGCTCGTCGCCGCCGACCTCGCGGTCATCCTCGCCGTGTTGGACAGCATCCCGGGCGGCACCGGCGCCGGCCCGGGGATCGGTGAGATGCCACCCGGCACCGTCGACCGGATCTCCGCGCCGCTGTGGCTCTTCGCCTGCTGGACCGACTGGAACTTCGGCCTGCCCCGGCCCATCCCGTGGGAGATCTTCCTGATCACCAACGAGGTGCTGGTGGAGCCCATGATCTACCTGGCGTGCACGCCCTACGCGCTCGCGTACACCATCCGGGCGGCCCGGTCGGCGCCCACCGCGCCGGTCGCCCTCGCGCCGGCCCCGACCTCGTCGCCGGCCTGACCCGCGCAGACTCAGCTGGGCACGTCGTCCCACGTGGTGCCCAGCGGCAGGAAACCGGCCGACTGGTTGTCGCGCAACGCGTAGGCGATGACCAGCAGGGCGTGCGCGTCCAGCTCGGGCAGCCGGTCCATCGGGAACCACCGCACGGCCAGCGACTCGTCGTCATTGACCCGGGCCGTGCCAGCGACGACCCGGCAGACGAAGCCGAGGTTGAGGTACTCGCAGCGGTCCCCGTTGGGGTAGGTGTGCGGGTGCGAGACGGCGCTGGACAGCCGCACCGGCACCACGTCCAGACCCGTCTCCTCCCGCACCTCGCGGACCAGCGCGGTGGCCGGCTGCTCGCCCGGCTCGACGAACCCGCTGATCACCGACCAACGCCCGTCGTCGGCGCGCTGACCGAGCAGCAGCTCACCGGCGTCGTTGCGGACCACCGCGCTGACGCTGGGCAGCCAGAGCAGGTCGTGACCGACGTGCTTGCGCATCCGCAGGATGTAGTCCGGTACCGCCATCCGGCGATCATAGGCCGCGACTCCGCGGCCATCGCCGTCCCGCGACCCCGCGTCGAGTGTCAGGCCGACCAGTTGACGGTACGGCGGAAGCGCTCGTACTCCCTGGCGAGTTCGGCGTCGATCCGCTCCATTCGGGCCTCGGTGAGCACCACCGCCGGGTCCTGCCACGGTCGGCCGGTGAGCATCCGGCGGCGCAGTCCGGTCGGCGGGTGGGCGGCGAACAGCGACGCCTCGTCACGGACCGACAGTTGGCGCAGCAGCGGCAGCCGATCGGCGCTCGCGGCGCGGGCCTGGGCCAACGCCGAACGCCACCGGTCCGGGCCGTGTCCCGCCCGGGTCTCCCGGCGCACCGCCAGCGCCATCGACTCGGCGGCGAGCAGGGCGTCGAGCAGATCGGTCGCGGCCGTCGAGCCGGCCACCCGCGCGGCCAGTTCGTCGGCGAGGTACTCGGCGCGCTGGCTGTCCCGCAGCGCCACGCTCACCAGCAGCAGGTAGGCGACGAACAGAACCCGGGACACCACCCACTGGAACGCCCGGCCCAGCGCGTCGCCCACCATCTCCACCAGCCCAGCGCCGACACTGGTTCGCACCGGCCGGAACAGGTCGGCAGCCGAGCCGAGCATGGTGAATGCGGGCTGGGTGAGCAGGCCCCGGCGTGGGTCACCGTTGACGAAGTGACCGAGCTCGTGGCCGAGCAACGCCACCCGCTCGCCGGCGGTGAGTGAGCCCCACAACGGCAGCCCGAGGCAGAGCACCTTCCGGCGGCGCAACCCGACCGCACCCGCGTACGCGTTGATGTCGCCGTCGACGCCGACCACGTCCGGCATCGGTGCCCCGATCGCCGTGGCCACCTCACCGATCAGCGCGAACAGCTCCGGCGCCCGGTCCAGGGAGAGCACCTCCAACTCCGGGTCGAGCCGGCCGAACCGGGGCCGCAGCGCGACCGCCAGGCCGACCATCGCGACACCCGGCAGGATCGCCAGGTTGGGAAACGGGAACGCCACGATCAGCCATACGCCGGTGACCGCGAGCGCGAGTACCGCCGCGACCAGCACCAGCGACGCCACCGCGGTCACCGTCCGGGCGCCACCGGACCCGCTGGTACCCAGCGGCCGCCCGACCAGCCGGGTGAACTGCCGCCCGGTCGCCCGGAACGCCATCCGGTAGGTCCAGCGGTCGACCCAGGGCCAGCCGAACTCGCGTTCGCGCCGCATCAGGTCGTACGTGTCCAGATTCCACTCGCAGTTGGGGCACCAGGGCAGCGCGTCGCGTACGGACGCCGTCGTGGCCCCACACCCCGGGCACGCCCCCGTGCCGGTCACCGTGTTGATCACGGGGACCGATCCTGCCCCGAGCTGCCGTACGCGGGAACTGGCCGTTCAGCCGACGGCCGGTGGCGGGCGAAGTGTCCCGGCCTGGGCTTTCTTTCGGTGTTCCGGCCCGGGGCGCCGTAACCGGCTCTACTGTGGAGAAGGTCGGTGACTTGCGTGATCCGGTGGCGGCCGGTCGGTTCGCGGTGCACAGTGATTCCCATGAGCGACAGCGGACGTGGTGGGCAGTTCTACTGGTGCACCCGGCACCACCGGGTTGAGACGGACGCCGACGTGTGCCCGGCGAAGCACGTCCTCGGCCCGTACGACTCGGCGGCCGACGCGGAGAACGCCCTGCAACGAGTGCAGGAGCGTAACGAGGCGTGGGAGGCCGAGGACGCTCGTTGGGCCGGGGAGGACAGGTAGACGGCGCGGGACGGCCCGCGCCGAGGTACTCAGTGCTCCGCGAGGAGACACGCGAGAGCACGTCCCCAAGGAGGGAACCGAGATGGCCGAAGCACAGCAGGCCACCACCCGCCCGGCCGCCCGGCGTACCACCGCGAAGAAGACCGCCGCGGCGGAGCGGAACACGGGAGCGAGCCGGACCACCCCCGTGCGCAAGTCCACCGCGGGTGCGGCGGCGGCGAAGGCGCCGGCCAGGAAGGCAGCCGGCGGGGCGGGGCGTGCCCCGGCCAAGAAGACCACCACGGCCGCCAAGGCTCCCGCGAAGAAGGCCACCACCAAGGCCTCCACCGCCGCCAAGAAGGCGCCAGCGAAGACCTCGACCGCCACCCGCAAGACGACCGCCACCGCGAAGCGGACCCCGGCGTCCGCTGCGAAGAAGACCACCGCCGCTGCGAAGAAGACCACGGGTACGGCGAAGAAGACCACCAGTGCCGCGAAGAAGACCACCAGCGCCGCGAAGAGGACCACCGCCTCGGCGGTGAAGAAGGCCACCACCGCGGCGAAGGCACCGGCGCGTAAGACCGCGACCAAGGCTTCCACCGCGAAGAAGACGGCCGCCAAGAAGGCTCCGGCGAAGAAGACGACCGCTGCGGCGAAGAAGACCACGGGTACGGCGAAGAAGACCGCGGCCACCCGCCCTGGCGGCGGCGCACGCAAGGCCGCGGCAAAGAAGGCCCCGGCCGCGAAGTCGACCGGCACGTCGTCGACCGCCGCCCGCAAGGCGGTGGCAAAGAAGGCCCCGGCGAAGAAGACCGTCGCGGCCAAGGCGCCGGCCCGCAAGGTGACCGCCCGCAAGTCGCCGGCCCGTCCGACCGCCGCCCGGGCCACCGCGCCCCGCGGTACGCGGACCACCGCGCGGAAGGCGACCGGCTGACCGCAGGCCGTCCGGCACCGGATCGCCCGGCAGGGCCGACGCGGTTCTCCGGCAGGCCCGACGCGGCACTCCGGCGGGTCTGCCGCGGTTCGGCCGGTGCGCCGGCGGATATCTCGGCCGGTCACCGGAAGCGGATCACCGGCGGCACTGTCAGGATTGACCCGTGGTCATCCGACGCGTACTCGCGCCCCGCATCGACTTCGGCACGCTGCGCCGCGAGCTCGGCCTGCCCGAGGGTTTCCCGGCCGCCGCGCAACACGAGGCTGACGAGGCGGCCGCCGCGCCGCCGCGACCGCCCGTCGACCGTACCGACGTACCGTTCGTCACGGTCGACCCGGCCACGTCCCGGGACCTGGACCAGGCGATGCACCTCGCCCGCCGCCCGGGTGGCGGCTATCGGGTGCGGTACGCGATCGCGGACGTCGCCGCGCACGTCGGCCCCGGCGGCGCGCTGGAGGCGGAGACCTGGCGGCGAGGGCAGACCATCTACCTGCCCGACGGCCACGTGCCGCTGCACCCGCTGACGCTCAGCGAGGGCGCGGCCAGTCTGCTGCCCGACGACGACCGGGCCGCGGTGGTCTGGACCATCGACCTGGACGCCGACGGCGGCACCGTGGCCGTCGAGCTGGAACGCGCCCTGGTCCGCAGCCGGGCCAAACTCGACTACTCCGGGGTGCAGGCGGCGGCGGACGGCGGGCGACTGCCCGACCCGATCGCGCTGCTGCCCGAGATCGGTGACCGACTGACCGCTCGGGGACTGCGTCGTGGCGCGATCAACCTGCCCTTGCCCGAGCAGGACGTGGAACCCGACGGCGAGGGCTGGCGGCTGGTGTTGCGCGGGCCGGTGCCCATGGAGGAGCACAACGCGCAGATCTCCCTGCTGACGGGGATGGCCGCCGCCGACATCATGCTGGCCGGCCGGGTCGGCCTGCTGCGCACCATGCCGGCTCCGAAGCCGGAGGCCGTGCAGCGGCTGCGGGCCGCCGCCGCGCCGCTGGGCGTGCACTGGCCGGACGGTGTTGGCCCGGGCGAGGTGATCGTCGGGCTGGACCCCGCCCAGCCGCGCGCCGCCGCGTTCATCGACCAGGCAGCCGAGCTGATGCGCGGCGCGGCCTACACCGCGTTCGACGGGACGCCGCCGGAGCAGCCGGAGCACGGCGGGGTGGCCGCCGCGTACGCCCACGTCACGGCGCCGCTGCGGCGCCTGGCCGACCGGTACGCCACCGAGGTCTGCCTGGCCCTGCACGCGGGCCGGCCGGTGCCCGACTGGGCGCGCGCCGCGCTGCCCCGGCTGCCCGAGGTCATGGCCACGACCGACCGGACCGCCTCGGCGGCCAGCCGGGGTGCGGTCGAGCTGGCCGAAGCGGTGCTGCTGGCGGACCGGGTGGGGGAGACCTTCGACGCGGCGGTACTGGACGTGGACGCCCCACCCAACGGCCGCTCCCGCCCCCGCCCGCCCGGCGGCACGGTCGCCCTGGACGCCCCGCCGGTGCGCGGCCGCTGCCTCGGCCAACTGCCGCTCGGCGAACGAGTCCGGGTCCGGCTGGTAACCGCCGACCCGGCTACCCGCACGATCCTGTTCGAGCTGGTCTGAAGGGGTTGCTGGCGGCCCTTTTCGCGCTGGTGGGCCGGTTGCCGGCGGGTCCTGTTCGAGTTGGCCTGGAGCGGCAGTTCGCTCCCGGCTTGGGTCGTCGTCGGGGCGCGTGGGCGGTGTCGGCCGGTGGTGGCGTCCGGGTCGGATCCCGAGCCGACGAGTTGGCAGCGCGGCGGGCGGGCAGCGGGAATTGTCACAGCGGCTGACGCTGCTGCCGGACCGGGCGGTTTGCGAGGATGAGCCCATGGCATACGACGCGAGCACGCTGCCCGACGTGTCCGGGCTGACGGTCGGCATCATCGGTGGCACCGGCGATCAGGGGCGGGGTCTCGCCTACCGCCTCGCCCGGGCCGGGCAGACGGTGCTGATCGGCTCCCGCTCCGCGGAGCGGGCCGCCGAGTCCGCCGCCGAGATCGCCGCGCTGCCCCGGATGCCGGCCGATGTCAGTATCACCGGTGCGGCCAACGACGAGGTGGCCCGGCGCAGCGACGTCGTGATCATCGCGGTGCCGTGGGACGGGCACGCCGCTACCGTCGCCTCCCTCGCCGAGCCGCTCGCCGGCACGATCGTCATCGACTGCGTCAACCCGCTCGGCTTTGACAAGCAGGGCCCCTACGCGCTGAACGTCGCCGAGGGCAGCGCCGTGCAGCAGGCCGCCGCGCTGCTGCCCGACTCCCGGGTCTGCGCGGCGTTCAACCACGTCAGCGCCCCGCTGCTGGCCGACCCCGAGGTCGACCGGATCGACCTGGACGTGCTTATCTGCACCGAGGACCGCGAGCTGGTCGACGTGGTCGGCGCGCTCGCCGCCCGGATCCCCGGGATGCGCGGCATCTACGCTGGCCGGTTGCGCAACGCCCACCAGATCGAGGCGTTCACCGCCAACCTGATCGCCATCAACAAGCGCTACAAGGCCCACGCCGGCATCCGCGTCACCGACCTATGAGCCCGCCGCGGCCCTGCTCTGCGCCTGTCCGCCGGCGGGCTTGGCACCGGCGAGCCCGTTGCCGGCGACCCTGCCCTCCGGGAGCCTACGTACCGGCGAGTCTGCCCACCGGCGAGCTTGTCTGCCGGCGGCCCGCGTACCGGTGAGCTAGCCAGCTCTGGGCGCGGTTGCCGGTGCGCCCGCTGCTGGACCGCTGAGTCGGTCCGATCGCGCGGGCTGGTCTTCGACGGGCGGTGTCCGGAGCGTTGGCCTGGCGAAGGTGTCAGCGTTGCTGAACGGTGTGCTCACGTCCGCCGGTGGTACTGGTTGCGGCGGGGGAGTTGGTCGGGATCGAGCCAGGCTGGCGGGACGAACTCCGGGTGGCCGTCGCCGCCCAGAAGGACGGTCCAGTCGCCGCGATGGATGTGCCGGTGGTGGTGTGCACAGAGCAACACCGCGTTCTGCAGGCTCGTCTCGCCGCCGTTCGCCCAGTGGCGGATGTGGTGGGCGTCGCACCAGCGGGGCGGGCGGTCGCAGCCTGGGAAGGCGCAGCCGCGGTCCCGTAGGACCAGTGCGCGCCGGAGAGGCCCGGTGACGAGTCGGCGTTGGCGGCCCACGTCGAGCACCTGGCCGGTGCTGCCAAGGATTGCGGGCAGGATGGCCGCGTCGCAGGCGAGCCGGCGGACCGCCTCCGGGGTGAGCTGGAGGCCGGTGTCCAGGGCTGCGGCGTCGAGCTGCCGGAGCAGGCTGTCGAGACTGGTGGTGACGACGATCTGGGCGGGCTCGCCGCCATGTACGGGTAGCTCCCCGGTGCGCAGGGTGAGCCGACAGAGGTCGGCGAGCGCGTCGTGTCGGCGTTGCCCGGGGGTGCGCGGGTCGTCCGGGCCCGACGGTGCGGTCAACGGCTCGATCGCGGCGCGCAGCAGGCCGGCCGCCTCGGCGTCCAGGCTGCCGGTCAGCCGGAGGCGGCCATCGTGCAGCTCGGACAGTGTGACGTGACGGTCTCGGGCCGACCGGTGGGCCTCGGCCTCCAACACGGCTTGGGCGGCGGCCTCGGCGACCTCCGGAGCGACGTGGTCGAGAATCCGCGTGCCGAGCCTGCGGAGCAGTGCCGGATCGAACTGTCCCGCCCACTCGACCAGCACGCCGACGGCCTTGTCGGCAGCGCCGGCGCCGGCGGCGGCGTGCACCGTGCTGACGGTGTCGCCGATGACCCGGGCCTGCTCGAGGCTGATGTCCCCGTCGGCCAACGCGCGACGTATCCCGGGGGCGGCGGCGTCCAGCGTGCCGGCGAGGTCGACCAGCTGACGGGCGGCGGGGACGGTGAGCCGCAGCCGGTGGCGCAGCCAGACCGCCGTCGAGGACGCGCCCTGTGCGACGGCGGTGCCCCGACCGTCCAGCTCGCGCACCAGGGCCAGCTGCATCGGCCGCCAGGCGCTGCTCGAGCCGGTGCGCGGCGTCGAGCGCCGCGACCAGCTCATGCTCCGCGACGGCCCAGGTGGCCACATCGAGGCACGCCGCCACCGCGCCTTCCGCCTGCGCCAACTCCTCGACCACGACCAAAGACTAGAACAGGTGTACGACAGTTTCAGCGGTGGTGATCGATTGGCGGCCCGGCGGCTTCCGCCCGTTGCCGGTGCCCGTTAGCGGTGCGGCGGCGGGGCTGGCCGGCCGACTGAAGCGTCGTGCCGGCCGGCCCTGCCGCCGTGGACCGTCCGAGCCGCGGACCTACGCGAGCCGCGGACCTACGCGAGCCGCGGACCTACGCGAGCCGCGGACCCACGCGAGCCGCGGACCGTCCGAGCCGCGGACCTACGCGAGCTGTGGACCGTCCGAGCCGCGGACCCACGCGAGCCGCGGACCGTCCTAGAAGGTGTGCTCGGCGGCTGGGAACTCGCCGCCGCGGACCTCGTCGGCGAACCGGCGGGTGGCGTCGGTGAGGGCGCCGGACAGGTCCGCATACCGCTTCACGAAGCGTGGTGCCTTGCCGGTACGCAGGCCGGCCATGTCCTGCCAGACCAGCACCTGGGCGTCGGTGTCGGGGCCGGCCCCGATACCCACGGTGGGGATCGACAGTTCGTGGGTGATCTGCTTGGCCACCTCACCCGGCACCATCTCCAGCACCACCGCGAACGCGCCCGCCTCGGCAACCGCCCGCGCGTCGGCCAAAACCTCGGTGGCCGCGTCGCCTCGGCCCTGCACCCGGTAGCCGCCCAGGGTGTGCTCGCTCTGCGGGGTGAAGCCGATGTGCGCCATCACCGGAATGCCGGCGCCGACGATCGCGGCGATCTGCGCGGCACAGCGGCGGCCACCCTCCAGCTTCACCGCGTGGCAGCCACCTTCCTTCATGAACCGCACGGCGGTACGCAGCGCCTGCGTCGGGCCTTCCTCGTACGAGCCGAACGGCAGGTCGCCGACGATCAGCGACTGTCGGGTCGCCCGTACCACCGCTCGCACCAGCGGGAGCAACTCGTCGGCGGTGACCGGCAGGGTGGTCTCGTAGCCGAACACGTTGTTCGCGGCTGAGTCGCCGACCAGCAGCACCGGGACGCCGGCCTGGTCGAAGATCGCCGCCGTGTACTGGTCGTACGAGGTGAGCATCGGCCACCGTTCGCCGCGCTCCTTGGCGGCGATCAGGTCGCGGGTACGGACCCGTCGGGTGGCCGGGCCGCCGTACAGCGCGGTCACCTCGTTGGGCGTGGACTCCACCATCACTGTCTCCTTCCTCGAGGCCGCCTGCGCGGTCCCCGGGTTCTGTCGCGATCGTCGCATCGCAGGCAGGGATGACGGCAGGGCGCAGTGGAAGATGTCACTCCACCGCGGCGAGGGCGCCGGACCGGCCCACCGACCCGGCGCTCACCCCGGACGGCTCAGCCGTGCTCGCGCCACCGGTTGGTGATCGGCAGCCGGCGGTCCCGGCCGAACGCCTTCATCGAGATCTTCGTGCCCGGCGCGGACTGCCGTCGCTTGTACTCGGCGGTATCCACCAGCCGCAGCACCTTGTCCACCACGGCCGGGTCGTGGCCCGACTCGATCAGCCCGTCCCGGCCGAGGTCGCCGTCGACGTAGCCGATCAGGATCGGGTCCAGTACGTCGTAGTCGGGCAGGGTGTCGCTGTCCAGTTGGCCCGGGCTCAGCTCGGCGCTCGGCGGCTTGCCGATCGAGTTCTCTGGGATGGGTGGGGTCGCGCCCCGCCGGGCCGCGTCCGCGTTGCGCCACTTCGCCAGCCGCCAGATCAGTGTCTTCCACACGTCCTTGACCGGGTTGAAGCCGCCCACCGAGTCGCCGTACAGCGTGGAGTAGCCGACCGCCAGCTCGCTCTTGTTGCCGGTGGTCAGCACCAGGTGGCCCTCCTGGTTCGACAGCGCCATCAGGATCACGCCGCGTACCCGGGCCTGGAGGTTCTCCACCGCCACCCCGGACAGCGACAGGTTGGCCAGGAAACCGTCCACCATCGGCTGGATCGGCTCGGTGCGGTAGTCCAGCCCGGTGCGCTTGGCCAGGTCGGCGGCGTCCTCCCGGGAGTGCTCGGAGGAGTGCTGGCTGGGCAGCGACACCCCGACCACCCGGTCCGGACCGAGCGCGTCGACGGCCAGCGCGGCCACCACCGCCGAGTCGATGCCGCCGGAGAGGCCGAGCACCACCGACGGGAACCTGTTCTTGTTGACGTAGTCGCGCAGGCCGAGCACCAACGCGTGCCACACCTCGGCCTCGTCGGCCACCGGCTCGATCAGCCCGCCGGTGGCGGCCGGGCCGGACGGCGTGGGCGGGATGCCGTCCAGGGTGCTGTGCACCACCCGCATGCCGTCCGCGACGGTCTCCTCGGCCGGCGGCGCGCCGGCGGCCGGCAGTTCCACGTCGTGCACGAGCAGGTGCTCGACGAACTGCGGGGCCCGGGTGAGCAGCTCACCGTCGGCGGCCACGATCATCGAGTCGCCCTCGAAGACCAGCTCGTCCTGCCCGCCGATCATGTTGACGTACGCGATGGCGGCGCCCGCCTCGGCGGCCCGCCGGCGGACCAGCGGCAGCCGGATGTCGTCCTTGTTCAGCTCGTACGGCGAGCCGTTGATGTTGACCACCAGGCCGACCCTGGCCTGCCGGGCGGCGGCGAACGGGCCGCCGGCCTGCCACAGGTCCTCGCAGATGGTCAGCGCGACGTCCACCCCACCGATCCGCACCACGGTCAGCATGTCGCCGGACAGGAAGTAGCGGTCCTCGTCGAAGACGCCGTAGTTGGGCAGGTGGTGCTTGAAGTAGCGGGCGGCCACCACGCCCCGGTGCAGCAGCGCGGCGGCGTTGCGGGCGCCCCGACCCGGCTCGGCGTGCTCGCTGACCTGGGGCGGCCCGTCGGCGTCCAGGTAGCCGACCACCACCGGCAACTCGCCGAGGCCGTCCGTGGCGAGGTCGGCGGCGAGCTGCTCCAGGGCGGCCCGGGACGCGGCGACGAAGGAACGCCGGAAGACCAGATCCTCGACCGGGTACCCGGTCAGCATCATCTCGGGGAAGAGCACCAGTTGGGCGCCGGCATCAGCGGCCTGGCGGGTCCAGCTGCGGACCAGGTCGGCGTTGCCGGCGAGGTCGCCGACGCTCGGGTTGACCTGGGACAGGGCGAGACGCAGGGTGGGCATGTCCTCATTTTGCCCCAGCCCGTCGGGGCGGACACGATGCCAACGGGAGACGGCGGCCACGCTCGCGCCGGGCCGGCCGACCGCCGGTGGGCCAGCGCTCGCGGCCGGGCCGCCGCCCGCGGGCACCTGCGGCGCTGCCGCCGCAGCAGGACGACCGCCACAGCAGGACGACCGCCACAGCAGGACCACCGCCACAGCAGGACCACCGCCACAGCAGGACCGTCGCCGGTCCGGCCGCTGCCGCGGCGGGCAGCCGGGACGGCAGGCGGGCGTTGGCGTAACGTCGGCGTAACCAGGCACATGAAGACTGGTCGGTCAGGCCGGGCCGGCCCGGCAGGCGATGGCAAACAGGTGTTGCGAGGGGTGGAAGTGGACCGTCAGCAGGAGTTCGTCCTCCGTACGCTGGAAGAGCGGGACATCCGGTTCGTCCGGCTGTGGTTCACCGACGTGCTGGGCACGCTCAAGAGCGTCTCGGTGGCACCCGCCGAGCTGGAGGCGGCCTTCGAGGAGGGCATCGGCTTCGACGGCTCGGCGATCGAGGGCTTCGCCCGGGTCTTCGAATCGGACATGGTGGCCATGCCCGACCCGACCACCTTCCAGGTCTTCCCGTTCGAGGGCGGGGTCAGCGGCGAGAGCGCCCGGATGTTCTGCGACATCCTGCTGCCCGACGGCGGGCCATCCTGGGCGGATCCCCGGCACGTGCTGCGCCGCGCGCTGTCCAAGGCCGCCGAGAAGGGCTTTACCTTCTACACCCACCCCGAGATCGAGTTCTTCCTGTTGGAAAACGGCCCGCAGGACGGCTCGGTGCCCATCCCGGTGGACACCGGCGGCTACTTCGAGCACACCACCCACGCCGTCGCCCGGGACTTCCGCCGGCAAGGGGTGCTGGCGCTGGAGCGGATCGGCATCTCGGTGGAGTTCAGCCACCACGAGGTCGCCCCCGGCCAGCAGGAGATCGACCTGCGCTACGCCGACGCGCTCACCACCGCCGACAACATCATGACCTTCCGGCACGTGGTCAAGGAGGTGGCGCTCTCCACCGGCGTGCAGGCCAGCTTCATGCCGAAGCCGTTCACCGACCAGCCGGGCAGCGGCATGCACACCCACCTGTCGCTGTTCGAGGGGGAGCGCAACGCCTTCCACGACGGCGGCGACCCGATGAAGCTCTCCAAGGTGGCGAAGTCCTTCATCGCCGGCCTGCTGGTGCACGCGCGGGAGTACACGGCGGTCACCAACCAGTGGGTCAACTCGTACAAGCGGCTCTTCCCGCAGGCACTGCCCGACCGGATCACCGAGAGCCCGGCGTACGTCTGCTGGGGTCACCTGAACCGGTCCGCGCTGGTCCGGGTGCCCGCGTACGGCAAGCCCAACTCGGCCCGGGTGGAGGTCCGCTCGCTGGACTCGGCGGCCAATCCGTACCTCGCCTTCGCGGTGCTGCTCGGCGCCGGCCTGAAGGGCATCGAGGAGGGCTACGAGCTGCCGCCGGGCGCCGAGGACGACGTCTGGTCGCTGACCAGCGCCGAGCGGCGCGCGATGGGGTACGAAGCTCTGCCGGAGAACCTCGCCGAGGCGATCGACGTGATGGCCGGGTCCGAACTGGTCGCCGAGGTGCTCGGCGAGCACGTCTTCGACTTCTTCCTGCGCAACAAGCGGGCCGAGTGGGAGCAGTACCGCCGCGAGGTCACCCCGTACGAGCGGCAGCGCTACCTGGCGCTGTAACCGCGGGGCTGACGCGGTTGCGTGCTGCCGCTATCGTCTCGATCACCGCGCCGGTACCCCTCCGGGCGGAGATTCGGGAGGCAGTCGGTGCTGGAGGATCTGCTCAGCGGTGCCTGGCAGAGCGTCGTGTTCGGGATCGTCGGCGTAGGGCTGATGGCGGCCGGCTTCGTGCTGGTCGACCTGCTCACACCGGGGCGGCTGCGGGAGCTGATCTGGGTACGCCGCAACGCCAACGCGGGGCTGCTGCTGGCCGCCAACCAGCTCGGTATCGCCGGGATTGTCTTCACCGCGATCCTCACCAGCTACAGCGACTTCGGCAAGGGGCTCGCCTCCACCGTGGTGTTCGGGTTCGTCGGGCTGGCCATCATGGCGCTGGCCTTCTTCGTGCTCGATCTGCTCACCCCGGGCAAGCTTGGCGAGATCATCTGCTCGGACGACCCGCATCCGGCGGCCCGGGTCAGCGCCGCCACCCATTTTGGAGCGGCGCTGATCGTCTGCGCCTGCATCGCCTGAGCGCGGTCGTCGTACCCCGTCCGTAGCGTGCGGGGCATGAACCGCACGGACCGCCTCTACGCCCTGGTCGAGGAGCTGCGCGCGGTCTCGCCACGCCCGCGCAGCGCCCGCTGGCTGGCCGCGCGCTTCGAGGTCAGCAGCCGGACCATCGAGCGCGACATCGGCGCGTTGCAGGAGGCCGGGGTGCCGATCTGGGCCGAGCCTGGGCGCACCGGGGGCTACGTGGTGGACCGCGCCCGCACCCTGCCCCCGGTCAACCTGACGCCCGGCGAGGCGGTGGCCATGGCCGTCGCGCTGCACCGGCTCGCCGGCACGCCGTTCGCCGCGCCGGGCGCCACCGCGCTGCGCAAGCTGGTGGCGGTGCTGCCGGCCGCCGACGCGGCCGAGGCGCACCGGCTCGCCGGCCGGGTGCACCTGATCGGCGACGGGCCGGCCACGCCCGTCCCGGCCATCGTCGCCGACGCGGTCGTCGCGCGGCGGGTGCTGCGCATCCGGTACGCCGACCGGGACGGCGCCGATTCGGTACGCGACGTCGAGCCGCTCGGCTACCTGGGCAACCCCCGACACTGGTATCTGCTCGCCTGGTGTCGGCTGCGCGATGAGCTGCGCTGCTTCCGCACCGACCGGATCCGGAGTGTCCGGGTGTTGTCCGAGGTGGTGGCCCGGGAGTTGCGCCCGGCCGACCTGGACATCCCGCGCGAGCGGGTCCGGGCGCTGAGCCTGGTCTGAAAACTGGTGGTGGATCTGTCCGCACTGCCGGGGAAACACCGACAGGACGGTGTCGCGGGCGGGGTCGAGGCTGACTCCTGACGGCGTCGCCTACCGGCCGGCGCGCGGAAACGAGAGGCCAGACATGACCACCAGCAGCGGGGTGACCTGGTTCGAGATCGGCACGGATCGGCCAGACGTGGCGCAGCGGTTCTACGGCGACCTGTTCGGGTGGAGCTTCACCGAGGAGGGCGCCGGCGGCGCGTCGTACCGGACGACCGAGGGTGGTGCCGGCGAGGGGATCGGCGGCGCGATTCGGGGCACCGGCGGGCAGGGGCCGAACTACGCGATCTTCTATGTGCAGGTGAACGACGTGGCGGGGACCTGCCAGCGGGCCGAGGCGGCCGGCGGCAAGGTGCTGGTGCCGGTGAAGGTGAACGACAACGGGCTCACCTTCGCCCACCTGCTCGACCCGGCCGGCAACCACGTCGGGGTCTTCACGCCCCCGCCGGTGCCCGCCGGCTCCTGACAGTCGGGACCGGCGCCGGTTCGGCGTAATGGCGGTGTCCGGGTAACCCGGACACCGCCATGCCACCGCAACTGGTCCGGCTGGGGCGGCGCCGCCCGATGTCGGGGCGGCGCCGCCGCCGATCACTTGCCGGTCGTGCCCTCGGGGTTGTCGGTGCCCTCGGGGCCGTCGGTGCCGCCAGGCCCGCCGTTGCCACCAGGGCCGCCGTTACCCGGTCCGCCGTGACCGCCCGGTCCGCGGTGACCGTCGCCACCGGGGAAGACGCCGGCCTCGACGGCCTTGGTGATCGCGTCGGCCTGCTCCTGGGTGAGCTTGCCGTCCTCGACCGCCTGGTCCAGGCGCTCCTTGAGCGCGGCCTGGCGGTCCTCGGTGGACGGCCGCTCCGGCCGCTCCGGACGGTCGGCGTCCTTCTGCTCGCGGACCTTCTCCAGCGCGGCGGTCACCTTGTCGGTGGAGACGCCCAGCTCCTTGGCGAGCGCCTCGGCGAACTCGCCCTGCCGGTCGGCCTTCGACTCCGGCTTCTCGGCGGTGCTGCTGGCGCTCGGGGTCGGCGTGCCGGCGTCCGCGGCGAACGCCATCGTCGGGGCTGCGATGCCCACGCCGAGGACGCCAGCGGTGGCCAGGCCGGCCAGCAGGTGCTTCTTGCGGATGGTGCGGGACATGCTCTCCTCCAGGTGCTCGGTGGTGTTGCGATGTCGTTACCGACCGTGACCGGCTGGGCTGGGTGCAACCCGTGGCGAACCTGTCCGCAGGCTGGCAATTCGGCCAGGGAAATGGGACAAACCTGTTGCCCCGGTACGGCCGGTGGGCAAAGGTGATTGCTCGCCGTGCCCGGCTGGCCGAGCCACGCGGGCCGGTCGACCGGAAATCCATCGACGGAAGGCAGCTCTCGTGACATCCACCGTGATCCGGGAAATCCCGCTCAGCGATCCGCAGGCCGGGCCGTACGGCATCACGACCGGCCCCGACGGGGCGCTCTGGCTGACCCTGGTCCACGCTGGCGCGCTCGCCCGAGTGGCCGCGGACGGTTCGGTGCGCCGCTGGCCGGCCGGCGGTCCGGGTAGCCGGCCGTTGATCGTCACGCCCGGCCCGGACGGTGCCCTCTGGTTCACCCGTTCCGGGGACGACCGGATCGGCCGGATCACGACCGACGGCGACCAGAGCGAGGTCGTTCTGCCGGCCGGCACCGGCCCGTGCGGCATCGCCGCGGGCCCGGACGGCGCCCTCTGGTACGCCGGCATGAGCTCCGACACCGTCGGCCGGGTGAGCACCGACGGCGTGGTCACCGAGGTGCGGCTACCGGTCTCCGGCGCGTTCGCCTCGATGGTGGCGGCCGGGCCGGACGACGCCGTCTGGTGCACGCTCAACCAGGCGAACGCGATCGCCCGGGTTGGCATGGACGGGGTGGTGCGTGTGCATCCGCTGCCCACCGAGGGTGCCGCGCCGGTCGGTATCACCGCGGGCGTGGACGGGGCGCTCTGGTTCGTGGAGATCGCCGCCGGTCAGGTCGGCCGGATCACCCCGGACGGCCGGATCGAGGAGTACCCGCTGCCGGACCGGACGGCCCGGCCGCACGCCATCGTCGCCGATCCGGCCGGCGGCGCCTGGTTCACCGAATGGGCCGGCAACCGGATCGGCCACGTCGACCCGACCGGCCGGGTCGACACCTACGAGCTGCCCACCCCGAACTCCGAGCCGCATGGCCTGACGGTCGCGTCCGACGGCACAGTCCACGCCGCCCTGGAAATCGGCCGCCTGGCCTGCCTCACCCCCTGAGCACGTCGCCGGCCACGGGGACCAGGGAAGTCAGACGACGGCGGGGGAGACGGTGAGGGTGCCGGCGTCGGTGTCGAGGGTGGCCGGGGTGCCGACGGGGACGGTGAGCTGGCCGGGGCCGTGGCCGATCGGCAGCCCGCCGAGCACCGGTACGCCGAGGACGCCGAGGCGTTCGGTGAGCACGTCGGCGATCGTGGTCTCCCAGCCGTCGGCGCAGTCGGTGAACTGCCCGACCGCGACCCCGGCCAGGCCGTCCAGCGCGCCGGCCCGGCGCAGCTGGGTGAGCATCCGGTCGACCTTGTACGGGGGCTCCTGCACGTCCTCGACCAGCAGCACCGCTCCGGTCAGGTCGGGCAGGTCCGGCGTGCCGATCGACGCGGCGATCATGCACAGGTTGCCGCCGAGCAGGGTGCCGGTGGTGCGGCCCGGTACGCGTACCGGAAAGGTCTCCTCGCCGGGTACGGCGGCGACCGTCACCGGCTCGGTCGTCATCAGCGCGGCGTGCAGCGACTCGGCCGAGCGCAGCGGGGTGCGCTCGTCCCGCCAGGCCGCTCCCGGGCCGTGCACGCCGGCCAACCGGGCACCCCGCCAGAGCGCGAACTGCAGCGCGGTGATGTCGGAGAAGCCGGCCACCACCTTCGGGTCGCGGCGGACGGCGGCCATGTCGATGGCGTCCACCACCCGCTGGACGCCGTACCCGCCGCGCGTGCAGATGACCCCGCGCACCTGGGGGTCGGCGAACGCCGCGTTCAGGTCGGCGGCGCGCAGCTCGTCCGCGCCGGCCAGGTAGCCCTGCCGGGCGTACGCGTTCGGCGCCGGCACGGGCCGCAGGCCCCAGCCGGTGAGCAGCTCCATCCCGCGCGCCACCCGTTCCGGGGAGGTGGGCCCGGACGGCGACACCAGCAGCACCGTGTCACCCGGGCGCAGCACGGGCGGGCGGACGGCGGCACGGTCCTCGCTGATCACAACCGCAGAGCCTAACGACCCCGCCGTCCGGAGGGCCGCGCACGTCGGCGGCGCCCGGCGGCGCACGGTGCGGGACCGTGGCGGGGCGTGGCGCCGCGTGGCGCACCGGCTAGCCTCGACGAGTGGCAACTGCGCTGGTGATCGAGAACGACCCGACGGACGACCCGCGCCGACTGGGTGAGTGGCTGACCGAGGCAGGGCTGGAGCTGTGGGTGGTCCGCCCGCACGCCGGCGACGAGCTCCCCGCCGACCTGGAGGGGTACGCGGCGTTGGTGGTGCTCGGCGGCGACCAGCAGGCGTACCCGCTGCCGGACGGCTCGCCCGGCGCACCCTGGTTCCCCGCGGTGGAAGGGCTGCTCCGCAAGGCGGTCCGGTACCGGGTGCCGACCCTGGCCGTGTGCCTGGGCGCGCAACTGCTCGCCACCGCGCACGCCGGGCTGGTCGAACGCAGCCCGTCCGGGCCGGAGGTCGGCCCCGGCGTGGTCGGCAAGCGGGACGCCGCCGGAGACGATCCGCTGTTCCGGTACGTGCCGCTGATTCCGGACGTGCTCCAGTGGCACTCCGACGAGATCACCGAGCTGCCTCGGGGTGCCACCCTGCTGGCCGCCTCCACCCGCTACCCGAACCAGGCTTTCCGGCTCGGCGACCGGGCCTGGGGGCTGCAGTTCCACATCGAGTGCGACACCGCGATGATCGCCGACTGGGCCGCCGACTCGACCCTCCTCGCCGACCTGGGCTACGACCCGGAGCTGGTGGTCGCGGCCTGCGCCTCGGTGATGGCGGACGTCGAGGAGGTCTGGCAACCGTTCGCCGCGCGGTTCGCCGCGCTGGCGCTCGGCGAGTTGGACGACAGCACGACGCGGCGTGGCCTGCCGCTGCTCGGGCACTGATGAGCCGGCCGACCAGGGCGCCGGGCCGGCTCGCCCGGTACGGCTTCGGCACCGCCGAGGGCGACGGTGGGGCGCGCGCCGCCGACCTGCTCGGCCCGGACGGCCTGCGGCTGTGGCGGCCGGTCGAGCAGGAGCCGGTCGACGAGTTGGCCACGGAGTTGCTGGCGGCGCTGTCCCGAGCTGCCGACCCCGACCTGGCGCTGCGTCAGCTGCACCGCATCGTGGAGGCCGAACGCCGCGCGAACGGCGGCACCGGACCGGGTGCGACCACCGCGGTGACCGCCGAGAGCGACGCCCTGGCCCGGTCGCCGCTGCTGGCGGAGCTGCACGCCGACCCCGGGTTGCGGCGGCGGCTGATCGCGGTGCTCGGCGCCTCGTCGGCGCTCGGCGACCACCTGGTGGCCCACCCCGAGCACTGCGCCGCGCTGCGCACCGCCCCGGACGGGCTCGCGCCGACCGCTGAGGGTCGGCTGGAGCCGGCCGGCGACGGCAACCCGGTGGCGGTGCTGCGAAGCGCGTACCGGCTGGCCCTGTTGCGGATCGCGGCGGCGGACCTGACCGGCGGGCGCGGCCTGGAGCAGACCATGGCGGCGCTCTCCGCGCTGGCCGACGCGACGCTGGCCGCGGCGTACGAGGTCGCCGTCTCGGAGCTTCCGACCGGCACCGCGCGTCCCCGGCTGGCCGTGGTGGCGATGGGCAAGTGCGGCGGCGGCGAGCTGAACTACGTCTCCGACGTGGACGTGATCTTCGTGGGCGCCGAGGACGCCGACCTGGCCGCCGGCACGACGGTGGCGACCCGGCTCATCCACATCTGCGGGCTCGTCGCGTGGCCGGTGGATGCCGCGCTGCGCCCCGAGGGCAACCGGGGCCCGCTGGTGCGGACCCTCGCCAGTCACCTGGCCTACTACCGGCGGTGGGCGCGCACCTGGGAGTTCCAGGCGCTGCTCAAGGCCCGCCCGGCCGCCGGAGACCTGCCGCTGGCGCAGGAGTGGATCGACCAGCTCGCGCCGCTGGTCTGGCGGGCGGCCGAACGACCCGAGGCCGTCGAGGACGTCCGCGCGATGCGGCGCCGGATCATCGACCACATCCCGCCGAAGGAGCTGGAGCGCGAGATCAAGCGCGGCCCCGGCGGTCTGCGCGACATCGAGTTCGCCGTCCAGCTGCTGCAACTGGTGCACGGCCGTGGCGACGAGACGCTGCGGGCACCCGGCACCATTCCGGCGCTGCGCGCGCTGGTCGCGGGCGGCTACGTCGGCCGCGCCGACGGCGAGGCGCTGCTGCGCGGCTACCGCTTCCTGCGCAGCGTCGAGCACCGGCTCCAGTTGCAGGGCCTGCGCCGGACGCACACCGTGCCCACCGAGCCGGCCGCGCTGCGCTGGCTCGCCGCCGCGCTGGGCTTCACGGCCGCGCCGGGGCGCAGCGCCGTGGAGAGCTTCCGGGCCGAGTGGGTCACCCACTCCGCCGAGGTACGCCGGCTGCACGCCAAGCTGCTCTACCGGCCGCTGCTGGAGTCGGTGGCCCGGGTGCCCGCCGACGGGTTGCGGCTCACCCCGGAGGCGGCCCGGCACCGGCTGGAGATCCTCGGCTTCGCCGACCCGGCCGGGGCGCTGCGCCACCTCCAGGCCCTCACCGGCGGGGTGAGCCGTACCGCGGCCATCCAGCGGACCCTGCTGCCGGTGCTGCTCAGCGAGTTCGCCGACGCGCCGGAGCCGGACCGGGGGCTGCTCAACTACCGGAAGGTCTCCGACAAGCTGGGCAGCACCCCCTGGTACCTGCGGCTGCTGCGCGACGGCGGCCCGGTCGCCCGGCGGCTGGCCCGGGTCCTCGCCCTCTCCCGGTACGTCGCCGACCTGCTCGCCCGGGACCCGGAGGCGCTGCGGCTGCTGGCCGAGGAGAACGAGCTGGTGCCGCGTTCACCCGAGGTGCTCCGGGAGGGATTCCTCGCGGCGGCGGGCCGGCACGCCGACCCCGTCGAGGCCACCCGGGCGGTACGCGCGCTGCGCCGCCGAGAGCTGGTCCGGGTGGCCTGCGCCGACCTGCTCTGCCGGGCCGGCTCGCTCGCACCCACCCCCACCCGCTCCGACGGCGGCACCCGGAGAGCGCCCGGGCTGGGCGACATCACCGGCGTCGGCGCGGCGCTCGCCGACGTCACCGACGCAACCCTGGCCGCCGCGCTGCGGGCCGCCCGGGCCAGCCAGCCGGCGCCGCCCGGGCTGCGGTTCGCGGTGATCGGCATGGGCCGGCTCGGCGGGTACGAGTCGAACTACCTGTCCGACGCCGACGTCCTGTTCGTCTACGACCCGCCCGCCGGAAGCAGCGAGAGCGCAGCCAGCGCCGCCGCGCACGCGATCGCCGAGGAACTGCGCCGGCTGCTCGGCGTGCCCGCGCCCGACCCGCCGCTCGGCGTCGACGCCGACCTGCGCCCGGAGGGCCGGCAGGGTCCCCTGGTGCGCAGCCTCGCCGCGTACGCGCAGTACTACGCCCGCTGGTCGCGGGTGTGGGAGGCGCAGGCGCTGCTGCGCGCCCGCTTCGTCTGCGGCGACGCCGACCTGGGCGCCGAGTTCGAGGCGATGATCGATCCGGTGCGCTACCCGGCCGACGGGCTCTCCCGCGAGCAGATCGTCGAGATCCGTCGGATCAAGGCCCGGGTGGAGACCGAGCGGCTGCCTCGCGGCGCCGACCCGGCCACCCACACCAAGCTGGGCCGCGGTGGGCTGGCGGATGTGGAGTGGGCGGTGCAGCTCGTCCAGCTCCGGCACGCCGGCGCGGTCCCGGCGCTGCGCGGCACGCGTACCCTCGACGCACTCGCGGCCGCCGCCGAGGCCGGCCTGGTCGAGGCCGCGGATGCCGCGGAGATGGCCGCCGGCTGGTCCCTGGCCGCGCAGGTCCGCAACGCGTTGATGCTGGTCCGGGGCCGGGCCGGCGACCAGTTGCCCCGGCACGGGGTGGAGCTGGCCGGGGTGGTCCGGCTGCTCGGCCGGGACGACCCGGGGGAGTTCCTCGACGAGTACCTGCGTACCGGCCGCCGCTCCCGCGCCGCCGCCCAGCGCGTGCTGGAGATGTAGGGGCGTCAGCTGCCGACGGTGTACTCGCCGGG
Source organism: Micromonospora sp. NPDC005173 (assembly GCF_040608515.1). Classification (NCBI taxonomy): domain Bacteria; kingdom Bacillati; phylum Actinomycetota; class Actinomycetes; order Micromonosporales; family Micromonosporaceae; genus Micromonospora; species Micromonospora sp. NPDC005173. The sequence continues at coordinate 63,392 of NZ_JBEXIK010000033.1, forward strand.
GCGGGGGACGGTGACGGTGGTCCAGTCCCCGGCGGCGGCGACCGTGGCACCACCGGACGCGGCCAACCATCGACTGTGCCGCACCCGGATCGCCACCGGCCCGGCGGTCGGGGCGCGGAAGGTCACCGCCGCGCCGTCGACGCGGACCAGTTCGGCGGGGGCGGCGACCAGTGGCGTCGGATCGGCCACCGCCCAGACCCGCCAGTGCGGGCCCGACCAGACCGGCGTCAGGTACGGCAACCCGCCCTCGACCAGGTCCGCCTCGGCCCGCCCCACCCAGGACAGCGGGGCGTCCGGCAGCGCCACGTACTGCACGGCGTTCTCCGCCAGCCAGGCCCGGTAGCTCGCCGGAGTCAGCGCTACGCCGGTGCCGGCCGCCCCGGGCACGGTGCTGAAGAACAGCGGGTTGCGGTCGATGTCGGCCTGCCGGAGCCAGCCCCGGGCCAGCGGCACCTCGCCCAGCCGGGCCGCCTCCCAGTAGTTGCGGGTCGGTGGCACCTCGACCCGGCCGGTGAGCTGCTGCCCGGCCAGGAACGCGCGCAGCGGCGCGTGGTAGCCCGGCGCGCTGGTCGGGTCGCTGATGCTGCGCAGGTCGGCGGTGACCACCGGCGGCTGCCAGGCGCAGACCGCCACCAGCAGCGCGGCCAGGCCGACCGCGCCGAGCAGCCGGGCCCGCCGCGTGCCACCGGACGGCGTGGTCCGGGCGGCGGACCGGCGGGCCAGCCGGGTGGTGAGCCAGGCCGGCGGGCGGGCGGCGGCGGCCAGCACCGGCAGCGCGAACATCACCGCCAGCCGGGTCGCGTTCAACCCCACCGGGGTGTGCACCAGGGCGGCGGCGAGCACCCCGGCGGCGGAGAGCAGCGCGCCGACCCGCACCGGCCGGTGCGCGACCAGCGCGGCCACCACCAGGCTGGTCAGCACCGCGCGCAGCGCGTCGGTGTCGCTGATGTTCATCCAGCCGCCGTCACCGAAGAGCAGCGCGGTCGCGGCCAGCGGCACGGCAGCCGCGATCCCGAGCGCCAGGCCCTCGGCGTACCGGCGGTTGAGCAGCAGCGCGGCGCCGGCGAGGCCGACGAAGAGGCCGGCCACCGGGCTGGTCGCGGAGGCCAGCAGCGCCCCGGCCGCGGCGAACCCGAGGCGCCACCCGGGCGAAAGCCGCCGGCCAGGGGGTACGCCTCGGGTGAGCGCGAGCAGCGCGGCCAGCCCGAACGCCACGCCGAGGGCGTAGGTGACCCGGCCGGAGACCAGGTTGCCGGTCAGCGTGACCACCCCGACCAGGCTGCCCAGCAGCGGCCGGGGTACCCCGGTGCGGACCAGCAGCGCGGCCAGCGAGGCGGCCGACGCCAGCAGGGCCAGCGCGCCGGTCACCCGTACGCCGAGCAGCGCCATCACCGGCTGGGACAGCAGGCTGTAGCCGAACTGCTGCACCCCGCCGTACCAGCGCAGGTCCACCGGGGTGGGGCCGTGGGCGGCGAAGAAGTCCGCGCGAGCCACCTGCGCGGCGAGGTCCGAGCCCATCAGTGGCAGGGCCAGCCAGATCGCGCCGAGCACGGCGGCGGCACCGGTGGCCACCGCCACCACCCGACTGCGCCGCATGCCCACCTCCGTACCGCGACCACCGTACTGGCAGCATGTCCGGCGTGCCTCACCACCTCGCGCGTTGGACCGGACTGGCGGGCTCGGCGCTGCTCGCCGTCGCCGCGTTCCTCGGCGGCGCCCTGCCCGGCTCACCCCTGCGCGCCACCCCGGTCAGCATCTGGCAGGGGCCGGACGGGCCGCTGGTCATCGCCCTCTGGCTGGTCGGCACCGCGCTGATGGCCGGCGCCTGGTGGGCGCTGCGCGACACGGTGCCGTCGACCCGCTGGGCGCTGGTCACCGTCGGGCTCTGGCTGTTGCCGCTGCTCATCGCGCCGCCGCTGGCGAGCCGCGACGTCTACGCGTACGCCTGCCAGGGCGCCAGCTACGCCGCCGGGATCAACCCGTACGAGCAGGGAGTATCGGCCCTGCCCTGCCCCTGGCTGGACACCATCTCCTACATCTGGCGGGACACCCCGGCGCCGTACGGGCCGCTGTTCGTGGTGCTCTCCGGCGCGGTGATCAAGGCCACCGGATCGCTCACCGCCGCGATCGTGGCCTTCCGGCTGATCGCGGTGGCCGGGGTCGCGCTCACCGCGGTCAGCCTGCCGGTGCTGGCCCGGCGAGCCGGCGTACCGGCCGGTCGGGCGGTCTGGCTGGCGCTGGCCTGCCCGCTGGTCGCCGTGCACCTGGTCTCCGGCGCGCACAACGACGCCCTGATGGTCGGCCTGCTGGTCGCCGGGCTGGCGGTGGTGGCCTCCCGGCCGGGCCGCCCCGGCCCGCTGCTCGCCGGTGGCGCGCTACTCGGACTCGCCGCCGCGATCAAGGTGACCGCGATGGTCGTGGTGCCGTTCGCCGCGCTGGCCGCGATCGTCGGCGGGTACTCGATCCGGGCGCTGATCCGGCACGGCGGGTGGGTGGTCGGCGGCGCGGTCGCCGGCGTGGTCGGGGTGACCTTCGCCGCCGGGCTGGACTTCGGCTGGGTCAGCGGGCTCGCCCGCGGCGGCGACGTGATCGCCTGGACGTCGCCGTCCACCGCCGTCGGGCAGACCGTCGGCTACCTGGCGGTGCCGTTCGGCGGGCACATCGACGCGCTGCCGGTTACCCGGGCCATCGGCATGGCGGTGCTGGCGGTGCTGCTGGTCTGGCTCTGGTGGCGGGCCCGCACCCGGGAGCCGCTGTGGCACGCCGGCCTGGCGCTGGCCGCCACGGTGGCCCTGGCGCCGCTGTTCCACCCCTGGTACTGGATCTGGCCGCTGGCCGTGCTGGCGGCGACCGCCCGGCGGACCGGATGGTTCATCGTGGTCGCCCTGGTCTCGTCGTTCCTGGTGCTGCCGGACGGCACCGGGCTGCCCCGGTTCACCAAGTCGGTCGGGGCTCCGCTGATGACGCTGTTGGTGATCGTGCTGGTCATCCGGTTGGTACGGTCGGCTCGGGCGGCCCGCGAGCCGGTCGCCGCCGACTGAGGGAAGGTGCGCCGGTGACCGATCCCGGTGCCACGCCCGCCCCACCCCGCGATCTCTTCGTGGCACCGAGCCCGCTGGCGACGGGCGCCGCCCGGTACGCCGGCCTGGCCGGCGCGGTCCTGCTCACCGTGGCCGGGTACCTCGGCGGGGCGCGGCCCGACGCCCCGCTCGGCGCGACACCGGTGTCGATCTGGCGGTCCCCGGACGGGCCGGCGACGCTGACCTGCTGGCTCGTCGGCACCGCGCTGCTGGTCGGCGCGTGGTGGTCACTGCGCGAAGGTGCCCCGTCGACCCGGTGGGCGTACGTCACCGCCGGGCTCTGGGCGTTGCCGCTGCTCATCGCGCCGCCGGTGGGCAGCCGGGACGTCTACTCGTACGCCTGCCAGGGCTGGACGTACGCGCACGGCGTCGACCCGTACGCGGTGGGGGTGGCGGCGGCGGGTTGCCCGTGGCTGGACGCGGTGGCACCGATCTGGCGGGACACGCCGGCTCCGTACGGGCCGGTCTTCGTCCTGCTCGCGGCGCTCGCGGTCGAACTCGGCGGTGGGCTCACCGGCACGGTCGTGCTGCTGCGGGTGATCGCCGTGGCGGGGCTGCTGCTGGCCGCGCTCTGCCTGCCCGGGCTGGCCCGGGCGGCGGGGGTGCCGACCCGACGGGCAGCCTGGTTGGCCCTGGCCGCCCCGCTGGTCGGGGTGCACCTGGTGGCCGGGGCGCACAACGATGCCGTGATGCTGGGCCTGCTGCTGTGCGGGCTGCTGGTGGTGGTCCGCCGGCCGCGGCGGCCCGCGGCGCTGCTGCTCGCCGGGGCACTGCTCGGGCTGGCGGTCACGGTGAAGGCCAGCGCCGTGGTGGTGGTGCCGTTCGCCGCGCTGGCCGGCGTGCACGGCCGGTACACCGTACGGGCGCTGCTGCGCGACGGCGGCTGGCTGGCCGGTGGGCTGCTGGGCGTGCTGCTGGTCACCTCGGCGCTGTCCGGTCTCGGGTTCGGCTGGGTGGGTGGTCTGACCCGCAGCGGGGACTCCGAGCAGTGGACGTCCCCGCCCACCGCGGTCGGCCTGGTCGTGGACTACGCCGGCGCGCTGATCGGCCGTGACCCGGACGCGGTGCCGGTGGTCCGGGCCGTCGCGCTGCTGGTGCTTGCCGGGGTGCTGGTGGGGCTCTGGTGGCGGGCCTGGCGGGCGCTGCGCGACGTGAACGGCGTCGGCCAGCGGGTCACCCAGGCCGAGGTGACACGACCCCGGGTGGCGCTGCGTGGCGCAGCGCTGGCGCTGGTCGCCACCGTCGTCCTGTCCCCGGTCTTCCACCCCTGGTACGCGACCTGGCCGCTGGCGCTGCTCGCGCTCACCTCCAGCCGGACAACGTGGTTCGTGCTGCCGGCCGCGGTGACGGCCTTTCTCGCCCTGCCCGACGGCACCAACCTGGCCCGCTTCACGAAGGCCCCCGGCGCCGTGGCGATGACCGCCCTGTTCCTGGCCGTGACCCTGACCCTCCTGCGCAGGCATCCCCGACCGCGCAGGCATCCCCGGCCGCGCTGATCATGAGGTTGGCGGCGCTGTCGATCTCTGAAAGGGCCGCCAACCTCATGATCACCAGGGGAGGCGGCCGGGGTGGGGCCGGGCCAGCCGGGTCCAGCGGGTGCGCAGGGCGAGCGCCAGCGGCAGCAGTGCGGGGCCGACCAGTGCGACCAGGACAGCCGTCGCGGCTAGCGCCGTCCAGCTCGGGCTGAACGCACTCGGCATGCCGTCCGCCGCCCCAGCCAGCGGTTGCAGGGCCAGCAGGCACACCGGGGTGAGCAGGATCAGGACGGCCCAGCCGCCCCGGTGGTCGCCGCGCAGCGCCAGCCCCACGCCGAGCAGCACCACCACGCCGAGCACCACCACGGCGGCGCTCGGCAGGACCGGGACTACCGTCCAGGTGTAGTAGCTCCCGGCAAACACATGCCGGTGCAACAGATTCGTCCCCGCGAGGTTGGCGCCGATGGCGGCCACCAGCGGCATCGCTCGCAGCGGCGCCGGCAGCCCGTCGGGTGCGCCGAGCGCGACCAGGCCCAACCCGACCTGCGGTAGCAGCACGAACAGTGGCGGGCGCGGCAGGCCGGTGAGTGCGGCGGCGGGGACGAGTGCGAGCGTGAGGAGCACCGCGAGCGCGACGGTGCGCCGGGTCCACCGAGCGGGTGCCAGGGCATGCACCAGCGCGGCGAGCCCCCAGGCGGTCCATGCCACGATGCCGAGCGAGACGAACGGCCCGGCGGCTGGATCGCCGAACTCGGGCGGTGGGGGGCGTAGCTCCAGCACCGTCCAGACCCCGGCGAGCGAAGTGGCGGCCAGGAGGGCCAGGACGGCCGCGAGGCGTACGCCCGGCACCAGGTCGGCCGCGCCCGCGGCGCGCACCCGCTGGCGGAGCCCGCCGCGCAGGACGTCGACGGCGTCCGCGGGCGAGGGCCAACGTCGACCTGGTGCGGCCAGGTCCAGGTAGGTGCCGACGATCTCGGCGCCACGGGCGCGCCGGTAGTCGGCGGGGTATGCGGACAGCAGTCGCAGGTAACGGCGCTCAAGATCGGTCATGCCAACCCTCCGGCCACGCGTGGGGTGGTCGGCCGGGCAGTGCGAGCCCGCTCGGCCAGCCGGGCGGTCGCGGCCTCGACGTTGCGACGTAGCCGCTCGGTCTCGGCGCTCAGGGTCGCGTCGCCAGCGGGGGAGAGCCGGTAGTAGCGGCGCAGCCGGCCGTCCACCACCTCCTCCCGGTCGACCTCGACGAGGCCGGCGTCGACCAGCCGGTCGAGCGCCCCGTAGAGCGTCCCGGGGCGGAGGGATACGCGGTGGTCGGAGAGGGCGGCGACCTCGCCGATCAGCCCGTAGCCGTGCATTGGTTCGACGGCGAGCGCGGTGAGGATCAGGAAGGTGGGTTCGCGCAGCGGTGTGTCCACCGCCTCAATATATCGGAGACGAAGGTATATCGGGGGGCGTTATAAAGCAGCCGGCCCGGCTCCGCGATCGCGGAGCCCGGCCGGGAGGTGATGGGGAGAGTAGTCAGCAAAGGGAGGCC
>NZ_JBEXIK010000034.1:0-66730 GCF_040608515.1 Micromonospora sp. NPDC005173
GTTCATGGGGGTAGCTCCTTCACGGGGGTAAACACCCAGCCGACCGGGGGATCGGCGTTACCGGGTGCGAGCACCTCGTCCGGCGCTAACAACAACAAGGGGGAAAGTCTTTTCGGCGGCCTACGGGCGGGGGCTCGTGGCGCCGGGTCTGTGTGTAACGACCGCCGGGCCGACATCATTCCGGGCCTGGCCCATCCGCCGGCACCCAGTGGAGCGGGGCGCGGGGGCGGTCGTTCAGGGGATCTGCAACGACCGGCGGGCCGAGGTCATTCCGGCATTGGCACCGGGTCGAGCGGGTGCCTGGTGCGGTCGTTCAGGGGATCTGTAACGACCGGGCTTGGCCTGGCATTCCAACCTCGGGGGGTGGGGCGGCGGGCCGTGGTACTGCGATCGTCAGGGTATGTAACGACCCCGGGCCGGCCCCCATTCCGGCCGACGGGTGCAGCCAGTCACACACCAGAGACCCCCGATACCGGACATTCGACGCCCGGACCGCCCACCCGCTCCCGGCGTCAGCCGACATTCGACGCGCTCGACAACCGCTCCCGTCCCCGCCGGACATTCGATGCGCTCGGCCGTCGCCCCCGGCGCCAGACGCGGCCGGCTTGCCATGGTCAACTCCAGGTCACCGACGTGGGGGCATCACCGCGTCGGGATGCCGCGACATCGCCGACACCGGGTCGATCACCCCGAAACCTCGCGAACCGGCCCGGGGTCGACAACACCGGTGATACCTCACAGGCATATTGATGCCTCACAGGTATCACGCCAACAACAGCGACCGACCGGGAGACGACGGCTCGGGCTGGGACCGCGGCCGGCCAGCGACCGGGACAGACACGGACGGGACCCCGCCCCACCTACGAAACCGGCACGGCGGGCCAACGACCCGGACGCCCCGCCCGAACCGCGCCATACCGCACTCAACAGCGTCAACAGAGACGAAGGCGGGAACGGCGTGAGCGACACCAGCATCAGCGGGCGTTACCCTGACACCATGCAGGCCGTCTCCCCCACCGCGACCGGCGTGGCCTTCCTGGCCCGCCCGGGTCGCCCTGCCATGGTGGCGCGGACGCTCGCTGAGCTGCACGGCCCCACCCGGGGCGTGGTGGAGCTGCCGGTACGGCTGATGTGGAACGCCGAGCGCACCTTCGACCTCGGCGACCCCGACCAGCTTCTCTGGATGTACGAGAACGTGCTGCGAGAGACCACCCGCGCCGAAGACCTGCGCGTCCTGATCAATGGGCGGACGCTGCGGCGGGTGTGGCGGCTGCTCAACCTGCCCCGGGGTGTACGCCAGGCGTGGGAGAGCCGGCACCGCGGCCTGCGGGCGGCGTGATCTCCCCGCACCTGCATGAGTTCTACCGGGAGGTTGCCCGGGTGGCGCTGGCCGCGGCCGGGCCGTACCGATTCGTGCTGGGCGGCGGCGTGGCCTGGGCCGCGCACGGCCTGGTCGCCCGTCCCACCGAGGACGTGGACCTCTTCGCCGACGTGGAAGGTGCCGCGGCGGCGGCCTCTGCGGGGGTACGCGTGGCGCTGGAGCGAGCCGGGTTCATCGTCACTGACGCCGACCCGGACAGTGATCTGGGCGAACTGTTCGACGGGTACGACCGGGACATGAAGGACTTCGTGGTGAGCCGGGACGGGCGGCAGATCCGGCTCAGCCTGGCCCGGCTCGACCGGCAGCAGAGCCCGGTGGTGATGGACCTCGGCCCGGTGATGGACGTCCGCGACCTGGTGGCCAACAAGATCGCGGCGCTGGTCAACCGGCGGGAGGTTCGTGACTTCATCGACGTGGCGGCGGCCCTGGAGCACTACGACGTGACCGAGCTGCTGGAGTTGGCCCGGCAGGTCGACCCCGTGTTGGATCCGGCGGACGTGCGGGCCGCGGGGCGTTACCTGGACCGGCTGCCCGACGCGCGTTTCGGGCGCTACGGCCTGGGCCCCACCGACGTCGCCCGGGTCCGGCAGCGCCTCGCCGCCTGGCCACGCTGACCGGGCCGCCGGGTCGACCGTGGCCTGGATTCGGCCCGCCTACCCACGATGGCTGCCGAGACGGGTGGAAACCGGCGGGGCTGGCGTGGCGGGAGTGACGGCTGCTGGTTATGGTGCGCGAGGCGCCCATGAGGCGCGTCCACCCCCATGGAAAGGCATGTCATGACCTCTCCCTCCGGCCCGTCGCGTCGCCAGGTGCTCGCCGCCGCGGCCGCGGCGGCGACCGCCCCGCTGATCGCCGCCGCGCCTGCGCAGGCGGCCGGCCCGGCCCGGTCACGTACCTGGGACCTCACCCTCCTGGGCACGTCGGACACCCACGGCAACGTCTACAACTGGGACTACTACCGCGACGCCGAGTACGACGACAGCCGGCAGAACGACATCGGCGTGGCGAAGCTGGCCACCCTCATCAACCAGATCCGCCGGGAGCGGCGTGGCAAGGCAACGCTGGTGCTGGACGCCGGCGACACCATCCAGGGCACGCCGCTCGCCACGTACTACGCCAAGCAGGAGCCGATCACGACCACCGGGGAGAAGCACCCGATGGCCCGGGCGATGAACATCATCGACTACGACGCGGTAACGCTGGGCAACCACGAGTTCAACTACGGCCTGCCGCTGCTGGACCTGTGGATCCGCCAGCTCGGCTTCCCGGCGCTGGCCGCCAACGCGGTCAACGCGAAGACCGGCAAGCCGGCCTTCCTGCCGTACGTCATCAAGAAGGTCTCCCTCGGTTTCGCCGCGCCGACGCTCCGGGTCGGCATCCTGGGGCTGACCAACCCCGGCAGCGCCATCTGGGACAAGGGCAACGTCGAGGGCAGGCTGCGGTTCGACGACATGATCGCCACCGCGGCGAAGTACGTACCGATCATGCGGGCCCGGGGCGCGGACATCGTGCTGATCTCCGCGCATGGCGGCGACAGCGGCACCTCCAGCTACGGCCCGGAGCTGCCCAACGAGAACCCCACCGCGCTGATCGCCCAGCAGGTGCCGGGGATCGACGCGATCCTCTTCGGTCACGCCCACAACGAGGTCGTGGAGAAGTTCGTCACCAACGAGCGGACCGGCGCGCAGGTGCTGCTCTCCGAGCCGTCGAAGTGGGGCCAGCGGCTCACGCGGATGGACTTCACCCTCGCGCGTGAGCGCGGCCGGTGGACGATCACCAAGAAGGCCGCCACCATGCTGAACACCAACACGGTGGTGGAGGACCCGAAGGTGCTCGCCGCCGTGCGGGGCCAGCACCAGAAGACGGTGGCGTACGTCAACCAGGTCGTGGCACAGGCCACGGTCGGGATGTCCACGGTGGAGTCGCGGTACAAGGACACCCCGATCCTGGACTTCATCAACCACGTTCAGGCCGAGACGGTCACCACCGCGCTAGCAGGCACGCCGTACGCCAGCCTCCCGGTGCTGTCACAGGCCTCGCCGTTCAGCCGCACGGCGGTCTTCCCTGCCGGTGACGTGAAGATCCGCGACGTCGCCGGGTTGTACGTCTTCGACAACACCCTCGAGGCGGTCGTGCTCAGCGGCGCCGAGGTACGCGCGTACCTGGAGTATTCGGCGAAGTACTTCCGCACCCTCGCGCCGGGTGCACCGGTCGACCTGGAGCAGATCAGCGACTCGACGGTGCCGGACTACAACTACGACGTGATCTCCGGCCTGGACTACGACATCGACATCTCCAAGCCGGTGGGCCAGCGGATCACCCGACTGGTGCTGCCCGGCACCGACACCCCGGTCGGGGACAACGCGCAGTTCGTGGTGGCGGTGAACAACTACCGGCGCAGCGGCGGCGGCAACTTCCCCGGCATCGTGAAGACCCAGGTCTACAACGCGCAGCAGGAGATCCGCCAGCTGCTCATCGACTGGGCGCAGGCCAGGGGGACGATCGACCCGGCCGACTTCTTCCAGCCCAACTGGCGGCTGGTACGCGCGGGCGTGCCGGTCTTCTGATCGAGGAGTACCGGTTTGCGGACCGGTACTGATTGCAGCGGGCCGCGGGTGGTGACACTCGCGGCCCGTTTCGCGTTCTCAGCCAGCGTGGCGCAGGTTCCAGTGGACCATGTCGTCGAACGGGTCGGGCTGATCACTGCGCGAATCGCTCTCGGTCAGCTCCACCCGCTGGTCGGGGCGGACGGCCGGCGGGAGCTCCCCGAACCGTACGTGGCGCAGGAACGCGTACTCGTCATCGGTGAACGGCTGCTCGGCCATCAGCACCCCCTCTGCTCCCCCGTCATTGTCCAGCGTTCGGAGCGCTTTCCACCAGCAGTCCGGTCGGCGCGATCTGTGCGCCATTCGGGTACGGGCGGTCACACCGCGTAGGGCATCCTAGGATCCTGGATTAATGGCAAGGGCGGGGAGGTCGGCAGGTCAGCGTCGGCAGGTCACGGGCTGGCCGGAGCGCGCTGCCGGCGAGGGGCGGGCAGCCGACCCAGCACCGCGAGCGCCGCCCGGATCGGCCGACGTCCCAGCATCTCGTCGAAGCTCGCTCGGCCCTGACAGAACTGGACGAACATCCGCCACCCCGGCGGGGTCGCCAACAGGGCGTGGAACATCTCCGGGCGGCGGGTGAACAGGTCGAGCAGCCGGTACCCCGCCCGCATCGACGGCACCAGGCGCTCGGCCACCGCCCGCTCGTACCCGGCCAGGTCGCCGTCAGCGACCGCCGCGCCGGCCAGCTCGCCGGAGCGCAGCGCGTAGCTGATGCCCTCCCGGCTCCACGGCTCCAGCAGCCCGGCCGCGTCCCCCACAACCAGCACCCGGCCGTGCCGCAACGGCGAATCCTCGCTGCGGCAGCGGGTCAGGTGACCGGAGTCGTGCTCCGCTGGCAGGTCGGTCAGGCCCAACCGGTCGACGAACCGCCGCAGGTAGTCGCGGGTCCCCTCCCCCGCGCCCCGGCCAGCGATCACGCCGACGGTCAACCGGTCGCCCTTGGGAAAGACCCACGCATAGGAGCCCGGCATCGCACCCCAGTCCAGCAGCAGTCGCCCCCGCCAGCGCTCCTGCTCGGCGGGCGGCACCGGCACCTCCAGTTCCAACCCCAGGTCCACCTGCTGGTACTGGACCCCCACGTGCCGAGCGGTCACGCCCGAGGAGCCGTCCGCGCCGATCACCGCGCGGGCAGCGAGCGTCGTACCGTCGGCCAGCCGCAGGCGTACCCCCTCTGGATCCTGTTCGATGGCGCGGACCGCGACCCGCTCACGCATCTGCGCGCCTGCGGCGACCGCCGCCGCGCGGAGCCGGTCGTCGAACTCCTCGCGGCGCACCATCGTCACCACCGGGCTGTCGTTGCGGCGGGTGAACTCCCGGCGGCCGTCGCGGGTGAACGTCACCTGGTCCACCCGGTCGTGCGCGGGCACCTCGATCCGGTCCCGCACGGCTGCCAGCGAGGTGCCGATCAGGCCACCGCCGCAGGTCTTGTACCGCGGGTGCGCGGCCCGCTCGACAACCAGGGTGCGGACGCCGGCGCGGGCAGCGGTGTGTGCCGCGGAGAGCCCGGCGGGGCCGGCGCCGACGACGACGAGATCCCAGACGATCACGGATGCAGCCTATGGCACCCCCGCCCGCCGACCCCGCCACGGCACCGTTCGAGGACCGCGCCGACCGCCCGATCGGGTGGGCATCTTCGGTCACGCAGGGGGTATCCGACGCGGCGCAACCGTCTGCGCAGAGGCGGACGAGCGAAGGAGGAGATCATGCCGCAGGTGCAACTGTCGGAGATCGAGCAACGGGTGTACCAGGCGGTCACCGCGCTCGAGGCGCGCGGGCAGGTACCGTACCCGGACCTGATCGCCGAGGAGTCCGGGCTGACCGATGAGCAGCTGCAGACCACGCTGCATCTGCTCACCGAGAAGGGCCTGCTGCACCGCGAGGATTCGCCGATGGCGGGCCTCGACTTCGGTCCACGGTTCTGCGCCCGCCAGATGGCGTGACCCGAGGAACCACCCGCGACGATTCGTCCCCCGCCGACCGGGGTAGCGGTCAGCAATGCATGATCGACGGTCAACGGGGAGCCCGATGAGTGCGGCCCAGACGCCGCAGCCCCTCGACGCGGCGGAGAACCGGCGACGCTGGCAGGCCGTCGGCGTCGGGCTGGTCGCCGCATTCATGACGCTGCTCGACGTGAGCATCGTCAACGTCGCGGTGCCGTCCATCGACCGCGCGCTGCACGCCTCCCCGAGCGACCTGCAGTGGGTCCTGTCGGGGTACGCGCTCACCTTCGGGCTGGCGCTGGTGCCGGCCGGCCGCTTCGGTGACGCCCGTGGCCGGCGCAACGCATTCGTCTTCGGCATCGTGCTGTTCACCGTCACCAGCGCACTCGCCGGCCTGGCCACCTCCCCGACCTGGCTGGTCCTCGCCCGACTGCTCCAGGGCGCCGCCGCCGGCGTGGTGAACCCCCAGGTGATCGGGCTGATCCAGCAGCTGTTCCGGGGGCCGGAACGGGCCCGCCCGTTCGGGCTGCTCGGCGCCACGATCGGTATCTCCACCGCCGTCGGCCCGCTGATCGGCGGACTGCTCATCGCCATCGGCGGCGAGGAACACGGGTGGCGGTGGGTCTTCTTCGTCAACGTGCCGGTCGGCATCGTGGCGGCGATCCTCGGCTGGCGGCTGCTGCCCGGCCGCCCCGAAGGGCAACCGGACCGGCGCCGGCTCGACCCGATCGGCGTGCTGCTGCTCGGCGTGGGCGTGGTGCTCATCCTGCTGCCGCTGGTACAGGAGCAGCAGTGGCGGACCCCGTGGAAGTGGGCACTCATTCCGGCCGGTCTCGCTGTGCTGGTCGCCTTCGGGCTCTGGGAGCGGTGGTACGCGCGGCACCGCGAACCGCTGTTCGACCTGCGGCTGTTCAACTTCCAGTCGTACACCCTGGGGTCGCTCATCGCGCTGGTCTACTTCGGTGGCTTCACCGCGATCTTCTTCATCTTCACCCTGTTCCTGCAGAACGGCCTCGGCTACAGCGCGCTCGTCGCCGGTCTGGCCATCACTCCGTTCGCCCTGGGCTCAGCCGCGGCCTCCGTGTTGGGCGGACGGATCGTCAACCGTTTCGGCCGGCCACTGGTCGCCATCGGGCTGCTCGCCGTGGTGATCGGGTTGGCGGGAACGGTGGTCGCGCTGCGCCTCGCGCCGGACGCCCCAGCGCCGTGGGTCACCGCCGGCCCGCTGCTCGTCGCCGGCCTCGGCAGCGGGCTGGTGATCGCCCCCAACCAGACGCTCACCCTCGCCCAGGTGCCGGTACACCAGGCGGGCAGCGGCGCCGGCATGCTCCAGACCGGTCAGCGGATCGGCGCCGCGGCCGGCATCGCCGCCGTCGGCTCGATGTTCTTCTCCGAGCTGGCCGACAGCCGAGGCAACTGGACCATGGCCTTCGAACAGTCACTCACGCTGGCCGCCGGGATCATCGGGCTCGCGCTGATCGCCGCGCTGATCGACATCTTGCGCACTCGCAACCACACCAGGAACTGACAACCCCAGGGGTACGCCGCCAGCGACGACACGTCGGGGCGTGAACATGCCGCTGGCCGGCACCCCAGATTCCGGGTGCCGGCCAGGTCGGTGTCACGGGGTTGTGCGGTGGGTCAGCTGTTCCAGTGCTCGCCGACGAAGTCCGCGGCCTGCTTCTCCCACTGGGCGTAGGCGTCCGGGTAGGCCGACACCTGCACGGTCTGCGCGGCGTCGGTCAGCGGCATGTCCTGCCACCCGTCAACCTGCTTCAATCCCTTCAGGAACGCGGTGGTCGAGTACTCAGGATCGGTGATCTGCTCCGGCGTACCCCAACCCGAACTCGGCCGCTGCTGGAACAGGCCCAGCGAGTCGTGATCGTTCATGTCGCCGAGGTGGCCGAGGTTCTCCAGCTTCGACTCCTGCAGACTCGTCGCGATCGAGATGACCGCCGCCCGCTCCGGCAGACCAGCCTTCTTCGTCGCCGCGATGATCGCCTTGGCATTGGCGGTCTGCTCGTCGTTCAAATCGATGCGCGACTGCTCGCCCTGAACACCGTGCGGGATCAGCTTGCTCGCATCGGGCTTGTCGGCCTGCACCGCAACGGCGACGGGCTTGCCGTCGACGGGGTTGGCGACGTGGGCGATCGGGCCGGCGAAGATGCCACCGGCGAAGGCCAGACCAGCAACGGACAGCACGCTCTTACGCATGATCGTGTTCATGGGGGTAGCTCCTTCACGGGGGTAGACACCCGGCCGATGGGGGTCGGCATGCGGGTGCGAGCACCTCGTCCGGCGCTATCAACAACAAGTCTTTCGGCGGCCCACGGGCGGGGGCTCGTGGCGCCGGGTCCATGTGTAACGACCGCCGGGCCGGGGTCATTCCGGGTTGGCCCGTCCGTCGGCACCCCGTCGAGCGGGTGCTGGTGCGGTCGTTCGGGGATCTGTAACGACCGGGCTTGGCCTGGCATTCCAACCCGTTGGGTCGGGGCGGCGGGCCGATGGTGCTGCGATCGTCAGGGTATGTAACGACCCCGGGCCGGCCCCCATTCCACCGCACGGGTGCAGCCGGTCACAGGCCACGGATCCCTATACCGGACATACCTCCGGGCGTCGCGGCGTCAGACCGGGCGGTGGCGGGATCGACTCGGTATCCCCGACATTGGGGCATCCCGACGCCAGGACACCGCAACGTCGTCGACACCGAGTCGATCAGGGCGCGGGCTGGGCCAGGGTCGACAAGCGGCGTGATACCTACCAGGCATATTGATGCCTCACAGGTCTCACGCCCAGGACAGCGACCGTCCACAGCGCGGGCCAGCATGCCCGGAACGGACAACGATCACCGACAGGGTCGGCTTGCCCCACCGAACGCGGAGACCAGGACGCCGTACGGCCGGACCGACCACCACGGGGCCGTCGAACGAGCGCCGCGCGCACGAACACCAGGGCGCAGAAGGGCTGGCGCCCCGTCGGAGTGCTCCGACGGGCGCCAGCCTGAGGTGAGATCCGGGCACTGCCCGGTCACGGTGCCGATCAGTGCGCGGCCCCGCCGAAGCGCTGGCGGCGACGCCAGGCCAGCGTCAGCAGCAGCATGACCGCGCCGGCGCCGATAAGGCCACCGCCGAGCTTCATGGGCGTGCCGATGCTGTCACCCGTGACGGGCAGCGGCTGCTTCTTGTGCAGCACCCGCAGCTCGGTGCTGGCGGACCGGTCGGACTCCCGGCCGGTGGCGGTGACGGTCAGCAGACCCGTCACCGACGGCTTGTAGCTCTTGGTGAACCGGCCCTGGCCATTGGTGTACGCCGTGAAGTTCAGCGGCGCGCTCGCCTGGGACGCCACCGGGGCCATGGCCACGGTGCTGCCGTCGCTGCGGCGGGCCGGCGCCTGGCCGGCTGCCGGGGCGGCCAGCGGCGTGACCGACACGAGGATTTCGACGGTCTCGTTCCGACCGAAGCCGGTGCCGGTCAGCACGACCGTCTGGCCCAGGAAGATCGTCGGCCGGTTGACGGTCAGCGACGGGGGCGCGGGCACGTACGGCGGCGGCTGAGGCGTGTCCGTCGTCGTCGGCTGCGGCTGCGGCTGCGGCTACGCCGCCCGCGCCGCGGTCGGCACGGCCACCACGGCCAAGCCGACCGTGAGCGCCATGATGATGCGGGATTGCCGCATGATTGGTTCCCTACTACTGGTCACAGCTTGATGCGGAATGAACTTGGGTGGTCCACGGGCTGGCGGTGGGGGTCAGCCACAGCTCGGCCTGTCCGACGCCGGTCTTGGCGGTCAACAGGGTGACCTCCAACGTTCGTTCGGCGCCGGGGCTCGCCTCGACGTTGGCCGTGGCGACCTGGCGGCGCCGTTCGGTACCGCTGCCCATTGCGATCTCCGTGCCGTCGAGCCGAGCGTCGAGCACACTCCCGCCCGCTGGGCTGAAGATCGACACCAGCGTGCGCATGGTATACGGGTCCCCCGCCATGCCGAGGCCGAGGACCGACTCACTGAGTCCGGACTTCGGCGCCGTCGAACGCAGAGTCACCCGCAGCCGGAGCTCGCGGCGGCCGTCGGGCTGGCATTCGCCCACCGTCAGGTTCGCCGTCGGCCGCAGGTAGTAGCCGAGCTTCGCGCCGCTGCCGTCGTTGAGGAACACGCCGACCGTCGGCACGGTGTCCTGTTCCGGAAGCGTCCCGGCCATCCGGCTGTCGCCGATTGTCCGTTGTTCCTCCGGTCGGGCACTCCAGAACAACATCCGGCGTTCCGTGATAGCACGGTCGAATGCGGACAACAACACCTTTGGGTTGACATTCTCCTTAAAGGAGGCATCAAACACCGCGGCAGAGGACGCCGCGAAGAACGCGTCCTGCTGCCGGACGTCCAATCGCTGGTAGGTCTCGTTGAGCAGGGTCTGCACGACCTTCTCGCTGGCCAGCGGGACGCCACCGGGCACCAGCACCGGGCCGGTCGCCTTGAGCAGGTAGGACAGCACCACCGGGTCGACGGCGAGCACACCGTCGACCGTGGTGCCGGTCTTGCGGCGGAACATCTCCCGGTACAGCGTAGCGGCGGTCGGGAAGTGCGGGGTCAGATTGACATCGGCGGGATAGATGCCGGGCAGGTCGGTCCAGAGGGCCCGGGTCTCGGCGGGCAGCTTCAGGGGCGGGTTGAACTGGCCCAGGGAAGCGCTGCTGCCCTGCTTGCCCATCCGGACCTGGCCCTTGTCGGCCTCGATCATCGCGTACGCCCCGAACATGCCGCCGGTGGCGCGGAGCTCGGCCGGGTTCTGCGAGACCAGCAGGTACCGCCGCGGGCCGTTCGCGCCGAGCAACGGCGGCAGCAGCCGGGCGCCCTGGTCGGCGGCCGAGGTGAGACTGGCCAGTCGGTCGATCTCGCCACGCAGGTCGGTCAGCGCCTGCCGGATCTGGTTGACCAGCCGGTCGGCGGGCACCGCGGCCAGGTCACTGCGGGTGCGCTGCACCGCGTCGTCCACCTGGGACAGCTCGCCGGAGACTGCGGTGAGTCGGGCCAGGTCCAGCCGACCCCCGGTGGGCACCAGGCTGGTCAGGTCCGTCCGCAGCAGCGTCGGGAACGTCTGTCGGGCCAGCTCGTCGATGGCCACGGCGATCCGCCGGACGGCGTCAACGTCATCGCCGGCGATCGGGGTACGCCGAGCGAGCCGCCAGCCCGGGTCAGCGGTTGCGGCCCGGGCCGCGCCGGACTGCTCCTGGAGGGCGGCGAGGGTCCGCAGGGCACGATCGGTGTCCCCGCCGACCACCTGGGCGCTCAACTCCCGGGCCAGGCCGGCGGCGTTGAGCAGGTGGGCTCGCGCCTGCCAGCCGCGGAAGCCGATCCACCCGCCGGTCGCCAGCAGCAGCGAGCCGACCACCAGGGCGCCAAGGAGGGCGCGGCGCAGTCGGGCTCGCCGGCGGCGCCGTGACCGGCTTCGCCGCCGGCGCGGTCGTTCGCTCTCCTCCGTCATACCACACTCCGTTCCCGGAACCGGACAGAAGGTCCGATATCCCCTGACGTTCTTAGCACACGTCAGCGAAGCTCGTACCGTTATGGCATTTATTGTCCGTTACGCGAGGTTGCCTCGCGGATCGGCGACGGGCTCAGGGACCCGACCCGCTGCCTCGTGCAGCAGCCGCTCGATCCGGTCCACCCCGGCTGGCAACGACATCTCCCGCAGGTACGCCTCCCGACCCCGGCGCCCCATCTCGGCGCGCGCCGGCGGGGGGATGGTGGCGGCCAACCAGAACCGGTCGGCCAGCGCGGCCCAGTCCTCCGGCGGGCAGGACAGCCCGGCCCGGGCCCGCTCGACCAACTCGGCGGTGTCCCCGCCGGCCGAGGCCACCACCGGTGCGGCGCAGGAGAGCGCGGCCTGCAACTTGCCGGGCACCATGCCGCGCAGCTCTGGCAGGTCGCGCAGCATGACCAGCTGGTAGTCGGCGGCGGCATACAGCTCGGGCATGTCGACCGGGGACCGCCGCTCCATGAAGCGGACGTTCTCCGCGCCCAACTCGGCGGCGAGCCCCCGCACCCGCCGCTCCTCCGCGCCCGAGCCGACCAGGACCAGTTCCATCGTCCGGTCCAGCGCCGCGGCGGCCCGTACCGCCGTGTCCAGCCCCTGCCGGGCACCGATGGTGCCGGCGTGCATCACCACGCACCGGCCGTCGCGGCGAACCAACTGGCGGGCCGCCGCGCCCGGCGTCGCCGGGTGGAAGATCCGCTCGTCGGTCCAGTTCAGTACCAGCCGGACGCGGGCCGGGTCAGCGCCAGCGGCGACCACCAGGTCCCGCATCGACGGCGCGGCGACGGCAACCCGTGCGGCGGACCGGTAGATCCGGGTCATCGCGGTACTCATCCGCGCCGCCCAGCGCCCGTCGCCCGCCTCGTCAGCGCCGTCGCGCGCCCAGACATCCTGCACGTGCAGCACCGCTGGCACCCGCCGGAGCAGCCGGAGCACGCCGGCGGCGGCGAACGTGGTGGCCGGCAGTTGGAAGACGTAGAGCGCGTCCACGTCGCCCAGGTACCGGCGCGCAGCCAGCGTCGCGCTGCCGGCGAAGGACAGGTAGCTGGCCATCCGGACGCCGGCGGCCCCGGGGCGGCCGGAGTACCGCGGCACCCGCCGGACAGTCAGCCGCTCACTGTGCGTCTGGTGGTGCCAGCGCTGCCGCCAGCCGGGATAGACGTGGCCGCCGGGGTAGTCCGGGAATCCGGTGAGCACCCGAACCTCGTGCCCGCGTGCGGCCAACTCCTCGGCGAGGCTGCCGGGGATGAACGCCGGCTCGGGCGGAAAGTGGTACGACAGGATGCCGATCTTCACCGGGTCACCGCCATCCGCCGCGGATCGGCGTCCGTCGGCGCGGCACCACGACCGGCGGGCACCCGGCCCGCGTACGATGCCGACAACCCCTCCCTGCGCGGCCACCGGCGTCGACGCACCGCCCTCGCGGTGTGGCCGTCCGCGTCCGCACCGACGAGAGGGGTACGGATGGCCGACCGCGTGCTGTTCGTCTGCCACGCCAACCTGTGCCGATCGCCGATGGCCGAGTACCTGGCCCGCCGGCTGCTCGCCGATCGGCCGGTCATCGTGGCCAGCGCCGGCACCGACGCGATGGACGGGTTGGCCATGCACCCGTACGCCATGGAGGTCGCGGCCGAGAGCGGCGCGGACCCGGCGGATTTCCGCACCCGGGGGCTGCGCCCCGAGTACCTGGCCGACGCGACGCTGGTGCTGACCGCGACCCGGCGCCAGCGCTCGGTCTGCACCGCGCTGGCGCCGGCCGCGCTGCACCGGACGTTCACCCTGCGGCAGTTCGGCCGGCTGGCGGCAGCGGCCGAGCCGCCCACCGAGCCGGCGGACGACCCGCTGCGGGCCGCGATCGCCGCCGCCGCCGACGCCCGGGGGCGGCTGCAACCCGCCGCCCCGGACGCGGACGACCTACGGGACCCGATCGGCGGCACCGCCGCCGACTTCCGACGCTGCGCCGAGGAGATCGAACGTTCGCTGCGACCCCTCGCCGCGCTCATCGGGGCAACCGGCTGAGTTCCTGGGTGCGGTCGGTGACGCCGTTGACCCCGGTGTTCTCGGCGTGCCGGGCGGACGTGGCCCGGTCGGTCGGCACCGACGGCGTCGCCGTGGAGGCGACGACCCGGTAGGCCTCGTACTGGTACGCCTCGGCCTTGGCCACCTTGGCCATGTTCAGCACACAGCCGAGCAGCCGGACCGAGACCGAGTGCAGCGAGCGGGCCGCCGCGGCCACCTGGGTCCGCGAGGTGCGGCCCTGCTGGGTGACCAGGAGGGCACCGTCGGCCTGCACCGCCACCACCACACCGTCGGTCACCGCGAGCAGCGGCGCGGTGTCGATGATCACGATGTCCGTCGACTCGCGCAGCGCCAACAGCAGGTCCGCCATCGCCTTGGAGCCGAGCAGTTCGCTCGGGTTCGGCGGGGCGGAGCCGCTCGGCAGCACCAGCAGCGACTTGTCCCCCCAGCGCTGCACGACGTCGCCCACCTGGACGTCGCCGACCAGCACGTCGGTGAGACCGACCCCGGCGTCCATGCCCAGGTACTCGTCGACCTTGGGACGACGCAGGTCCGCGTCGACCAGCAGGACCCGCCAGCCCGCCTCGGCCAGCGCGATCGCCAGGTTGCAGGAGAGCGTGGTCTTGCCCTCGCCCTGCAACGCGCTGGTCACGGCGATGACCCGGGCCGGCTCGTGCACGTCCACGAAGCGCAGGTTGGTGCGCAGCTTGCGGACCGCCTCGGCGCGCGCCGAGGTTGCGGCGTCGCCGATGATCAGCGGCGCCGAGCGGGCATTGCTCTCGAACGGGATCTCACCGAGCAGCGGGCTGCCGGTGGCCCTCTGCAGACCGGCGGCGTCGCGCAGCCGGACGTCGGCCACGCCCCGCAGGATCGCCAGTCCGACGCCCAGCATCAGGCCGATCAGGCCGCCGAGAGTGAGGTTCTGCACCGGCTGCGGCGAGACAGGGCTGGCGCTGACCCGGGGACCGCTGACCACCTCGATCTTGATCGGCGCCTTGCCCTCGGGCGGTGTCTCGACCTTCTGGACGAGCTCGACGAACTTCAAGGCGAGGGTCTCCGTCACCCGCAACGCCCGGGTCTGGTCGGTGTCGGTGACCGACGCGCGCAGCAGTACGGTGCCGGCCTCGGTGGAGGTGCTGACCCTGCGCTGCACCTCGTCCGCGGTGAGCCCGACCGGGTTCTCCGCCACCACGCTCTGCGCCAGGCGGTCGCTGCTGAGCAGGTCGGCGTACGACTTGACGCGCTGCTGAAGGAAGAGCCCACCCTGGTAGGCGTCGGTGACGCCCTGGTTGGGGGTGGTGGCGAAGAAGGTCACCGAGGCGACGTACCGGGGTTGGGCCCGTACGGTCAGGAATGCCGACACGCCCAGGGCCACCATGACCGTGAGCAGCGCGACCCACCAGTGCCGACGCACGTGACGCAATTGGCGGAGCAGGTCCATCAGGTGCGCCTCCGTGCCGGTCCGGTTACGCCAAAGAACTTCACGAAAACCCCCAAGGTCGTCTGCAAACTCGTGAAACCATTAAACCGGCTCATACGGCTTATGTCCGGAGTTATGTGTTTTCAGCGGCGACAAGTGCGCCCGAATGACCAACCCGACAAACGTCCAATCGGCAGCGGTGACATCGGGGGAAAGTCGGCGGCCGATCGGGCGGCGTTCCATCGCCCCTGAGTTCGCCGTGACCGGCGAGCCCGGATAGGGTCGGCAACGGTGTGCCGGGAAGTCTGGTCGGCGAGTGGATTCCTGCCGTCCCGACAGCCCGAGGTGAGCCCCACAGATGACCGACCGCACCCCGCCCCCCAACCGGTCGCGGCCGGCGGCGGCCCGGCTCTTCTCGCGATCGTCGTGGCCCGAGGCCCGGCACCTGGCCGACGTGCTGCGCACCGAGACGGTCGGTGGCGCCCTGTTGCTACTCGGCGCCGTACTGGCGCTGACCTGGGCGAACTCCCCCTGGGCCGACTCGTACACCCGGCTCGGCCAGTGGCAGCCCTGGCCCGGCGGCGCGCGCTGGCATCTCGACCTGGACCTGGCCACCTGGGCCGCGGACGGGCTGCTGGCCATCTTCTTCTTCGTAGTGGGTCTGGAGCTCAAGCGGGAGTTCGTCGCCGGTGAACTGCGTGACCCGCGGCGTGCCGCGCTGCCGGTGGTGGCCGCCCTCGGCGGGATGCTGGTGCCCGCGCTGATCTACGTAGCGGTCGTCCTGACGGCGGGCGGGGAAGGGCTGCGCGGCTGGGCGATCCCGACCGCCACCGACATCGCCTTCGCGCTGGCCGTGCTCGCGGTGGTCAGCTCACACCTGCCCCAGGGCCTGCGTGCCTTCCTTCTTACCCTCGCTGTGGTCGACGACCTGTTCGCGATCACCATCATCGCGGTCTTCTACACCGCCGACTTCCACCCCGTACCGCTGGTGGCCGCGCTGGCGCCGATCGGACTCTTCGCGCTGCTGGTACAGCGCGGGCGTAGCTGGTGGTGGGCGCTGATCCCACTCGCGGTCGCCGCCTGGGCCCTGGTGCACGCCTCCGGCGTGCACGCCACGGTGGCCGGCGTCCTGCTCGGCTTCACGGTGCCGGTGCTGACCACCCGTCGTCGGGCGGGTGCCGCCCAGACCGACGGCCGCCCGCCGGCCAACGGGGATACCGGTGGACTCGCCGCGCACCTGGAGCACCGCTGGCGACCCGTGTCGGCCGGCTTCGCGGTGCCGATCTTCGCCCTGTTCGCCGCCGGGGTTACCCTGCGCGGCACCGACCTGGGCGCCCTGGTGACCAACCCGGTGGTGATCGCCATCGTCGCCGGCCTGGTGCTCGGCAAGAGCATCGGCATCTTCGGGTCGACCTACCTGCTGGCCCGGTTCACCCGCGCTGAACTGGACGAGGACATCACCTGGTCCGATCTGCTCGGGATCGCCCTGCTGGCCGGCGTCGGGTTCACCGTGTCGCTCCTCATCGGCGACCTGGCGTTCGGCGTCGGCAGCACGGCCGACGACCGGGTCAAGGCCGCCGTGCTGGCCGGTTCGGTGATCTCCGCCGGACTGGCCGCCACGGTGCTGGCCCGCCGCAACGCCGCGTACCGCCGGGTGGCGGAGCGCGAGCGGCTAGACGCCGACGGCGACGGCGTGCCCGACGTCTACCAGCGGAAGGGCGACGGCTGACCGGGACCCGGCCGCGCTGGCCAGTCAGCGGCCGCGTTCGACGGGCCGGCGCTCCTCGGTCTCCTCGGACAGCGCCTCGGCCGCCGGTTCGGTGAGGTCGTCGCCGGGCACCGCCACCTCCTCGGCCTGATCCTGCTCGTCGGGCTTGCCGCCGGGCTGCGGCTCGGGAGCGGTGGCACCGCCGGCGAAGCCGTACTCGTTCGGTTCGTCGTGCCTGCTCATGTGGTCGTCCTCCCGCGTGCACCGGTTTCGCCTCGTACCGCCAACGGTAGGTGGTGATCGTCCCTGGCGAGGGGCGGTCCGGATTGTCGACGCGACCACGGTGGCGCGGCGCCCAGCGCCGCCCAGAGCAGCTGGCGCAGCGCGATGATCGCCGCCGCGCCGGCCAGGTCGGTCCAGCCCGGGCCGCCCGCGAGCCGGAGCACGCCGGCCGCGGTCAGCAGGTCCAACAGCACCCGGATGGCGGTCCGGCCGGCCCCGGTGCTCAGCACGGTGACCACACCGGCGACGAGGGCCAGCGCGGTGACTGCCGTGACCAGCACGCCGATCATGTCCGGTGCTCAGCCTCGGCCACCTGACGCTGCTCCTGACGGATCTCCCGGCCCAGGAAGTAGTTCAGCGCCGTCCGGATCGTGGCGATCGCGGCCAGCTGGCCGATCTGGTCGAACGACGGGGACACCGCGGTCCGCAGCACGTCGGCCGCCAGCTGGAACTCCAGACCGAGGGTCAGGAACCGGCCCAGGGTGAGCCGGATCGGGGTGAAGACAGCGGCGGTGCGGTGTCGCAGCCCCTCGACCACGAACCGCACCGCCGCCCAGACCGCACCGACGAAGATCACTACGGCACCGGCGACCTCCACCACGGCGACCAGCACCGCATCGCCGTGGCGCAGCAGTTCCGCCGGTTCCACCCGGAGCCGTTACCCGCCAACGAGGCGGGTAGTCGGCGGCGCTCAGGTCAGCTCGCTCACCGCCTCCAGGATCAACCAGAGGCCGGAGATGGCGAAGAGCACCGCGGCGCCGTACTTGATGGCCTTCTCCGGCAGCCGGCGGCCGAGCAGCCGGCCGACCAGGATGGCCAGCGCGTCCGCGGCCACCATGCCGACGGTAGAGCCGAGCCAGGTGCCGAACCAGCCGTACTGGGTGGCCAGGGTGATCGTGGCGAGCATCGTCTTGTCACCCAGCTCGGCCAGGAAGAACGCCACCGACACCGCGACGATCGCGGTCTTGTTGGTCTTCTCGGCCTTGCGCTTCTCCTCGTCGGTGAGCTTGTCCCCGCGCAGCGTCCACGCGCCGAAGCCGAGGAACGCCAGGCCGGCCACCAGGGAGATCCAGTCGGTGGGCAGCACAGCGCCGAGCCCTGTGCCGATGGCGACCGATGCCAAGTGCACCACCGCCGTGGCGATGGTGATGCCGATCAGCACCGGCATCGTCCGGAACCGGGTGGCGAAGGTCAGCGCCATCAGCTGGCTCTTGTCCCCCAGCTCGGCGACGAAGATGACACCGAAGCTGATGACCAGCGCGGCGAAGAAACCCTCCATGACGTCCTTCCCGTTCACGCCGGGAGGAGGAAAAGAGGCGCCCTCGACCCGGCCACGACAGCCTGAGTCGAAGGTCTCGCCCGCCCCGGAGACCGGGGCCGCGTGGCCGGGTGCGGAACGCACCAGTATGTCGACCACGACATTGGGGGCTACTCCCCTTCGCGCGACCAGCCTAACCGATCATCGGTGGGGCCAGCCGGGGTGGGTGAACAGCCTCACCGCGCCTGGGCCAGCGTGACCCCGAACAGCCCGTCCGGGTCGGTCCAGAACTCCGTCGCGGTGAAGCCCGCCACGGCCAACTCGGCGGCGATCCCCGCCGGGCGGAACTTCGCCGACACCTCCGTGCGCAGCTCCTCCCCCGCGGCGAACTCCACGGTCAGGTCCAGCACCCGGACCCGCAACGGCCGGGTCGCCCGCAGCCGCATCTCGATCCACTCGTGGTCCGGGTCCCAGCGGGCGACGTGGTCGAACGCCTCCGGGTCGAAATCGGCGCCCAACTCCCGGTTGATCACATGCAGCACGTTCCGGTTGAACTCCGCCGTCACCCCGGCCGCATCGTCGTACGCGGGCACGAGCACCGACGGGTCCTTCACCAGGTCGGTGCCGAGCAGCAGCCAGTCGCCCGCCTCCAGCGCGGCGCGCATCTCGGCCAGGAACTCGGCCCGCTCGGCCGGCAGGAGATTGCCGATGGTGCCGCCGAGGAACACCACCAGCCGGCGGCCCCCGGTGGGCAGCCGGTCCAGCTGCCGGGTGAAGTCCCCGACGATGCCCCGGACCCGTAGCCCCGGATAGTCGGCGGCGATCTGCGCGGTGGACCCCAGCAGCGCACTGACCGACACGTCGAGCGGAACGAACGTGCCCAACCCGCCCTGACGGGTGAAGGCGTCCAGCAGCAGACGGGTCTTCTCCGACGAGCCGGAGCCCAGCTCGATGAGGGTCTTGGCCCCGGTGAGCGCCGCGATGTCGGGCGCGTGCTCGGCCAGCACGGCCCGCTCGGCCCGGGTCGGGTAGTACTCGGGCAGCCGGGTGATCGCCTCGAACAGTTCGCTGCCCCGGGCGTCGTAGAACCACTTCGGTGGAAGCCACTTCTCGTCGGCGCTCAGCCCAGCCCGAACGTCCTGCCGCAGGCCCCGCTCCAGGTCCTGCTCCTCGAGGTAGATCTCCAGCGGCTCCGCGGTCATCGGTGTTTCCTCTCTGCTCGGTCAACCGTTGGGGCACGACCGGTGCGACTCACCGGGTCGGCAGCGGGCTCACCCGCACCTCGCTCGCGGTGGCGGTGACTAGGTGCCCCTCCGGCACCGGCCGCCACCCGGGGTCGTCGTCGTGCGGCTCCGAGGCGAGCAGCACGGTGCCCGCCGCCGCGCGCACCGACAGCGCGTGCCCGGCCACGCTGGCCACCGCTCGGTGCCCGTCGGTGAGCAGCAGGTTGAGCCGCGACCCGGGGGCCGCAGCGGCGACGTCGGCCACCGTCTGCGCGACCGCCTCGGCCGGGTCGACGCCGGCGCGCAGGCGCTGCCGGACCAACGCCCAGAGCAGCGCCGAGTCGGTGGCGGCGTCCAGGGTGAGCAGGTCGCGCACCGGCAGGCCGGCGGCGAGCGGCACCACGGCGTCCGGCCAGCCGCGCACCACCCCGTTGTGGCTGAACAGCCATCGCCCCTCGGCGAACGGCGCGGCAGCGCCGTCGAGCACCGCCATCCCGACGGTGGCCGAGCGGACCGCGGCGAGGACCGCGCCGGCGCGGGTCACCGCCGCGAGCTGGGCGATGGTCGGGTCGCTCCAGATCGGCTGGGCCCGCCGGTAGCGCACCGGCTCACCGTCACCCGGGTACCAGCCGACGCCGAACCCATCGGCGTTGATCGTGCCGCCGCCGCGCATGTCGCGGGGCGCCCAGGACTGCCGGACCAGTGAGTACGGGGGGTCGAACAGTAACTCGGCCAGGGTGACCGGCGGCCCCAGGTAGGCCAGGTGGCGACACATCAGCGCACCCCGCCCGCCGGCCCGCCGGTCGCGCGGCGGCTCACCGGTGCGACTCGTCCGGGTTGGCGTCGCGGGCGCAGCGGAAACCGCTGAAGATCTGCCGGCGGATCGGATAGTCCCAGTTGCGGAAGGTGCCCCGGCAGGCCGACCGGTCGGTGCCGAACGAGCCACCACGCACCACCCGGTAGTCGTCGCCGAAGAAGACCTCTGAGTATTCCCGGTAGGGGAACGCGGCGAAGCCGGGATGCCCGCCGAACGTCGTCGAGGTCCACTCCCAGACGTCACCGATGAGCTGATGCACGCCCAGCGGTGAGGCACCGGCCGGGTACGCGCCCACCGGGGCCGGCCGCAGGTGGCGTTGGTCGAGGTTGGCGTGCGTGTCGGTCGGGTCGTCGTCACCCCAGGGGTAGCGGCGGGACCGCCCCGTCGCCGGATCCCAGCGGGCCGCCTTCTCCCACTCCGCCTCGGTCGGTAACCGCTTGCCGGCCCACGCCGCGTACGCCTGCGCCTCGTACCAGCACACGTGCACCACCGGCTCGTCGGCGCGGACCCGGTCCCACCGGCCGAAGCGCCGGTACGACCAGCCGTCGCCATCGCGGCGCCAGTGCATCGGCGCGCTGAGCTGCTCCTGGAGTCGGTGCGCCCACCCTTCGGCGCTCCACCAGCGCGGGTCGGAGTAGCCGCCGTCGGCGATGAACCCCTCGTACTCGCCGTTGGTCACCGGGGTGGCGTCGATGACGTACGCGGGCAGGTCGACGCGATGCGCGGGGCGCTCGTTGTCCAGGGCCCACGGGTCGGTATCGGTGCCCATGGTGAAGGGACCGGCCGGCACCAGGACCTCCCCACCGACCCGGGCGGGCGGCTCCGGCGGCGGCGGGGCGTGCAGCACCGCCGGCCCCGAGCGCAGTTGGTGGGTGGCGAGCATCGTCTCGTCGTGCTGCTGCTCGTGCTGGACGATCATGCCGAAGGCGAACCCGTCGGCGACCAACGGCCGTTCGCTGAAGGTCACCGCGTCGAGCAGGTCGTGCACCTTGTCCCGGACGGTGCCCAGGTAGGCGCGTGCCTCGGCCGGTGGCAGCAGGGGCAGCGTGGGACGGTCCCGGCGCGGCTGCTTGAACGCGTCGTACAGCTCGTCGATGTCGCACCGGACCGGCTCGCGGCCCCCGACGTCGCGGACCAGCCAGAGCTCCTCCTGGTTGCCGACGTGGGCCAGGTCCCAGACCAGCGGCGACATCAGCGGCGAGTGCTGGCGCATCAGGTCAGCGTCGTCGACCACCTCGGTCAGCAGCGCCGTGCGGGAGCGGGCCCGCGCCAGCTCCGCCGCGATCCTGCCGCGCAGTTGCTCCCCGTCGGCGTGTCCGGTCGTGCTCGCGGTCACCGCGCCAACTTTCGTTCGCGACTGCGGGGCTCGCAACCCCGGCTCACTCCTCGCACTCACCGGTCTCCCCTTTCCGCGGCGGTCAACCGCCGCCGTACGCCTCGCTGGATCTCGTCGTGGATGCCGACCGGCAGGTCCAGCCGGGGCAGGGTGGTCAGGGCCAGGTCGAGCAGCGCCGCCGCGGCGACGGCCAGCGCCGGGTCGGCCAGGCCGTGCCGGGCCGCCGTGGACCAGCGGTGCGCCACCGGCGCGCCGATCGCGTACGCCGCGTGCACGGTGCCCGGATCGGCGAACAGGGCGGTCAGCACCGCCAGCGGGAGTCGCCAGTCCCGACCGGGCTGGGCGTCCAGGTAGCGCAGCTCCAGGTAGCCGCGCGGCCGCACCGGCGGAAAGAGGGTGCTGACGTGGTAGTCGAGGTCGTCGGTTGTGGGCGAGCGGGGCAACGCGCCGTCAAGCCAGTCGGCGAAGGTCACGCCGGGCGGCGCGGTCCAGTCCGAACCGTGCCGACGCAGGCAGAGCAGTGGCGCGGCGAGCACGTACCGGATCCAGGCGGCGGTCGGGTCCTCGTCTGGGCGGCCGGCCGCCCAGACGGGTCGGGTGCGGGCCGGGTCGATGGCCAACCAGGCGGCCATCCGGGCGGACGCCCAGCCGGTACGCCGACCGGCGTGCCGGGTGGCGGAGGCGAACGCGGCGAGCAGGGGCGGGCCGACCGCGTGGGCCGCGGCCCAGCGCGCCGCGACCTGGTCCGGCTCGCCGGCGTCGAGGCAGACCTGCAGGCCGGCGGTGCTGTACATCATGGTGCGGCCGGCCGGGCCACGCCGGTCGAAGGCGCCGCGCATCGCGCGATAACGGGGGGTGTCCACCACCGGGTGGGGCCGGCGGTGCGGGTCGATGCCACTGCGACCGAGAATCAGCCCGCCGGCGGCCAGCAGGTCGGTGACCTGGGCGATGTCGGCCTCGGTGGCCTGGATCAGCGCGGCGACCGAGGGGCGGGGTGGGGTGGAGATCTCCAACTGGCCGCCCGGCTCCAAGGTCACCGTGCCGCCGTAACGCAGCGGCTCGGCCGCGCTGGTGGCGTCCAGCGTGACGGGGCTGTGCCGCCCCAGAGCCGCCCGCAGCCGCGTCGGGTCGACGGGTCGGGCGGGATCGGCGGCGTCGTGCACGGTCCATTCCAGTTCGACGCCGGTGCGGGTGGGTGGGCCGGTCTTGAAGCAGATCCGGGCGAGGTGTCGGTTTGCGGCGGCGGACTCGTGCAGGATGGCGCTGCGGTCCAGCTCAGGTGACGTCACCACCGGTCGTGGCCCCCTCTCCGTGTGCCGGCTCCGGGACACTGTGCCACCGTAAACCCGCCCACCGACACCGTCGGGGCGTCGACGGCGCCACCAACCTCTGTCTAACAGACGAATTTCCCGGTGCAGGGCGGAACGAACCGCCCCGCCGGTCGGACGCTCACCGCTGGGCGGGCTCGCCGGTCGATGACGGCTTGACCTTCGGCGACGTGGTCGGCTCCGCCTCGGGCACCAGCCGCTGGCAGTACGCCTCGACCTCGCCAGCGCCGCCGGCGGCGGTCACCAGGTTCTGGAAGGCCGGCGTACGCAGCGCCTTCTCCCGCTGGTCGGGATTCTTGGCCAGCCAGGCGCGGCACAACCCCCGCAGCTGCCCGGCGGGCGCTTTGCCAGCGGCCGACGGGGTGCTGGAAGCGGATGGCGTGCCGGGCGGCGGCGCCACCGACCGGCTGGGCGCGGCGGTGCGATCACCGGACGCGGTCGGCTCGACGTCGGAAGGGCTGGGCGACGGGCTGCTCGGCGCCGGTAGCACCGGGTCCGGTGCCCGGTCCAGACGGACCGCGGCGAAGGCGGCGCCCGCGGTGGCGGTGGCCGCCACCGCTCCGATCCAGGCCACCACGCCGGTGGTCGCTCGGCGGCCGTGTGGCCGGCGGGCCACGGTCGGCGCCGGGTTGACCTGGGCGGCCCGGAACGCGGCCAGTGCGGCCTCCTCGCCGGTCAGCTCCCCGGGCCGGGACGGGCCGGCGGCCGCGGCGAGCAGTCGGGCCACCGGGTCGGCCGCCGTGCGGTCGGGGGTGGTCGCGCGGACCTGGGCCGACGCGGCGTCCGGGTCGGCGGCCTGGCCGGCGCGGGTCGCGTCGAGCAGTCGTTCGGTCTCGGCACGGTCGGCCCGCCGGTACGGGTTCATCCGGAATCCCCTCACGTCAGCCGTCCGCCGGCTCGGCGCGCGACGTCCGCCGGGATCGAGAGCCGCGTTGACGAGGCGGTGGCATCGCCTCGACACCGACCGGCGGCACCGTGCCCTCGGCGTCCACCGGCGGCACCGTGCCCTCGGCGTCCACCGGCCGCACCGTGCCCTCGTCACCGGGCGACGCCGCGACCAGGCCCTGCTGTTCCAGTAGGGCGGCGAGCCGCCGCAGACCCCGGTGGGCGGCGGTCCGGACGGCACCGGCCCGGCGGCCCAGTACCCGGCCGGCGGACTCCGCGTCCAGCCCGATCACGGCCCGCAGGAGAACCGCCTCGGCCTCCCGGGGAGGGAGGGTGGCGATCAGTGCCAGGGCGGCCTCGGTGCCGACCGTCTCGCCGGCCCGCTCGGCGGTGTCCGCGTCGTCGGCCAACTCGGCGAGCGCCTGCACCGGAACCGCCACCGATGGTCGGCGACGCAGCCGGCGCAGGTGGTCCATCGCACGGTTGCGGGCGATGGTCACGGTCCAGGCGCGGAACTCACCGCCGGTGAAGTTGGGCAGGTCGCGGGATATCTGCAGCCAGGTCTCCGATGCGACGTCCTCGGCGTCCGCGCCGACCAGGGCGGTCAGGTAGCGCAGCAGGCCGGGCTGGAGGCTGCGGTAGAGGAAGCGGAAAGCGTCCTCGTCTCCGGCCTGCGCCGCGGTGACCGCGTCCGACAACTCGCCGCTCATCCGGGGACCACGGATCGTCCGGGACATCCCGGCCCGATCCGCTGCGCCGGGGCGTTCCGGACGGCACGGACCGTCGGCCGGATCAGTTCCCGCACCGCACCGCCCTCCGCCGATTCTGATCGCGCCCGGGTCCGCGGTGGCCGGCGCTGGTGGTCTGGACCAGCGCCATGACGGTCGGTTGTCGACGCGCTGTCCCGGGCGGGCCTGAGCCGGGCTAACGCTAGGAGGGGGAGCAACGGGGCGACAAGCTGGCACCGTGTCACGGAAGAGTGACAATTATCAACCGGCTCGGGCGGCGCGTTGCCGTAACGCGCGGTGACCTACGGACGCTACGCGCGCCGCGGGAGGATTCTCCGGCGTTGTGAGCGAGCGTACGCCGCCGTGTGTCGGCTTTTGTCACACGGCGTCGCTGTCTCGTCACACACCGACCACGTCCACACAGGTCAGACCGGATGGACCGTCGGTATGGACCGCCCGGCCGAGCAACCGTGGCGCGCCGTTCAGCGCCACTCTGGGTACGGTAATGCTGTGTTGTCATCGGAGGTCGTGCTCAGCGGTAGATACCGCCTGGACGAACGTGTCGCCACCGGCGGCATGGGCGACGTCTGGCGTGGCACCGACCTGGTCCTCGGCCGGCAGGTCGCGGTCAAGGTCCTGCTGCCGGCGCTGGTCTCCGACCCCGACTTCATCGCCCGGTTCCGGGCCGAGGCGCGGATCATGGCGGCCCTGCGGCACCCGGGCATCGTGCAGGTCTACGACTGCGGCGAGGACGACCTGCCCGACGGCAGCCGGGCGGACTACCTGGTCATGGAGTTCGTGGACGGCGAGCCGCTGTCCAAGCGGATCGAGTCGGCCGGCCGACTCGACGTGACCGAGACGATGTCGATCGTGGCTCAGGCGGCCCGGGCGCTGAACGCGGCGCACCGCGGCGGCATCGTGCACCGCGACGTCAAGCCCAGCAACCTACTGGTTCACGAGGACGGCACCGTCGTCCTGGTGGACTTCGGGGTGGCCCGCTCCACCAACGTCACCAGCATCACCAGCACCAACGCGGTGCCGGGCACTGCCCTCTACATGGCGCCCGAGCAGGCCGCCGGCCGGCCGGTCAGCGGTGCCACCGACATCTACGCGCTCGGCGCGGTCGCGTACTGCTGCCTCACCGGCGGTCCGCCGTTCACCGGCGACAATCCGCTCCAGGTCGCCGTCCGGCACCTGGACGACGAGCCGCCGGAGCTGCCGCACGAGATTCCGGAGGCGGTCCGCGCTCTGGTGTCCCGGGCACTGGCCAAGGATCCGCTCGAGCGGTTCACCAGCGGCGCGGCGATGGCCGAGGCGGCCCGGACCGCGGTGACCGGTGGGGAGCCGCCCACCGCGATGGCGGCGTCGGTCCCGCTGCGCGACGCCGGGCCGGGCACCCGTACCGACGTGCCGGTCGGCGCGGCGGTCGCCCCGGCGGGCGGTCGACGCGGTCGACGGGGCGCGCTGGTCGGCGCGGCGGCGACCGTACTCGTGGCCGTGACCGCCCTGGTGACGGCGCTGGGCGCGGCGAAGAACGCGGACGCCCCGGCGGTCAAGCTGCCCACCACCTCGCCGACCGTGGCGCCGACCGACCAGGTTGACCTGCCGGCGGCGAACGAGCAGATCACGAATCCGGCCCGGCCGGACCGGCCGCACGCTCCCCAGAACACCCCGTCGGCCTCGGTGAGCGCGACGCCGAGCACACAGCCCAGCCAGACGGGTGGTCCGCCGTCGCCGACGGCGAGCGTCACCACCTCGCCCACGACCGACCCGACGACCGCTCCGACGACCAGCCCGCCGAGCGATCCGCCGCCGACCACCACGAGCCCGCCGGACGAGCCAGGGGTGCCGCCGGGCAGCTGAGCTGACCGGCGCTGGTCGTCCGCGGCCGGTGGGCAGCCCAGCGGTGACCCCACCAGCACCGGTATCACCAAAACGGACTTACGGCACCGAAGACCCCTCTAGGCTCTCAGCAGGTCATTTCCACCATCTGCCGCGGGAGCCCGGGTGAGTGCTGAGAAGCTGGTCGTGATCGGCCAGGGGTACGTCGGACTGCCGCTGGCCATGCGCGCCGTGGAGGCGGGGCTGGACGTCGTCGGCCTCGACGTCGACGCCTACCGGGTGAAGCGGCTCGCGTCCGGCGAATCGTTCGTCGAGGACATCCCGACCGACCGGCTGGGCCGGGCGCTGGGCAGTGGGCGGTACCACCCCAGCACCGAGTACACCGACGCCGAGGGCTTCGACATCTGCGTCATCACCGTCCCCACCCCACTGCGCGACGGAACCCCCGACCTGAGCTTCGTCGAGCAGGCCGGCGTCGGCATCGGCCCGTACGTGCGGCCGGGCAGCACGGTGATCCTGGAGTCGACCACCTACCCGGGCACCACGCAGGAGCTGCTGCGTCCGCTGCTGGAATCGGCCAGCGGGCTGCAGAGCCCCGGCGACTTCCACCTCGGCTACAGCCCGGAGCGGATCGACCCCGGCAACCCGACCTGGCGGCTGGAGAACACCCCGAAGGTGGTCTCGGGCGTGGATCAGGCGTCGCTGGCCCGGGTGGACGGGTTCTACCGGCGCCTCGTGGAGCGCACCGTGCCGGTCGACTCGACCCAGGTCGCCGAGCTGACCAAGCTGATCGAGAACACCTTCCGCCAGGTCAACATCGCGCTGATCAACGAGCTGACCATGCTCTCGCACCACCTGGACATCGACGTCTGGCAGGCGATCGACGCCGCCGAGACCAAGCCGTTCGGCTTCCTGCCGTTCCGCCCCGGCCCCGGCGTCGGCGGGCACTGCCTGCCGATCGACCCGTGCTACCTGTCCTGGCAGGTGAAGCGCCGCCTGGGCCGGCAGTTCCGGTTCATCGAGCTGGCCAACGACGTCAACCACGAGATGCCCGAGCACGTCACGCAGCGGATCATGGCAGGGCTGAACAGGGCCGGCCGCTCGGTCAGTGGTGCCCGGCTGCTGCTGCTCGGGCTGGCGTACAAGAAGAACACCGGCGACATGCGGGACTCCCCCGCGGTCGACGTGGCCCGCCGCTTGCAGGCCCTCGGTGCCCAGGTCCACGCGGTCGAGCCGTACGCCGAGGCGCACCAGATCCCCGCCGGGGTGACCGTGGTCGGGCTGACCGAGCGGGAGGTGCGGGCCGCCGACGCGGTGGTGGTGGTCACCGACCACGACAGCTTCGACTACGACCTGGTGGTCCGGCACGCCCGCTACATCTTCGACACCCGCAACCGGTGCTCCGGCTCGATGGTCGAGCTTCTGTAGGCCCGGCACTGCTGGCCGGTCCCGCCGCCGGGGAAGACGGCGGGGCCGGCCGGCGGCTGTCCGTCCGCGTCGCCGCCCGGTTGCTAGTCGCTGAGCGCCTCGACGACCGGCCGGGACAGCGCCCGGCGGGCCGGCAGCACCGAGGCGAGCAGGGCGGCCAGCACCGCGCCGCCGAGAATCAGCCCGAGTTGGCCGACCGGCAGCACCACGTGGAAGTCCCCGCCCAGGCGGGCCAGCAGGGCCATGGCGGCAGCGCTGACCCCGGTGCCCAACCCGACTCCGAGCACCGCGCCGACCAGCGCCACCAGCACCGCCTCCACGGCGAGCATGGCCCGCATCCGGCTCCGGGTCAGCCCGACCGCCCGCAGCACCGCGTTCTCCCGGGTGCGCTCCACCACCGACAGGCTCAGCGTGTTCGCCACGCCGAACAGGGCGATCACCACGGCCAGGCCGAGCAGCGCGGTGACGAAGGCCAGCAACATGTCCACGGTGCCGGTGAGCATCTTCTTGTACGCGCCCTGGTCCATCAGGTTCACCGTCGGGTAGCGGGCCAGCACCGCCTCGATCGCGTCCCGGGCCCGCTCCGCGCTCACTCCGGCCGCTGGGTCCGCCTCGGCCAGGAAGCCCCGCTGATCCGGAAAGAGCGCGGCGAAATCAGCGTCGGCCATCTCGATGACGTGCCCGGCGGGTGCACCACTGGCGGCCATGGCGGGCGTGTCGTCGGCGACCACCGCGACCACCCGGAACGGGCGCCCCCGGACGGTGACCGGGGAGCCGACCTGCCAACCGCGCGCCTGCGCGAGCTCCCGGTGCACCAGCACCTGACCCGGCCCGAGCCGGCCGACCTCGCCGGCCAGCACGCCGCTCAGCGTCCGGCCGACCAACGCCGGATGGGCGGCGCGGATCTCGATGTCGGCGGCGACCGTGCTGCGCTGCTCGTGCACCACACCCAGCTCGGGACGGGCCGCCAGCTCACCAGCGAGCGCGGCGGGGAGGTTCGAGCCGATTCCACTGACCACGAAGTCAGTCCCGATCTCGGCGTCCACACTGCGTTCGATGCCGTCCTTGGTGCTGCGTGCGCCGACCACGAACGCCGACACCAGCCCGATCCCGATCACCAGCGCGGTGGCAGTCGCGGCGACCCGACGGGGATTGCGGACCGCGTTGGCCACGGCCAGCCCGGCAGTCACCCCGACCAGACGGCGGACCGGCCAGCCGAACGCCCGGACCAGCGCGGGAACGAGAACCGGCCCGAACAGCACGATCCCGAAGAAGGCCAGCACCCCTCCGACAGCCACCAGCAGCACCTGACCGGCGCTCGCGGCGCCAGCCAGCGCGGCGACACCGGCGGCCAGCACCACCGCACCGAGGGTCAGCCGGAGCCGACCCGCGCCCCGGCTGGGCTGCACCGCGGCGTCGGTGAGCGCGGCCACCGGCGCGACCCGGGTCCCCCGCCAGGCCGGTAACAGGGCGGCGCCCACGGTGAGCAGGGTGCCCAGCAGCAGGCCGGTCAGTACGGTCGATCCGGTGACGGTCAGCCCGCCGGAGACCGGCACGTCCAGTCGGGACGTCAGCAGCCGAATTCCGCTGGCGAGCGCCACCCCGAGCAGCACCCCGACCCCGGAGGCGACCATCCCGATCACCGCCGACTCCAGCAAGGTGACCCGGAAGACCTGCCCTCGGGTCGCGCCGACCAGTCGCAGCAGCGCGGTCCGCCGGGTGCGCTGAGCCAGCACGATCGCGAAGGTGTTGGCGATCACGAAGCCCGCCACCACCACAGCGACCGCCGCGAAGATCATCAGCACCATGGTGAACTGGTCCAGGTCACGAACCGCCTCGTCGACGGCGTCGTCGAGGATCTGCTGGCGGCTCCGCACGCTGGTGTCGGCGCCGACGGCGGCGCGTACCCGGTCGGCCAGTGCGGTGGCGGAGGTGCCCGGCCGGGCCGCCACCATGATCCGGCCGTATCCGCGCTCGCCGGTGACCGCGAGCGCGTCCGGCCCGATCAGGCCGATGAACGGACCGCCGACGTCACGTGTGGTGCCAGCCACGTCGACGGTCCCGACCAGGGTGTACGGGCGGGCGGCGCCGCCGGTGCCGCCGATCTGGACCGGGGCGCCCAGGGCGAAGCCCTCCTCGGCCACCGTCGGCGCGTCGAGCACCACCTCTCCGGCGCGGTCGGGCAGTCGGCCGGCGACCACGTCGTACGAGCGCAGGGCGTCCTCGGTGGGAATGGCGACGAGCACGGTGAAGCCGAGCACCGGCCGACCGTCGGCGCCGACGATGCCGCCGGTGTTGGTCAGTTCACCGGCCGCGGCGGCCACCCCGTCGAGAGCACGGACCCGGTCGATCAGGTCGGTGGGCAGCGGTTTCGTTCCGGTCGGATAGACGCCGAGGTCGGTGTGTCGGTCGAAGGTGCTGGCCCGGTCGTACGCGCCGGCGCGCATCCCGTCGACGAAGATCAGAGTGCCGGCGATGAACGCGACACCGAGCACGACGGCCAGCGCGGAGAGCAGCATGCGCAGCGCCTCGGCGCGCAGCGAGCGCAGAGTCAGGCGGATCATCCCGTCACCGCCCCGCATTCCAGGTCACGGGTGGTGACCGCGACGCCGGTGCCGGCGTGGGTGGAAGGTGCGAGGGACACGTGGGCTCCCCGGTGGAGGTGCGGATCGGACCCCTCCGACGCTATGGCCGGCGCGGGTCGGTCGATCTCCACCTGCGCGCTCGACCTGTGTGCGTCCCGGGTCGCGGAGTGCCCGCCGGCCGGTACGACTCAGGTCGTACGGTGGGTCACCCGCCGGGCGTGACCAGCCCGCTCTCGTACGCCAGCACCACCGCCTGAACCCGGTCGCGCAGGTGGAGCTTTGCCAGGATCCGCCCGACGTGGGTCTTCACCGTCGCCTCGGCTACGTGCACCCGCGCGGCGATCTCCGCGTTGGACAGCCCCTGCGCGACCAGCAGCAGCACCTCGCGTTCCCGCTCGGTGAGCTGCGCCAGCCGGGGGTCGGCGGTCGGTCCGGCACCGAACTGGCCGGCGAACCGGTCCAGCAGCCGCCGCGTGATCGACGGCGCGACCACCGAATTGCCCTCGGCCACCACCCGGATCGCGGCCAGCAGCTCCTCCGGTGGGACGTTCTTGAGCAGGAAGCCGCTCGCCCCGGCCTGCAGCGCGGCGAACGCGTCCGCCTCGGTGTCGAAGGTGGTCAGCACCAACACCCGGGGCGGACCGGCCGGACGGTCGGCGCAGAGCCGCCGGGTCGCCTCGACCCCGTCCATGGTCGGCATCCGGATGTCCATCACCACCACGTCGGCCTCGGTGCGGGCGAGCACGCGCAGCGCGTCCGCCCCGTCGATGGCCTCCCCGACCACCTCCAGGTCGGGCTGGGAGTCCAGCACCATCCGGAACCCGGCGCGTACCAGCGCCTGGTCGTCCACGATCACCACCCGGATCGTCATGCCGCGATCACCTCCGTTGCGCTGTCCGACGGTAGCGGTAGCCGGGCCTCGAGCTGCCAGCCCCCGGCCAGCCGGGGACCGGCGGTGAGGCTGCCGTCGTACACCGTCACTCGCTCCCGCATGCCGAGCAGGCCGTGACCGCCGGACGGCGCCGGGCTGACCACGGGCCGGCCGCGACCGTCGTCGACCACCCGGACCACGACGGCGTCGGCGGCGTACGTCAGGGTCACCTCGACGCCGGCACCGACGCCGGCGTGCTTGAGCGCGTTGGTCAGCGCCTCCTGCACGACCCGGTAGACGGTCAGCTCCAGCCCCGGCGGCAGCGCCGGCGGCTCGCCGTCGACGGTGTGCCGGATGCGCAGCCCGGCGTCACGGAACCGGGCCAGCAGGTCGGGCAGCTCGGTCAGGGCCAGCCGGCGGTGCTCCGGGTCGGCGGCCACCACCGAACCGCTCGCGCCGGAGGGACCAGCGTCCCGCAGGACGCCGACCAGCCGGCGCATCTCCTCCAGGGCCTGCCGGCCGGTGTCCGCGACCACCTTCACCGCCGTCCGGGCCTGCTCGGGATCGCGGTCGAGCATGAAGCGCGCCCCGTCCGCCTGGACGATCATCACGGCCATGCTGTGCGCCACCACGTCGTGCAGCTCGCGGGCGATCCGGGTGCGTTCCTCGGCGACCGCCGCCCGCGACTCGGCCTCCCGTTCGCGTTCGAGGGTGCTGGCCCGCTCCTCCAGGCTGAGCACGTAGAGGCGGCGGGTTCGCACGTTCAGCGCGACCAGCCAGACCGCGCCGGTGACCAGCGCGTACCACAGCGCGGTCACCCAAAAGCTGATGACGCCGGGGGTCTGCGCGGCGGCGAGCAGCACGCCAATGGCGGCGACCGCGCCGGCGAGCACCCCGTCGCGCAGCCGCTGGCCGTACTTCACCACGCTGTAGAGCGCGATCAGGACGGCGACGTCGTAGGCGAGCGGACCCCACTGTGCGATCACCTGGACCAGGGCGAGTGCCGCGATCACCACGGTCACCGCGCTCGGGTACGAGCGGCGGAACAGCAAGGCCACCGCCATTCCCACGCCGACCAGGGTGGCCGCCCAGCCGCCCGGCTGGTTCACGGCCCCGGCCAGGCCGAGGAGCGCCACCGCTCCGGCGACGGCCACGTCGAAGGCGATGCCGCGCAGCGGGCGACCGAACATCGTGCGTCTCACGGTCACCCAGCGTACGTGCCGGATGGCCGAGCCCTCTCGCTCAGCCGGCGAGGACCTCGCGCATACGGTCGATCTCGACGGTCTGCTCGGTGGCGACCGAGTTGGCGAACTCGCTGAGTGTCAGGTCGGAGCCGACCTTGAGCAGGTTGGTGGCCATCTCGATGGCACCCTCGTGGTGTTCGGTCATCATCCGGACGAAGAGCCGGTCGAAGTCGGCACCGTGGGCGGCGGCCAGTTGCCGCATCGCCTCCGGTGACTGCATTCCGCGCATGCTGCCGTGGTCGTGCCCCGGGGCTTCCGCCGGGAGGCCACGGGTCTGCAGCCAGCCGCGCATCATGCCCATCTCCGGGCCCTGGCTGGCCCGGATCCGGTCGGCGAGGGCGCGGATGGTCGGGTTGGCGGCCCGGTCGGGCGCCAGCTGCGCCATCTCCAGGGCCTGCGCGTGGTGCGGGATCATCATCCGTACGAACCAGACGTCCAATGAGTTGTGCGGGGCGGGGCCGGCGTCGCGGACCTCGTGGGCCGCGCGGGTGGACGCCGACTCGCCCGGGCGGCCGGGCGCGATGACGGTCAGGTCGGTGGGAACGGGGCTGGCCGTCGGCGCGGTGGCGGTGGGCGCGGAGACCGGCTGCGCGGCGCGCGTCCCGGAGTCGTCCCCTGTGCGGACAACGACGAACGCCACCAGCGGCAACAGGAGCGCCAGTGTGACGATCGCCAGGGTCCGTGCGCGCCGACTGGTCATGGGCCACTCCCTGGGGTCGAGGTCATCGCGATGTTATCCATTGAGGAAGACGATAGGATGTGACCCAGGTCACATCGATGCTCTTCGTCGGACGGTAATGTGCCAACCATCGTCTCCCCCTTGCGAAGGGCCTCGCCGATGATCAGACTCCACATGCCACGGTTACGACAACTCCGGATCGTGGCCCTCGCCGCCACCGGCCTCCTCGTCGCCAGCGTCCTCGTCGCCCCGGCAAGCAACGCGCAGGTCGTGACGCAGTCGGCCCCGGTGGCCGCCGCTGCGAACACGATCCCCGGCGTCGACGAGATCGTGAGCAGCCCCAACCTCCGCCAGATCGCCAACGTCCCCAAGGTCGCACCGCTGGACGCGACCAACAGCGACATCGCCTTCCAGGGCAAGTACGCCTTCGCCGGCAACTACAACGGCTTCGTCATCTACGACATCTCGCGGCCCAACGCGCCGACGGTCAAGTCCCGCGTGCTCTGCCCGGGGTCGCAGAACGACATCTCCATCCACGGCGACCTGCTCTTCCTCTCCACCGACTCGTCCCGCAGCGACGACTCCTGCAACAGCACCGCGCAGGGGGCGAACGTGAAGGAGTCCTGGGAGGGCATCAAGGTCTTCGACATCAAGGACAAGGCCAACCCGCGCTACATCAAGTCCGTCGAGACCGCCTGCGGCTCGCACACCCACACCCTGGTGCCGGGCAAGGACCGCAAGGCGATCTACCTGTACGTCTCGTCGTACAGCCCGCGGGCTGAGTTCCCCGACTGCCAGCCGCCGCACGACTCCATCTCCATCATCAAGGTGCCGCTGAAGAAGCCCACCGACGCGGCCGTGGTCTCGACGCCGAACCTCTTCCCGGATGGCGGTTTCCCGGGCAGCGGGACCGGCTCGGCGACCACCGGTTGCCACGACATCACCGCCTACCCGGAGAAGGACCTGGCCGCCGGCGCCTGCATGGGTGACGGCATCCTGCTGGACATCCGCAACCGCGAGGCGCCCCGGGTGATCAACCGAGTACGGGACACGACCAACTTCGCGTTCTGGCACTCGGCCACGTTCAACAACTCCGGCACCAAGGTGATCTTCACCGACGAGCTGGGTGGCGGTGGCGCGGCGACCTGCAACGAGGCCATCGGCCCGAACCGTGGCGCGGACGCCATCTACGACATCACCGGTCGCGGTGACGCCCGGACGATGAACTTCCGCAGCTACTACAAGATCCCCCGCAACAACGCGGACACCGAGAACTGCGTGGCGCACAACGGCTCGCTGATCCCGGTGCTCGGGCGGGACATCATGGTCCAGGCGTGGTACCAGGGCGGCATCTCGGTCTGGGACTTCACCGACTCGGCCAACCCGAAGGAGATCGCCTTCTGGGAGCGCGGTCCGCTCTCGGCCGACACGTTCGTCGGCGGTGGCACCTGGTCCGCGTACTACTACAACGGACACATCTACTCCAACGACATGGTGAAGGGCCTCGACGTCCTGGAGCTGAACGACTGGCGCACCTGGACGGCGAAGCTGGTCAAGTACAAGGAGCTCAACGTGCAGACCCAGCCCAGCTACCTGAGCTGGTAGGCACCGAGCACTGATCTGGTAGGCACCGCGCACGACGCCGGGCCCGGTCCCCGATTTCGGGGGCCGGGCCCGGCCACGTTCCAGCGGGTACGGCGAATCAGCTCATCGGCAGCTGGTAGCGCCGCTCGCCGCCGCCGGTGGCGGTGACCAGCCGGACCTCGCCGCTGCGCAGGCCGTACGTCACCGACCAGCGGGTGTGCCCCTGCCGGACGGAGGCGAGCACCCGGTGCGCTGCGGTGGCGTCCAGCACCCCGCCGGCCTGGCTCAGCGCGGCGGCGATCTGCCCGTACCGGTGGTCCTCGCGGCGCCGCTGCTCGGAGACCCCGGCGACCGGCACGTTGGTCAGCGCCTGCCAGCCGCCCGTGCCCCGCTCCACCCGCAGCTCACCGTCGACGAACTCGATCACCGCCGACGCACCGGTCGCGTCGGCCAGCAGGTAGTGCAGCGCCGGGCCGCCGTCGAAGTCGAGGTTGTGCCGGCTGAACACGGCCACCGCCTCGTCGACCGTGGCGGCCCGGTCCAGCACCAGCCGCAGGATCCGCACCGAGCCGACGGTGGGCTTGCCCGGGTCGGCGCGGACCGTTGCCGCGTCGTCCGCGGCCAGCCCCACCGCGAGGCCCCGCTCGTTCATCCCGTCGAACGGCAGCAGCGGCGCGTCGAGCAGCCGACGGTCACCGGTCGGGTCCGCGCCGACCCCGAGGTAGGAGATGTCGACCAGCGAGATGGCCGCGTAGCCGTCCGGCGGATCGGTCCGCAACACGAGCGCCGGGTTGGCATCCCAGTCGAAGTTGCGGGCGAACAACGGTCGGGCCGGGTCGCCCGCGGCGACGAACAACGAGCAGCCGAACGGGCTGGACGGGGTCGCGTCGGTGCCCGCCGTCCGGTCGTACGCCCCGACGTAGGTCATCTCGTACAGCGGTAGGTCGTCCACCCGGCGCAGACTGGCCATGGTCCGCTCGACCTGGGCCGCGTCCTGTCGCGAGGCGTTCGGCATGTCGTCCGGCACCGAGTTGGGCGCACCACTGGGCCCAGCCGTGGTGCAGGAGGTCAGGGCAAGCAGTAGGGCCATCGTGGCGGCCGGCAGGGTCCTCCGCATATCCGTTGGACGCTATGGGACCGATCGACGGTTGTCCACCGCACCGGTGCGGTCTGTCGGGTTCCCCGCACCGGGCCACCCCGACGGGCCGGAAGGGCGCCGACCCCGCGCTGGTGGGGCTGGTCACCACCACGGGTCCAGCGCGGGCGGCGGGCCGGACATCATGCGAACGTGGTCCGACGTGAAGCTTGCCGCCACCGCCGCCGCCGACGCGCCACCCGCCCCGCCCGAGCCGACCGCGCGCTGGCGTCCCCACCCGCTCGACCTGGTGGCGGTCTTCCTCGCGGTGGCCGGGGCGGCCTGCGCGGTGAGCGGGCTGCTGCCCCGTGCCGAGACCAGCGACACCCTGCACCGGATCCTGCCGCTGCTGCTGTTCCTCGGCACCGTGATCGTGCTGGCCGAGCTGACCGCCGTGGCCGGGGTCTTCGACGTGCTGGCTAGCCGGCTGGCCATCGCCTCCCGGGGCAGTTGGGCGGCCCTGTTCCTGCTCTGCGGCGGCCTCGCCACGCTGACCACCCTCGTGCTCAACCTCGACACCACCGCTGTGCTGCTCACCCCGGTGCTGCTCGCGCTGGCCCGCAGCCTGCGCGTCCCGGCCGGCCCGCTCGCGGTCACCACGGTCTGGCTGGCCAACACCGCCAGCCTGCTGCTGCCGGTGTCCAACCTGACCAACCTGCTGGCCGCCGACCGGGTCGGTCTGGCACCTCTGGCGTACGCGGCCCGGATGGCGCTGCCACAGCTCGCCGCCGTGGCGGTCACCATGGTGCTGCTCTGGTACGCCTGGTGGCGGCGGGACCGGCCGGCCGGCGGACGCTTCGTTCCGCCGGCCCGCCACGTGCCCGCCGATCCGGTGCTGCACCGCACCGCGCTGGCCGGTTGTCTGCTCTTCGTCGCCGGCATCGTCGCCGGAGTGGAGATCGGCGTCGCCTCCACCGTCGCGGTCGCGCTGGTGCTGCTCGGCTTCGTCGTCCGCTCCCCCGCCACGCTGCGCCCAGGTCTGGTGCCGTTGCGGCTGCTGCTCTTCGTCACCGGCCTGTTCCTGGTGGTGCAGACCCTCGGCCGGTACGGGCTGGACGACCTGGTCGCCGGTCTGCTCGGCGCCGACGTCGGTGCCGCCGGGGCGCTGCGCGCCGGCGGGACGGGCGCCCTGCTGGCCAACGGGGTGAACAACCTGCCGGCTTACCTGGCCGGCGAGTCGGTGCTGCCGATCGGCGACGAGACCCGTCTGCTGGCCCTGCTGATCGGTGCCAACGTCGGCCCACAGGCCGCCCCCTGGGCGTCGCTGGCCACCCTGCTGTGGTTCGAGCGGTGCCGGGCGGCCGGGGTGGCGGTGCCGGTGACCCGGTTCGTGCTGACCAGCATCCTGCTCGCGGTCACCGGCACGCTCGCCGCGGTCGGCGCGCTGCTGCTGGTGAGCTGAGCACCGACCGCCCGACCGATCGCGCTGCCTCCGGCCGGCGTCACCCGGCGGCCCGCTCCACGGCGAACATGAAGCAGCCGTACACCACGTTGCGGCTGTGCAGCTGGTGCACCGCCGGGTCGGCGAACAGCTCGGCGATCACCGCCTCGGGGTCCGTGCCGTCGTGCAGCCGACCGCCGTGGATCCGGCCCTGCCGGTCGTACGCCCGCAGGACCTGGGGTCGCCCCCGCCAGGCCGGCGGGTGGCTGTCCGCGGAGTCCGGGCCCGGGCAGGCGGTGGCGTGCGCGAAGACCGGGCCGATTTCCCGGTACGGGCCGGCGGCGCCCGGCGGCGGGTAGCCGAAGAGCAGCAGCGCCTCCCCCTCCTCGGCATCGCGCAGGCAGCAGCGCAGCGGTTCTCCGCCACCGGCCAGGCGCGCCTCGACGGGTTGGTCGGCGGCGTCGCGGCCGGTGAGGCGGACGGTATCGAGCGCCGCGGCCGGCAGGGCGTGGACGTGGAACGTGGTGCTGTTCGTCATCCATCCAGCCTGGCCCGGCGACGGCGCGGATGCTGGCGGCGATCGGACCTGGCGCTGGGCGGTCCCCGCTCAGTCCCGGTACACGGCGAGCTGGAGTTCGGTCACGCCCTTCTCCGGGGTGTCCTGGCAGTAGTCCAGGTACACCTCGCGGGCGAAGCCGTCGGTGCGGTAGCCGTTCTCCTCGATCCACCGGGCGAGCGTCTGCGTGCTCTGTTCGACATCGTCCATCGCGCCGTGGTGGATGATCGTCGCGGCGGTGGCCACCGCGGGCAGGTCGACCACGGTGACCTCCCCGTCTGTTGACGCCTCGACCGCGACGGTGACCCCGGCGTGCACGACGACCGCCTCGCCGCCGGCCGCCGTGGCCGGCTCGTACCAGGCGATGGCGGGCCCGGCCGGGTGGATGCCGGCGGCGTCCAGGCGGCGGAACAGCTCCGGGTAGAGCGGCTGGATCACCGGGCCGATGTCCTCGGTCTGGTAGTTGGGCGCGACGGCGGTCAGCTCCGCGACGCGGACCGCCGTGATCTCCTTGAGTACGACGTCGTGGGTTGTGATCGTTCCCTCCGACTCGATCGTCCGGAGCCTCGCCTCGACGGCCGCCAACCGGGCGGTGTCCGCCGCCAGGCGGGCCGCCAGCTCGGAGCGGCGCAGCCGCAGCATCCCGCGCAGCTCGGCGACGTCGACGGCGTCGTCGAGGATCGCCCGCACCTGATCGAGGGTGAGGCCCAGATCCTTGAGGGCGATCACCCGGTTGAGCCGGCGTAGCTGGTCCGCGCGGTAGAACCGGTAACCGGTGTGCGGGTCGACGCTGGCCGGGCGGAGCAGCCCGATGCTGTCGTAGTGGCGCAGCATCCGGACCGACACCCGGCCGAGTCTGGCGAAGTCTCCGATGGTGAACATGGTCCCCCCACGCTCGTCCCTGACACCGTGTCAGAGTCAAGCGGCCCGTACCTGCCGGCGGT
Source organism: Micromonospora sp. NPDC005173 (assembly GCF_040608515.1). Classification (NCBI taxonomy): domain Bacteria; kingdom Bacillati; phylum Actinomycetota; class Actinomycetes; order Micromonosporales; family Micromonosporaceae; genus Micromonospora; species Micromonospora sp. NPDC005173. Next base: position 38,705 of record NZ_JBEXIK010000034.1, read on the forward strand.
GCGGCGGGGCACCGCTCAGCGGCGGGCCGGACGGGGGCCGACCAGCCGGCGGACCACCGGCGCGGCGTTCCACTTCGCCGCCCCGACCAGATCGCGGGCATGCTCCAGCACCGTGTAGTCCGGCCGGGTCAGCCCGTCGGCGATGGCCCGGTCCAGGTCGTTGCCGCACCGGGTCAGCACGGTGTCGAAGTCGCGACGGACCGGCTCCAGCAGGTCGTAGCCGAACGAGCGGTGCAGCCGGGCGAAGAGCGGCTTGTACAGCCGGACCCGCTCGTGCAAACCCGAGGAGTACGACATCGGGTTCTTCGGCCGACGCCGGATGTAGTCCGGCAGCACGTCGGCGAAAGCCCGCCGGACGATCCACTTGTCCTGCCCGTCGCGCAGCTTCAGCTCCAGCGGCAGCCGCATCGCCAGCTCCACCACGCTGAGGTCGAGGAACGGCACCCGGGCCTCCACCCCGTGGCCCATGGCGGCCCGGTCGACCCGCTGCAACTCGGTGCGGCACAGGTTGCGGATGCGGTGCAGGAAGAGCCGACGGGACGCGGTCGGCCCGACCTGGTGGTACATCGGGTACCCGCCGAACAGCTCGTCGGAGCCGTCGCCGGTGAGGACCACCTTGACCCCCAGGTCACGCAGTCGCCGGAAGATCGGCACCGAGATCACCGCGTTGATGATGTCGCCGTACTCGGTCAGCTCGGAGATCCGGATCGCCTCGCGCACGTGGGCGAGCCGGATGTCGCGTGGGCGCAGCTCGATCACCTCGTGCGGCACGACGAGGTCGGCGGCAAGCCGCCGGGCGTACGTCACGTCGGGGCTGTCCGGGACGCCGACGGTCACCGCGACGCAGTCCGGGTGCATGTCCCGCACCTGCCGCAGCGTCAACGAGCTGTCCAGGCCGCCGGAGAGCACCACCCCGACGGTGAGGTCGGTGTCCACCCGCATCCGGATCGCATCGGTCAGCGCGGCACGGACGAGCAGGGCGGCCTCGTCCGGGTCGTCGATGACCGGCAGCCCGTCGCCGATGGTGAGCAGGTCGACGAACGGGTGCAGCCGTACGTGCCCGTCCGAATCCGCCCAGCCGTGGTGCCCGGGTGGCACCTCGTTGACCGGGACGCCGTGCCCGACCAACGCCTTGACCTCGGAGGCGAGGTGCAGGCAGCCGGGTCGGCGGGACCAGTACAGCGGCTTCACCCCGAGCGGGTCGCGGGCCACGTACGCGCGCCGGGTGGCACGCTCGACGACCGCGAAGGCGTACTCGCCGCGCAGCCGGGTCACCGCCGCCTCGCCCCACTGCTGGAACGCGGCGAGCAGCACCTCGGTGTCACCCTCGGTGCGGAACACCTGCCCGAGCCGGGTCAGCTGTGCGCGCAGCTCCCGGTGGTTGAAGATCTCGCCGTTGAAGCAGAGCAGCCAGCGCTCGTCGTTCGACGTCCACGGCTGCACCGCCCGGTCCCGGTCCACCACCCGCAGCCGGCGGGTGCCGGCGAGCAGCCCGTTCTCGGACCGGGTCTCGGTGACCTCACCGCGGGAGGCGAGGACGGCGAGCATCCGCCGGAAGGTCGTCGGGTCGGCCTCGGGGCCGATGCTCAGCGCGATACCGCACATCGACTCAGACCCCCATCTCGGACTCGTACGCCCGGCGCAGCCGGCGCCCGGCGGTGGGCGCGAGACAGAGGTGCCAGGCCTGTCCCTCGTCGATCACGTTGAGCTCGCCGGCCTCCTGCCGGGCCAGCAGCAGCTCCGCCAGCGTGTCCCGCGCGCCGAAGCGCTCGTACCAGGCGAGTTCGACGTCCATCGAGTAGCCGAGGCAGTGCCCACTGGGCAGCATCGCGGCGTAGCCCAGCCGACGCAGCCGGTACTGGTGCTCGGTGCTGCGGACCAGGCTGGTCACCCAGAGTGGCGGGGTGACCGGCGGCGCGGCTGCGGTGAACTCCCGTCCGATGTCGTTGAGCAGCGCCACCACCTCCCGCCGGGCCCGCCGGAACAGCAGCCCGGCGGTGCGTGGGGTGGCATCCGGCCGCAGCCGGCGACGTATCCCGCGCGCCGCCCGGCCCAGCACGGTGGAGGGCTGCTCCTGGTAGCGGAAGCGCAGCAGGTCACGGCGGCGCAGCCATTCCAGGTCGACGAGGTCGTTGCTGCCGTTGACCTGGTCGTCGGTGACGAAGGTGGGAGCGTCCTGCCACCACAGCACGTCGATGCGGGAGAGCAGGTAGATCCGGACCAGCGCGGTGAGGTCCCGCGCCGAGGTGCGCTCGTTCGGCTGGTAGCGGGCCATCTCCAGCAGCAGCGTCTCGCGCGCTCCGATCAGACCCTGCGGCGTGGCGTCGAGCACCGCGGCGAGCGCCGGTTCGCGCAGCCGCTCATCGATGAGCACCTGTCGGGCGCGGGTGCTGGTCGCGTCGGCCAGGGCGCCCACCTCGACCAGCAGTTCCGCGACGGCCGCCCGGTAGGCGGCCAGATCCGGGTCGGTGGCGGGAAGGCGGCGAGGGGTGGTGCCGGACGGCCGGCGATGGGCCGGGGCGGAGGGCGATACGGGCGGGCCGGGCTGCTGTCCGGGGCTACGGCTGGGCACTCGCATGACGGGGGTCCCTTTCTCCGGTCACGACTCTCGGTGGATCGCCCTAAACACACCGTAATCAGCGGGACCGGAATGGACCGAACAATCCTCCTATCCACCCCGAAGGGAGCGGGCTGGTTGACGGCCGGCAGGCGCGTCGCGCGGTGACGAACCACCGCCGGGGGCGGGGCCGGCCCGTCAGTCGCCGTCCGCCGCCACCAGGCCCTGCACCTCGGCGTACGACGGCAGACCCGGCGACGCGACGAACCCGTCGGCCCGGGCCGCGTCGGCGGTCGCGACCGCGGCGGCCAGCGCGGCCCGGAACAGCAGGGAGCCGGTGCTGACCCGGGCCACCCCGGCCCGGCCAAACTCGTCCAGTCCCGGCCCGCCCGGTTGGTACAGCGCGTTCAGCGGCGCGTCGATCCGCTCGGTGAGCACCCGCAGGGTCGGCAGGTCGACGGTGCCGGGCACGAAGATTCCGTCGGCGCCGGCGGCCCGGTAGGTCCGAGCCCGGGCCAGGGTCTGCGGCAGCGGGTCGGCCACCCCGAGCCACCAGGTGTCGGTACGGGCGTTGACGAACAGGTCCGGCACCGCCGCCTTCACCGCCGCGATCTTGTCGGCGATGCACTCGGGATCGGCCAGGGTGCCGTCGGCGCGCCCGTCCTCCAGGTTGATCCCGACGGCGCCAAGCCCGGCCAGCTCCGTCACGTACCCGGCGACCGCCGCCGGGTCGTCGGCGAACCCGGCCTCCACGTCGACGGTGAGCAGCACCGGCAGCCGGGCGAGCCGGCGGGCCAGGGCCAGGGTCTCCGCGCCGGTGGCCGCCACGCCGTCGGGTCGCCCGGCTGCCGCGGCGACCCCGAGACTGGTGGTGCCGATCGCCGGATGGCCGCGCGCGGCGAGCGCCGCCGCCGAGGCGTGGTCCCAGGCGTTCGGCAACAAGAAGGGTCGGCCGGCGTGGTGCAGGGCGCGGAACGCCGCACGGCGGTCGGTCATCGGGCGGTCACCTCCAGGATCGTCGGAACGCGCAGGGTCGGATGTGGCCCGTGGCGCAGGTCGGCTTCGGTACGCCGGCAGCGCTGGCGCAGCACGCCGAGCACCCCGGTGGCGAGGGCCAGGGCGTGCCGGTCACCCGGGCAGCCGCGCTCCCCCGCGCCGAAGGTCAGCAGCTCAGCGGCGGGCCGGTCGGGCCGGAACGCCTCCGGATCGGCGAACGCGCGCGGATCGCGGTTGGCCGCGTCGAACCGGAGCAGCACCGCGCTACCCGGCGGCAGGTCCTGCCCGCCCAGCCGTACCCCGGCGGTGGTGACCCGACGGGTGGCCCGGACCGGCGGGTCGAGCCGCAGTACCTCGGCCAGCAGTTCGGCGGTCCCTGAGTCCGGCGGGTCACCGGCCGGGCGGTGGGCGGGTGGGGGCAGCAGGTGGTGGGCGGCGGCGCCGATCAGGCCGGCGGTGGCGTCGCACGCCTGGACCAGCAGGCCGATCAGGTTCGCCCGTACCTCCGGCGGGGCCGGCGCCGAGAGCACGAGCAGCGCCGCCACCGCCCGGTCGGCCCGACCGAGCAGCGCCGGGTCGACCCCGGGGTGGTACGCGGCGGCGACGGCCTCGACCGCCGTCCCGGCGGCGGCCGGATCGCCGAAGCCGAGCCGGCCGGCCAGCACCCACAGCGGCACCGGCCTGGCCAGTTCGCGCATCACGTCGAGGCGGTCTCCGGCCCGGTCCAGGGCTGCGGCGGTCAGCCCGGCCGCCTCCTGCCGCAGCTCGTCCGGATCCAGCGCGGCCAACGCGGTCACCCCGATCGCCCGGCGCACGGCGTGCCGCTCCGGCGGGCTGAACCGGCTGACCGTGGCGCGCAGCCAGGCCAGGGTGCCGGGCGGACCGGTGTCGACGGCCGGCACCCGGAAGGCCGGGTCGGTCAGCGCCGTCCGGACGTCGGCGTGCCGCGTCACCCACCAACTGCCGTCAGGTTCGAAGGTGGGCGGCCCACAAGCCGGCGCCCCGGCAGCGGGCGGAACAACAGGCCAGGTGTCAGTCACCGCCCGACGTTAGAACCCCGACCGTTCGCCCCCCACCGAACAATGCCCGGCCCGCGCCGCGCCGCGCCGCGCCGCGCCGCCAAGATCGTGCTCGATCCTGGATCTAGTGGCCTCCGCGCGCGCCGAGACCACTCGATCCAGGATGTTGCGTCCACCGCTCCCTCTGACGCGGCGGCCGGGGGTCAGGCGCGGCCGCTGGCCGGTGTCGGGGGTTGGGTGGGGGTGAGGGCTTCTTCGGGGATGGCCAGGGTCGCGGCGAGGGCGGGCCGGCCGGCCGCGGTGAGGCGGACCGCGCGGCCTGCACCCGGGGCGGTCCAGCCCAGCTCGGTGAAGCGTCGGCAGAGCGCCGTGCCGAGCGCCCCGGCCAGGTGCGACCGGCGCTCGGTCCAGTCCAGGCAGTCGCGGACCACCGGGCGTCGGGCGGTGCGCAGCACGTCCACCGGTACACCCAGCCCGGCGGCCCACGCCCACCCGTCGGGGGTCAGCGTCAGTCCGCTGGCCCGGTCCAGCCGTCCGTCGGCCAGCAGCGCGTCGTACATCAGCACGCCGAGCCGCCCGGCGAGGTGGTCGTAGCAGGTCCGGGCGTACGCCAGGGCAGCTCCGGAGCTGGCGGCGCGCAGCGACCCGGTCGGCGCGGGTGGGGCCGGGGCGTGCCCGACCAGGTTCTCGATCAGCTGGGCCACCGACGGCCCGGCCAGCCGCAGGTAGCGGTGCCGGCCCTGCCGCTCCTCGACCAGCAGCCCGCCCCGGACCAGCCGGGTGAGGTGGTCGCTGGCCGTGGACGGCGCGACCCCGGCCCGCCGGGCCAGTTCGCCAGCCGTCCAGGCCCGGCCGTCGAGCAGCGCGAGGCAGATGCCGGCCCGGGTGCCGTCGGCCAACAGGGCGGCCAACTCCGCCATCCCCCGGCCCTCGGTGACTGCGCTCATCGCCCCATCATCTCCCCGACCCGGTGCCGCACCGGTAACCGGGGTGCGGATGCCCAGCCCTTTACAACGTTGTATCCATCGTTGTAAGAACGAGGGCACACACCGCCCACTCCCCCGAGGCAGGTCCATATGCGACACCTCCGCCGCGGCGGCGCGCTCGCCGCCGCGCTCGGCCTGATCCTGGCCGCGTCCCCGATTACGCCCGCTGCCGGCTCCGACGGCCCGTCCCGCTACCGAAATCCGATCTCCGCCGCCGTGGGCGACACCTTCGCCGACCCGGTCATCGTCCGCGGCGACGACGGCTTCTGGTACGCCTATGGCACGACCGACCCGCTGCGCGAGGGTGAGCGCGAGTTCCATCGGGTGCCCACGGCCCGCTCGGCCGACCTGGTCGACTGGACGTACGTCGGGGATGCGTTCGGCCGCGACCAGCGCCCGCCCTACGCAGCGCCCGGCGCGGCGTACTGGGCACCGGACGTGCGCCGCCTCGGCGACCGGTGGGTCATGTACGTGACGGTCACCGACACCACCGTCTCCACCGAGGGCAGCGACTACGCGATCGGCGCGGCCACCGCCCCCAGCCCGACCGGGCCGTGGACCTTCGCCACGCAGCCGGTTGTCACCCCGCGCCCCGGCGGCGGTGGTGGCTACCTGTGGACCATCGACCCGAGCCAGTTCACCGACGTCGACGGCCGCAGCTATCTCTACTACGGCAGCTACTACGGCGGCATCTCGGTCACCGAGCTCAGCCCGGACGGGCTGACCGCGGTCGGCACGCCGACCCTGGTGGCCGTCGACAACAAGTTCGAGGGCAGCTACGTGCTGCGCCACGACGGCTGGTACTACCTGTTCGCCTCCACCGCGAACTGCTGCGCCGGCCCGGCCACCGGCTACTCCGTCCAGGTCGGACGGGCGCGCACCCCGCGCGGCCCGTTCACCGACCGGGACGGCGTGGCGCTGACCGCCTCCCGGGCCGGCGGCACACCGGTGCTCACCCAGAACGGCAACCGGTGGATCGGCACCGGCCACAACGGGTTCCTCACCGACCTGTCCGGCCAGGACTGGATCGTCTACCACGCCATCGACCGCGCCGACCCGTACCTGGACGAGCCGTTCGGCATCAACGAACGCCCGATGTTGCTGGACCGGCTGGACTGGATCGACGGCTGGCCGACGGTGAACGCCGGCGCCGGGCCGTCCGAGGGCACCCGGCCCGCACCGGTGACCACCGGCCGGGTCGACGACCGGTTCGACACCGCAGGGCTGGCCGGCTGGCGACGTACCGCCGGCGAGTGGCGGGTCGCCGACGGTCGGCTCACCGGCAGCGGCGCGCTGACCAGCCGTACCGCCGTGGGCGGGGACGTGCGGGCGGAGGCCGACCTGCGGCTCACCGGCGCGGCCGCCGCCGGGATCACCCTCGGCGACCGGGTCGAGGTACGGGTGGACGCGGCCGGCGGCCTGCTGGTGGCCCGCGACGGCGACCGGCGGGCCACCGCGCCGCTGCCCGCCGGCTTCGCCCCAGCCGACCAGCACAACCTGGCCGTCGAGGTACGCGGCCGGAACCTGGTCGCCGAGCTGAGCCCGGCCCGGCTCGGTGACCAACTCGCCGTCGTGTCGCTGCGGCTGGACCGCCCGACTGCCGGCCGGCCCGGGTTGACCGCCACCGGCGGCGCCGCCGAGTTCGACAACGTCAGCGCCGTCCGGCTGTACGAGCCGGCGAAGCGGGCGGTGCCCGAGCCCCGTGTCGGAGCGCCGCTGCGGGCGTACTCCGACGAGTTCAGCGACGGGCTGGACGCCGGCTGGCGGTGGGTACGCGAGGACCCGGCGGCGACCGTCTCCGGTGGCGCGTTGCGCTGGCCGGTACAGGCCGCCGACCTGACCGGCACCGGCAACACCGCCGGTGTGCTGCTGCGCGACGCGCCCAGCGGCGACTACGTCGCCGAGACCCGGGTGACGCTGGATCTGGGCGAGGAGACGGTCCGCAACTACCAGCAGGCCGGGCTGGTCGCGTACGTCGACGACGACCGGTTCGCCCGGCTGGCCCAGGTGGCGATCTGGAACACCCGGCAGGTCGAGTACGGCTACGAGCTGCCCTTCGCCGGCCAGCCGGTGTACGGCGGCAGCATCGTCGGCCCCCCGGCCACCACCACCTGGCTGCGGCTGGCGCACCACGTCGACCCGGTCACCGGGGAGCACGAGTTCCGGGCCGGGTCCAGCCGGGACGGGCGTACCTGGACGTGGGGTGCGGTGTGGACCTTCCCGGCCGACACCACTCCCCGGATCGGCCTGGTCGCACACGGCGGGGCCGCGCCCCCGGTGACCGCCGAGTTCGACTACCTGCGCTTCTACCGCTGAGGCGTGCGGAGGGGTCCCCGGCGTTGTACCGGGGACCCCTCCGCACCGTCGCGACTCGGGGTGCCTCAGCGAGCGTGCCGCTCCGCTGCGGCGTGCCACCAGCCAGGTGGGGTCGGCCCGGTGACCGCCGCGGTCGGCTGATCGGGATGCAGCCCGGGGCGCCGCAGAGCGGCAGCCTCGATACGGACCTGGACCCAGCCATGCCAGTGCCCGTCCGGGCCGATGCCGCAGGCAAGGTCCCAGTAGATGTCGCTCGACCCGAAGGGCATCCAGTCGATGCCCCGGTCACGCAGTCAAGCGCGGGCGGCAGCCATCGGCTGCGGACACCCAGGTGTGTTCTCATAGGCCGCGATGGTCACCCAATCGGGGTACGGAGCGTTCACGGCCACCATGATGCCTGACTGAGGAGCCCAGGAGTGCACGTCAGCATCGCGACCAGCGCCGGTCGGGCCGGCCAGCCGAACGAGGACTTCTTCGGCGCTGTTCCCGGCGCGGCCGTGTTGCTGGACGGCGCCGGTATCCCGGGAGCCGAGTCGATCTGCTCCCACGGTGTCGCCTGGTACACGCATCGTCTCGGCGGCGCGCTGCTCGGCCGGCTGTCACGTACCGACGGGCGAGACCTCGCGGCGATCCTCGCCCCGGCGATCGGCGAGATAGCCGCCGACCACCGGGGCACCTGCGACATCACGAACCCGAGCAGCCCGCAGGCGACCGTTCTGATGGTCCGCGCCCACCAGGACCGGCTGGACTACCTCCTGCTGGCGGACTCCTTCCTCGTCCTCGACCAAGCCAGCGACGGCCCGCAGGTCATCACCGACGAACGTGAGGTGACCACCAGGCGCATCTGCTCCGCGCCCCTCAACGGCCTTTCCAGAGGAACACCGGAGTACGACCGCATCCGGGACTCCTGCGCCGAGGCGCTGCGGGCTCGCCGCAACCAGCCGTGCGGCTACTGGATCGCCAAGGATGATCCGCACGCGGCGTACGAAGCGGTGACCGGCAGCCGCCCTCTTCACGAGCTGGACGGCGTCGCGCTGCTCAGCAACGGCGCCAGCCGCATCGTCAGCCCGTACGGCCTGACCGACTGGCCCGGGGTACTGCAACTGCTCGCCACGAACGGGCCGGCGGACGTCGTCCGCCGCGTCCGACAGGCCGAAGCCTCCACAGGCCCGAACGCGCCGGTCCCGGACGACGCCACCGTTGCGCACTGCACCCACCTGCCACGCACCGAGGTCGACGAACTGTCGTAGCCAGCAGTTGATGCCCGCATGGACCGGACGGTCGCGGGAGATCAGCGTCGCTGTCGGATCAGCGGCGTCACGGTCCGGTCCGTGCCGTCGTAGCTGCGGCCCGCGACGAACGCGCCCGTCGGCCGCTGACCGCCGGCGACGGCGCGGGCGAGCCGCAGGTCCGCGTTGCGGAACCGCAGCGCCAGGCTCAGGTGCGGCATCCACGCACCCGGCGCGTGCCACGGACGATGTCCGGCAGCGTCGGTGAGCACGTCCCACACGGCAGCGTGCAGCGCGGTCAGCGCGCGCGTGGGTCGGACGAGCCAGACCAACGGCGCGCTGCCGTCGAGAACGACGACGCGGTCGAGCGTGACCGGCACCGGCAGCGCGGCTTCGAACAGCTCGGCCAGGCGATGCTCGGCGCCGGGCGGGAACTCGTCCACCGTCGCGAGGGTGAGGTGCGGTCGGTTGGTCGGGTGGATGTTGCGCGCCAGGCTGGGCAGCCCGGCCGCGGCCAACCGGTCCCAGGCGGTCCGGACCGCGTCGTCCAGCTCCACCGAACAGATCAACTCGACCGTACGCACCCCCGCACGCTAGCCCGGCTGCGGTTCGGTGCTCCCATCGAGGACGCTCACCGGACGTTCGAAGAACGTCTCGAGCACGACGATGGTCTGGGTGCTGGTCACTCCGCCGATGTCGAAGATGCTGCGGAGCGCCGCCTGCAGGTCTTCGGTGGTCGCGGTGCGGATCTTCACCAGCAGCGAGGCCGCGCCGGCGATGATGTGCGCCTCCTGGATGCCGGGTATGGCCGAGAGCGCTTCCCGTGTGTCACCCATCCACGTGTTGCCGTCGACCATCACGAAGGCCGACACGCCGCGCTCCACGGCGGCCGGGTCGACGTCGATGGTGGTGCGGCGGATCACCCCGCGTTCGCGCAGCTTACGCACCCGTTCGTGCGCCGAGCCGGCGGACAGGCCCACCGCCTTCCCCAGCGCGGCGTAGGACTGGGTGGCGTCGTGCTGCAGGCACGCCAACAACGCTCGGTCGATGTCATCTACCACGAAGCCGCTCCCCGAGATGTGATCTGCCCAATGCGCCTGTTGACCTTATCAGGTTCGGCGCGACTAGGATCTGGCCGAACGTTGTGCACAAGATCCAGGAGGCGCGGCGGTGACCGAGACCGTTCCCGCACAGTTCCACCTGCTCGACGAGCGGTTCCGTTACCTCGACGGCGACTTCGTCGCCGAACGGCTGTACACGGGCGCACGCAAGACCGAAGGTCCGGCCTACTTTCCAGCCGGCCGGTACCTGGTGTGGAGCGACATCCCCAACGACCGGCTGTTGCGCTGGGACGAGTGCACCGGCGCGGTCGGCGTCTTCCGCAACACCTCGGGCTACGCCAATGGCAACACAGTGGACCGCCAGGGCCGGCTTGTCACGTGCGAGCAGGGCAACCGGCGAGTCACCCGCACCGAGCACGACGGCACGATCACCGTGCTCGCCGACCGCCACCAGGGTCGGCGCCTCAACAGCCCCAACGATGTCGTGGTACGCGCCGACGGCACGATCTGGTTCACCGATCCGAGCTACGGCATTGACTCCGACTACGAGGGCAACAGGGGCGACAACGAGTTCGGCGGTGACTGCTATGTGTTCCGCCTCGACCCGGCCACCGGCGACCTGCGCATCGTCGCCGACGATTTCTGCCGCCCCAACGGCCTGGCCTTCTCCGGCGACGAGCAGCAGCTCTACATCGTCGACACCCGACAGGAACCCAGCCACATCCGCGTTTTCGACGTCACCGCCGACGGCGCTCTGACCGACGGGAAGGTCTTCGCCGAATGCGATTTCGGCCGCTTCGACGGCATCCGCGTCGACGACGCCGGGCGGGTGTGGGCCGCAGCCTGGGACGGTGTGCACTGCTTCGACCCCGACGGCACCCTCATCGGGAAACTCCTGCTGCCCGAATCGGTCGCCAACCTCACCTTCGGCGGCCCGAAACGGAACCACCTGTTCATCACCGCCGGCAACTCCGTGTATGCGCTCCGAGTCACCTTCAACGGCGCCCGCTACCCCGCTCCCTCTGGTCCACCCCCGCGTCGATCATGAAGTTAGCGTCACGACACGCCGGCGCCGACGTCGCTAACTTCATGATCACCGGAGCGGACGCATCAGCGCGGACCCGGCGCGTGGGGAGTTGGGGGGTTAGAGCCAGCCGTTGTTGCGGGCTGTGCGTATCGCCTCGGCGCGGTCAGGCGCGCCGAGCTTCTGCACTGCGGCGGAGAGATGGTTGCGCACGGTGCCGGTGGACAGGTGCACCCGGCGGGCGATCACCGCGATCGGGGCACCGAACTCGGCCAGCCGCAGCGTCTCCAGCTCGCGGGGGGTCAGGGGGCACGCGGGCAGGGTGAGCGCGTCGGCGGCCAGCGACGGGTCGACGTACCGGCCGCCGGCGTGCACGCGGCGGATCACGTCGGCGAGCGCGCTGCCGGGCGAGCCCTTGGGCAGGAACCCCCGGGCGCCGGCGGTCAACGCCTGGCGCAGGTGCCCCGGACGGCCGTGCCCGGTGAGCACGACCACCCCGCATTCGGGGCGGGCGCGGGTCAGCTCGGCGGCGACTCCGATGCCGTCCAGGCCAGGCATCTCCAGGTCCACCACGGCCACGTCGGGGCGGTGCGCCAGTGTCGCGGTGACCGCCGCCGGGCCGTCGGCGGCGTGGGCCACCACCTCGATGTCCGGCTCCAGAGCGAGCAGCGCGCCGACCGCGACCCGGATCAGATCCTCGTCGTCGGCGAGCAGGACGCGGATCACGACGCCACCGGCACGGTGGCCTCGAGCGTGAACACCCCGTCCTCCCGGCGCACCCGCAGCTCGCCGCCGGCGGCGGCGAGCCGGTCGACCAGCCCGCGCAGGCCGTGGCTGTGCCCGTCCGGGCCCCGCCCGTCGGCGCCGTCGTTGGCCACCGTCATCCTGACCACGTCGTCCTCCCAGTGGATGTGGATCCGGCACCAGTCGGCCCGGCTGTGCCGCAGCACGTTCGTCCCCGCCTCGCGCAGCACCGCCGCCAGCTCGGTGGCCGCGCGCTGGGGCAGGTCGGCCGGCGGCGGCACGACCGTGCAGCGCACCCCACAGGAACGCAGTACGCCCACCACGGCAGCCAACTGCTCGCCGAGGTCGACGGCCCGGTAGCCGTGCACGGTCTCCCGCACCTCGGTCAGCGCGGACGCGGCGAGGCGCTGCACCTCGGTGGCCTCCCGGCCGGCTCGCTCCGGGTCGACGTGGGCGAGCCGCGCGGCGAGTTCGGCCTTCAACGCGATCACCGTGAGGCTGTGCCCCAGCACGTCATGCACGTCTCGGGCGAAGCGCAGCCGCTCCTCGGCGGCGGCCAGCCGGGCCTGGGCGGCCTGGCCCTGCCGGGCCTCCACGAGCACGTCCCAGAACCAGACCTGGAACCCGTTGACCGCGGAGATGCCCACCCCGACCCCGCCGGTCACGGCCAGGTGGTGCCAGACCGATCCGCCGGTCCACCACCCCACGCCCATCGACACCAGCAGGACCCCGGCCGCGACCGCCAGCCCGGCCGGGAGGCGGACCAGCAATGGCGCCATCCCGATCAGCGAGGCACCCAGCCACGCCCAGGTCGGCCAGACACCGGCCGCCACCGGCCCCACCAGCGGGACGGTCAGCACCGCCACCCCGGCCAGGCTCAGCTGGGCGCGACGCCGCCAGCGCTGGTCGAGCCACGGCGTCACGGCGGCGTACAGCACGGCGGTCTGGGTGGCCACGAAGGCGAGGATGCCGACCGCGCCGAGTGCGACGCGGCCCGGGTCCGGCTCGCGGCTCAGGCCGACGGCGGGCAGCAGGGCGGTCGCCCAGACGCCGGTGGCCAGCGACAGCAGCGTCGCCTGCCGGGCCCGGTGCAGCCGGCGGTCCGCCCGGGGAGTCACCGCCTCGCTCGCCACGCACCGATCCTAGGACCGCCCGACGCCCGATCCACCCCTGCGGTTGTCACGGTTGGACCGTGCAAAACGCACGGTTTTCCGGTGACGGACGAGCCTGCCCACCGCGCCGGGACGCGGGCAGGGTCGACGGCATGGAAACGACACGGACGCACTCCGACACCCTGGCCGTACCACCGAGCGAGTCGCTGCCGCCCGACTCGCCGGCAGCGCCGGGCATGACCCCGGCCGCGACGGCGGCCGGCCGTTCGCGAAGGCTGCTGTGGCACCTCGCCGAGATGGCGCTCGCGATGATCGCCGGGATGCTGCTTCTCGCCCCGTGGTGGGACCTGGCCGGTGCCGCGCTGGGGCTGGCCGGACCGCTGGATCGACCGGAGGTGGCCGCGCTGGTGATGGCCACCAACATGACCGTGGGTATGACGGTGTGGATGCGTTACCGGGCGCACCGATGGAGCGCGGTCGGCGAGATGGCCGCCGCCATGTACGTCCCGTTCCTGCTGCTGTTCGCGCCGATGTGGGCCGGCCTGCTGGACGCCGACGCGATGCTGCTCGGTGGCCATCTGCTGATGGTGCCGGCGATGGTGCTGGTGGCGGTGCGGCATCGGCACGAGGCGCCCGCGCCGGTACGCCGACACCCGGCCGTGGTGGCGCTCGCCCGCCGCTGGCCGACCGGGTTGGCGCTGCTCATGGGCCTGGACATGGTGTTCGACCCACAGGTGCTCAGCCCCTGGACGATGCTGGCGCTGCCCGGCGGCTACCTGCTGATCGGCGTGATCCGCCGCACGCTGCGCGGTCCAGGCGTGCTCGCCACCCAACTGGCCGGCCTGGCCGGCTGGGTCGCCCTGACGCTGGTCGCGGTCACGGCCGGCGGACGGACCGGCGCGTGGCTGGTGGCGTTCGGCTGGCTGGCGCATGCCGGGTGGGACCTGGTGCACCACCGCACCGGCCGGGTGGTGCCGCGCGGCTATGCCGAGTGGTGCGGGGTGCTGGACGCGACGCTCGCCGGCGTGATGATCCTCGCGATCCTGACCACCGGCGGCTGACCAACCGCGCGCCGGCAGGGCGGCCAGGCGGCTGTTGGGCCGGTCGGCGCAGCGGGGGCGGCGGCGTGATGAAAGGCTTGGCGCATGAGTTCCGCACCTGCACAGCACGACGCACCTACCGACACCACCCCCGACGGCACCGACGAGGCGAACGCCTTCACGGAGCTCGGGCTGCGCGCCGAACTGCTGGGCGCGCTCGCCGTCCTCGGTTACGAGGAACCGACCCCCATCCAGCGGGAGGCGATCCCACCGCTTCTGGAGGGTCGGGACCTGCTGGGTCAGGCGGCCACCGGCACCGGCAAGACGGCGGCGTTCGCGCTGCCGCTGCTGAACCGGATGCCGCCGCACCGCCAGGGCGGGGACCCGGTGGCGCTGGTGCTGGTGCCGACCCGGGAGCTGGCGGTGCAGGTCTCCGAGGCGTTCCACCGCTACGGCAAGGACCTGGGGGCGCGGGTGCTGCCGATCTACGGTGGGCAGCCGATCGGGCGGCAACTGCGGGCGCTGGACAGCGGGGTCGACGTGGTGGTGGCCACCCCGGGGCGGGCGCTCGATCACATCGCCCGGGGCACCCTGCGGCTGGGCGGGCTGGCCACGGTGGTGCTGGACGAGGCCGACGAGATGCTCGACATGGGCTTCGCCGAGGACATCGAGGCGATCCTGGAGCACGCCCCCGCGCAGCGCCAGACCGTACTCTTCTCGGCCACCATGCCGTCGCGGATCGACGGGATGGCCCGACAGCACCTGCGCGAGCCGGTCCGGATCGAGATCGGCCGGGAGCAGACGGTGGCCGGTGAGGCGCCCCGGGTGCGGCAGAGCGCGTACATCGTGACCCGGGCGCACAAGCCGGCCGCGCTGGGCCGGGTGCTGGACGTGGAGTCACCCACCGCCGCGATCGTGTTCTGCCGCAGCCGGGAAGAGGTCGACCGGCTGACCGAGACGATGAACGGCCGGGGCTACCGGTCCGAGGCGCTGCACGGCGGGATGAGCCAGGAGCAGCGGGACCGGGTGATGGGGCGGCTGCGGGCGGGCACCGCCGACCTGCTGGTGGCCACCGACGTGGCGGCCCGCGGGTTGGACGTCGAGCAGCTCACCCACGTGGTCAACTACGACGTTCCGTCGGCGCCGGAGTCGTACGTGCACCGGATCGGTCGGGTGGGCCGGGCGGGGCGGGAGGGCGTGGCGATCACCCTCGCCGAGCCGCGTGAGCACCGGATGCTGAAGACCATCGAGCGGGTGACCGGCCAGCGGATCACCATCGACAAGATCCCCACGGTGGCGGACATGCGCACCCGCCGGCTGGAGCTGACCCAGGCGGCGCTGCGGGAGAGCCTGCTGGAAGACGACCTGGACCCGTTCCGGGTGATCGTGGAGACGCTGACCGACGAGTTCGACCTGATGGAGGTCGCTCTCGCCGCCGTGAAGCTGGCGCACGAGGTGACCTCGCCGGGCTCGGACGACGAGGAGGAGATCCCGCAGGTGCCGGTGCGCGGCCCCCGCGAGGGTCGGCCGGAGGCCGGGGGCCGGGGCGGTGACCGGCGCGGTGGCGGCCGGCCGCGTGTGGGCGGTAACACCGTCCAGGTCTTCGTCGGCCTGGGCCGGCGCGCCGGGGTGCGCCCGCAGGATCTGGTCGGCGCGATCACCGGGGAGACCGGGATCAGCGGCCGGGACATCGGCTCGATCGAGATCGCCGACCGGTTCTCGCTGGTGGAGGTGCCGCAGGGCGTGGCCGACGAGGTGATCTCCGGGTTGCGTTCCAGCACCATCAAGGGCCGCAAGGCCACCGTGCGCCGGGATCGCGGCGGCGACCACCGCTGAGCGCGCCGCCGGCGACCGTCGTACCCGACGGTCGCCGGCGCGAGGATCAGAAGGAGTACGGGCCGAACCGGCCCCACGCCACCACCGCGGCGAGGACGAGCAGCACCGCGCAGGTCACGGCGCCCTGCATCTCCATCCGGCGCCGGTCCTCGGTGTCCTGCCTCTTCAGGTCGCGCAGGTGTACCAGAATGCCGCCGATCATGACGATGACCAGCCCGACGGCGGCCAGCGGGGTGAGCACGGTGGCGATGCCGGTGAGGGCGGGCAGTACGAGCCCGATGGCGGCCAGCACCTCGACGGCGCCGAGTGCCTTGACCTGGGTCGGCGGAACGGGGTCCACCCAGCCCATCCGGTCGCGCAGCTTCTCCTTGGGCTGGGTCAGCTTGGCCAGGCCGGCACCGCCGAACACGACGGCGAGCAGGATCTGGATGATCCAAAGGACCACGTTCACAGGGGTTCCTCCCGGGGGGCCGCCTCGTGGCGGAGAGGTGGTTGAGGGGTTCGAGCAGGACAGTACGGTTCGCTGATCGACTCGTACAGCAGGGAGCCCCCGCCGTCCGAAGACGACGAGGGCTCCCTGGTCGGATCGTCAGGCCACGGCGAGCGCCGAGCCGTCCAACGCGTCGACCTCGGCCGGGCGCAGCGCCAGGGCGAGCACGTCGGCGACGTCGGCCAGGGTGTGCACGGTCAACGCCTCGCGCACCTCGGCCGGCAGGTCGTCCAGATCCGGCTCGTTGCGCGCCGGGATGATCACCTCGGTGAGGCCGGCCCGGTGCGCAGCGAGCAGCTTCTGCTTCACCCCGCCGATCGGTAGCACCCGCCCGGAGAGCGTCACCTCGCCGGTCATCCCGAACTCCGGGCGGACCGGGCGGCCGGTGACCAGCGACGCCAGCGCGGTCACCATGGTGATGCCGGCGCTCGGGCCGTCCTTGGGCACCGCGCCCGCCGGGAAGTGGACGTGGATCCGGCGCCCGGCCAGGACGTTCGGGTCGATGCCGAACCGCCGCCCGTTGGAGCGCAGGTAGGAGAGCGCGATGTGCGCCGACTCCTTCATCACGTCACCGAGCTGGCCGGTCAGGGTCAGCCCCGGCTCGCCCTCCATGCTGGTCGCCTCGATGAAGAGCACGTCCCCGCCGGCGCCCGTGACGGCGAGGCCGGTGGCCACGCCGGGCACCGCGGTGCGCTCGGCCGATTCCGGGGTGAACTTCGGTCGACCCAGGTAGCTGGCGAGGTTGTCGGTGTCGACGCGTACCGGGGTCGGGTCGGTCGCCAGCGTCACCGCCACCTTGCGCAGAATCTTGGCGAGGCCACGTTCGAGCTGCCGGACGCCGGCCTCCCGGGTGTACTCCCCCGCGATCAGCGCGAGAGCCTCGTCGGCGATGCTCACCTCGTCGGCGGTCAGCCCGGCCCGCTCCCGCTGCCGGGGCAGCAGGTGGTCCCGGGCGATGGCGACCTTCTCGTCCTCGGTGTACCCGTCCAGGGTGACCAGCTCCATCCGGTCCAGCAGCGGACCGGGGATGGACTCCACCACGTTGGCGGTGGCCAGGAAGAGCACGTCGGACAGGTCGAGGTCGACCTCCAGGTAGTGGTCCCGGAAGGTGTGGTTCTGCGCCGGGTCGAGCACCTCCAGCAGGGCGGCGGCCGGGTCACCGGCGTAGCCGGCGGCCAGCTTGTCGACCTCGTCGAGGAGCACGACCGGGTTCATCGAGCCGGCCTCGCGCAGCGCACGGACGATCCGACCGGGCAGCGCGCCGACGTAGGTGCGCCGGTGGCCGCGGATCTCGGCCTCGTCGCGCACGCCGCCGAGGGAGACCCGGACGAAGTTGCGCCCGAGTGCCCGTGCCACGGACTCACCGAGGCTGGTCTTGCCGACCCCGGGCGGGCCGGCGAGGGCGAGCACCGCGCCGGAGCCGCGACCGCCGACCACGCCGAGGTTGCGCTCGGCCCGGCGGTTGCGCACCGCGAGGTACTCCAGGATGCGGTCCTTCACGTCGGCCAGGCCGGCGTGGTCGGCGTCGAGCACCGCCCGGGCCGCGCCGAGGTCGGTGTTGTCCTGGGTACGCGTGCCCCACGGCATCTCGAGGACGGTGTCCAGCCAGGTACGGATCCAGCCCGCCTCCGGGGAGGCGTCACTGGCCCGCTCCAGCTTGCCGACCTCCCGCATGGCGGCCTCGCGGACCTTCTCCGGCAGGTCGGCACCCTCGACCCGGGACCGGTAGTCGGCCGAGCCGTCCGGCTCGTCCTCACCCAGCTCCTTGCGGATCGCGGCGAGCTGTTGGCGGAGCAGGAACTCCCGCTGGGACTTCTCCAGCCCCTCCCGCACGTCGGTGTTGATCTGCTCGGTGACCTCCTGCTCGGCCAGGTGTTCCTTCACCCAGCCGACCAGCAGCTCCAGCCGGGCGGTGACGTCCGGGGCGGCGAGCAGTTCGGTCTTCTGCTCCAGGCTCAACCAGGGCGCATAGCCGGCCGAGTCGGCCAGCTCGGAGAGGTCGGTCATCCGCTCCATCGCGTCGATGACCTGCCAGGCGCCCCGCTGCTGGAGCACGGAGGTCGTCAGGGCGCGGTACTCGCGGGCGAGCTCCCGGGCCCGGCCAGCGGGGGCGGGTTCGTCGAGTTCGGTCGCCTCGACCCAGAGTGCGGCGCCGGGGCCGGGCACGCCGGAGCCGATCCGGGCCCGGGACAGGCCACGGATGACGGCGGCCGGCTCACCGTCGGGCAGCCGTCCCACCTTCTCGATGGTGGCGACCGCGCCCACCGGGCCGTACTCGCCGTCGATGCGGGGCACGGCGAGCAGCTTGCGGTCACCGGTCGCGCGGGCTGCGTCGACCGCGGCCTGAGTGGTCGGGTCGAGGGTCACCGGGATGACCATGCCGGGCAGCAGCACGGCATCGGTCAGGGGAAGTACCGGAAGAGTTGCCATCGAACACCTGCTATCGCGTTGACTTGAGCGTGTCTCACTCAAGTAACAAAGCGTTCCCCTTGTTCCGGGGTGTGGCCCAGGCCACTGTCCGGCTCCGGTCGGCGGGCCGGCAGCAGCAGCTCCCGCGCCAGCCGGCCGCCACCGGCGATCGCCACGGCGAGCGGGATGGCGAGCGGGATGGCGAGGCTGATCGCGGCCAGGGCGACCACGATCCGGCCGGGCAGCCCGGCGGCGGCGGCGAGCACGGTCAGCGCCGCGAAGACCACCAGCTTCACCCGGGTCCGGGCCAGGGGAACCAGCCCGGTCTCCCGGGTGGGTGCGACGACGGACGACATCGGCGCCGCACCGGTCGACCTGGATGACGAGGAGCGCCGGCTGCTGCGGGCGATCGCCGCCGGCCGTAGCACCGTCGACATCGCCGAGGAACTGCACGTCTCGGAGCGAACGGTGAAACGGATGACCGCCACGCTGCTGCGGAAGCTGCGGGTATCCAACCGGGCGGAGGCCGCCGCCGTCGCCGGACACGCCGGTCTGCTCGGGTGAATGAAGACGGCCAGCGCCCCGATTCGGCGTCCGTTCGCGGATTTGCTCGCCAACCAATCGCGACGCGCCGAAATGAGAAGGGCGCATATTGTTGCGGTTTCCCCGGGTGGTGGGTCAGACTTTGGACACATCCCGCCACACACAGGGAGTAATCGGCAATGGCGAGAAAAGTAATCACGGTGCTGACCGACGACCTTGACGGTGGGAAGGCAGACCGGACGGTCGAGTTCAGTCTCGACGGCGTGGCCTACACGATCGATGTCTCCGACGAGAATGCCGGCGTCCTGCGCAAGTCGCTGGATCCGTACATCAATGCGGGTCGGCGCATCGGGCGGGGCCCGGTTGAGGGCGCTCGCGCAGTCCGGCGGCCGGGGCGACCCAGCGGCGCCGGAATGGATCGGGAGCAGAACCGGGCCATCCGGGAATGGGCCGTCAAGAACGGCTACAAGATTTCCGAACGGGGCCGGATCCCGGTCGAGGTGGTTGAGGCGTACAAGAACCGCTGACCGGACGACACACAGACGGGGCCCGCCGGAAACGGCGTGGCCCCGTCAGATTGTCCGCGGCTGCCTTTCGGGCCGATGGGTCATTCCCCGTCGGTAGACACGGCGCGGCGGCCGGTCACCCCGGGCTGTCCGCCCCGGGTGACCGGCCGCCGCAGGTCGACTCAGACTCAGTTGACCTCGATACGCACCGCGTCGAACGCCGGGGTCTGGTTGGCGCGTTCCATCATCGGCAGCCGGTGCGAGCCGTCGCCGGCCCAGACCGCGCACTGCGCGGTACCCGACTCCGGCAGACCCGGGATCTGGATGGTCACCTCGTCCGGCTGGGCACTACCGCGCCCGTCCTCGGTGGCCACGAAGAACGCGGGCACCTCCTGCGGCTCCGGCGGGGTGGTCAGGCTGTCCAGCATGCGGCAGGCGGTGTGGAAGTGGCCGCGGACCAGACCCTGGTCGTTGAGCAGCGAGCTCTCCACGTAGTACCCGCCCTGACCAGCCGCGAGGAAGCGGTCCCGGATCAGGTTGCGGGTGCTGACCCGCAGGGTGAACGCCTGGTTGCGGCCGACCTCACCGGGGAACTGGGTGATCAGCAGCGACGGGTTGTTGGCGGCAGCGCCGACCTCACCGAACTCGGTGCTCACGCAGCGGTTGCCGTTCTGGAAGCCGTCGTGCGGCTGGAGCTGACTCTCGTCGCAGTCGTTGGCCAGCACGCCGAGCCCGGCGCCGGGGGCGTTGCCACCGTTGTTGCCGCCACCGTTGTTCCCGCCGTTATTGCCGCCGCCGGTGTTCCCACCATTGTTGCCGCCGGTGTTTCCGCCGGTGTTTCCGCCGGTGTTCCCACCATTGTTGCCGCCCGTGCTTCCGGTCGGCTGCACCTGACACTCGGCGAGCTGCGCCAGCCCCTGCGGGCGGGGCCCGACCCGGTCGATGGCGGTCGTGATCCGATCCAGCACCGCACGTCGCTTGGCGGCCAGTGGCTGGAGGATCGAGCTGCGGATGAACGCCTCACCCTTGCTGCCCTCGGCGGCCAGCCGGCGGTCGGCCTCCGCGATCTGGGTCTGCAACTGCGCGAGGTTGCGGTCCACCTCGGCCCGGGCCCGGTCCGGCACCTGCGGCAGCTTCGCCGTCACGTCCGGGCAGGCGATGGCCGAGCCGGTGCCCGACGTACCGTCCTTGCCGTCCTCGCACTCGGGGACCGACTGCTGCCCGTCACCCCAGTGGTTACGCACCCAACGACCGTTCTGCCAGGTCCGGGTGGTCGAACCGGCGCCAGTCGGCGCGGTCGCGCCCGGGCTCGGCTCCACGCACTGCCCCGCAGCCGGTCGCGGCTTGTTCGTCCGCCGATCCTGGGCCGACGAAATCTGGGTCACGGCGACGACTCCGCCGAAGACCACGAGCGTGCCGACAACGGCCAGCAGACGCTTGCTCCGCGCGTTGCCGGATGACCGGCGCGCCCGTGTGGACCTGCGCATCGAATTGCTCTCCTTCTCGATCCGGTAGTGGATTCCTGCCCTCGGCGGACCGACGGATGTGAGAGGGCACGCCACAGCGGCGACCACCGTGACCTACCCGGTAACGTGTCGATGGCCGACGATGCCCTTTCCGCACCGTCTCCCGCGTCCGGTCGACGCGGATGGGGAGATCCTGTTCATTCGCGCAGGAGTACGGGACGGCGACCGGGAAGGTTCAACCGGCGCACAGGAAATTGCCGCGACCCGACGCGGAGCCGGTGCGGAGAAGGGTCAGCAGGTGCGGCAGGCGCTGGTCAGTCGGCGCAGAGGTGGTCGAAGGCGAAGCCGCCCACCAGTTCGTGCCGGCGCTGGCTCAGCGCGACGATGTCCGCGGTCAATTCGGCTCGCGGTTGCAGATCGGGGCCACCGATCTCGGCGGCGCGTAGCCGTTCCCCGACGGCGACCGTGGCGAGGTCCTCGGCAAGCCGGGCCGCGTCGATGCCACAGGAGAAGCGGTGCTCGGTTACCGAGACCCGTTCCACCAGGCACGCGTCGGGGCGTACGTGCACCCAGCTCCATCCCTGCGCGGGGCCGTCCGACCAGCGCACGTGCAGCCCTCGCACGATCGGGTCGGCGAGCCGCCGGGCCACGTACGCCTCGACAGCCGCCGCGCGGGCCAACGCGCCGAGGTCGTTGACCGGGCCGGTACGGCCGTCCGGCAGCCGCCCGAGGATGTCCCGGAAGCCCACCGGGGCCGCCTCGTCCCCGGCGCCGCCCGCCGCGTAGGCGCGCGCGTCGATCACGTACTCCACCAGGCGTCGGCCGTGCTCGGCCGCCCGCAGCGTGGGCGACCCGACGCGCAGCACCGGCAGCCCGACCGCCGCGCTCACCGCGTCCTTGAGCCGCTCGGCGCGCTGCTGTGCCGAGCCGGCCGCAGCGACCGGGCCGATCTCCACGGCGACGATCGGACGCCCGGTGTCGGCGGCGCAGATCACGAAGTCGAAGCCGGCCCGGCTGGCCGAGCTCCACTGGCTGCCGGTGACTCCGGGCGGACGCCCCTGGACCAGCTCGCTGAGCCGGCGCGCCGGGTGGACCCGGTGGCCGGCGCGGGTGAGCAGCGTGTCCCGCCCACCGTCGGCGGGCAGCGCCCGCAGCCAGCCGAGGTCGTCGCTGACGGTGCTCGTCATCTGCCTGATCCATCCGCCGGTCGGTCGCGCCGGGCCGAGTCTAGGCGGTCGATCATGGTGCTCGCCTCGGCGGTGCGGCCGGCGCCGCCCCAACCGGCCGGACCCACGCGCCGACCGACCGTTAGTCGGCGCGCCCATCACCGGGCCCTCGATGGTGTGCTTCTGCCGGATCGGTCAAGGGAACCGAGGGGACCCGCATTGGGGCCCTCCTGGGGACGAAGGAGGCATTGCAACGTTGTAGAAGCGTCAACGGCGGCCGGACGGTGCCAGCGCTGGACCGCCACTGTGACCGGCATCACAGGAGCGTCGTGTTCCAGAGGTCCTCGCCCGGTGTATCCAGCGGGGTCGCCGGTAGCGGGCCGGCCGGGAGGTCAGCATGTCGCGACAGCAGTTCGGCGGCCTCGCCGATGGCAGTCTGGGCGCTCGCCCGCGCCAGAGTGACCGCCCTCGCCCTGCTCGCCGGCCTCGCCGGGCTGGTGATCCGACCATCCTCCGGCGACCCCGCGCTGATCGAGCTGGGCGACACCACAAACTCCCCCAGCGACCCATCGCCACCCGCCCGTCCGCCCCGACCGCCGGCCCAGCCCGGAGCGCCAGCGGGAATCCAAGCACCGGGAGCAGCCCGCGCGTTGGCGCGAACCGGCGAGAACGGGGCGCCGTCGGGGCTCCGGACGTCGCGCGGATCGCGGTCGACGCGGCCGGCCGGGTGCCGGGCGTATCCGGCGTACACCCGGCCGCCGTCCGCCTGGCCGACCGGTCCGTGGGCCTCGACCTGCACCTGGTCACCTCGTACGGGCACAGCGTGCCCGCCGTCGCCGAGGCGGTCCGGAGGGCGGTCGCCGACCGAGTATCCGCCGGCACCGGGCTCGCCGTGGCCGCGGTGACCGTCACGGTGGACGACCTGCTCGTCCCCGGCGCGGACGGCGCCGGGACAGGGCGACCGGCAAGACGGCCGGAGGCGGACATGCGGACCGCCAACCGGATCGCCTCGCTGCTACTGGCCGCCGCCCTGCTCGCCGGCGGCGCGCTGCTGGCCGTACAGGCGCTGCTGGTCACGCTGGATCGCCCGGCGCCGCTGTTCCCCCGGACCGGCGGGTACGACGCGCTGACCAACACCCAGTGGCGCGACCCGACGGTCCGGGCGCTGGCCGGCGTGGCGTTGCTGCTCGGGCTGTCCATCCTGATCGCCCAGTTGCGCCGCTGGACGCCGGTCCGGCTGCGCATCGACGAGCGGGACGGCTGGTACCTGCACCGCCGCTGTGTGGAGCGCCGGCTGGCCGACGCGGCGCGTGCCGTGCCGGGCGTCCACCGGGCCCGCGTGCGGGTCCGTCGACGCGGCGACCAGTGGCGCCCCCGGGTGCGCGCCAGCGGCGACCCGGCGACCCGCGCCGAGGTCGAGTTCGCGGTGCACCAGGAGCTACACCGACTCGCCGCGCAGCGCACCGGCCGGATCGAGGTCCGGTTGCTGCCCGGAGGGCGGCCCGCATGACCGACGCCGCACACCGACTGCTGTGGACCATCATCGCGCTGCTGCTGGTGGCGAGCGGAGCGGCGGCGCTTGCCGTCAGCTTCGGCGTGCTGCCCGGCGGTGATCCCGGTGCGGTACTGCTCGGCGCCGGGCTGCTGGACCGGTGGCGACTGGCAGCGCCGTGGAGCACCCTGGCCGCGGCGGTGGCCGGAGTGCTGGTCGCCCTCTCCGGGCAGCGCCTGCTGGACCGGGAACTGCGCCGGCCCGGCCGGGCACTACGGGGCACACTGAGCCACCCCGGGCGCCGGCCCGGCCGTACCCGACTGGCCGCCGAGGTCCTCGCCCACGCGCTGGAACGCGACCTGACCGGCAACCCCGGTGTACGCCGCGCCCAGGTGATGCTCACCGGCGCACCACCGCGCCCCGACGTGTGGATCCGGGTGGACATGACCGCCGACGCCGGGGCCGCTGGCGTACGCGAGCACGTCCACGCCGCGGTCCGCCGGTTCGCGACGACCGCCGACTGCCAACCGGCACACCTCGACGTGACCGCCCGGATCGAGCCCGGCCGCCCCTGACCCGCGCTGCGCCGCGCCACCCGGCATGATCGCTACCGGGACGGGTGGCGGACGGAGGTGTGCGGGGTGCGTGTGGTGTCGCTGGTGCCGTCGCTGACCGAGGCGGTGGCGCTGACCCTGCCGGGAGTGCTGGTCGGGGCCACCGACTGGTGCAGCCACCCGGCCGGGCTGGACGTCGCCCGGGTCGGCGGCAGCAAGTACCCGGACCTGGACCGGGTCCGGGCACTGCGGCCGGACCTGGTGCTGCTGAACGTGGAGGAGAACCGCCGGGTCGACGCGGAGGCGCTGCGGGCGGCCGGTGTGCCGGTGCGGGTCACCTATCCACGTACCGTCTCCGGGGCGTTGACCGAGCTGGCCGAACTGCTGGCCGAGCTGGGTGCGCCGGCGGAGCCGACCTGGCTGCGGGCGGCCCGGCGGGCGTGGGCGGATCCGCCCCGGCTCGCGCCGCCCCGCCGGGCGGTGGTGCCGGTCTGGCGTCGACCCTGGGTGGTGCTCGCCGACGACACGTTCGCCAGCGACGTGCTCCGCCGGCTCGGCGTGGTCAACGCGTACGACCAGCAGCCCGAGCGCTATCCCCGCCCGAGCCTGGCCGAGCTGCGTGAGCGCAAGCCGGAGCTGGTGGTGCTGCCCGACGAGCCGTACCGGTTCACGGCCGACGACGGTCCGGACGCGTTTCCGGGCGTACCGTGCGCCCTGCTCTCCGGGCGACACCTCACCTGGTACGGCCCGTCCCTGGCCGAGGCGCCCGCACTGCTGGCCGACCAGCTGTCCCGGCCGGTGCTGGCCGGCTGACCGCGGCGGGTCAGGCGACGTCGCGGCCGCGCCGGATGGCCAGGATGCTGGCCGCGATGGAGACGGCCAGGATCAGCACCACCACCGCGAGGGTCAACCAGACCGGCAGCTTGCCCACCGGCGTCTCGGCCAGGATCAGCTTCACTCCCGCGAAGGCGAGCAGCAGGGCCAGCCCGTAGCGCAGGTAACCGAAGTGCCGCAGCAGGCCAGCGAGGCAGAAGTAGAGGCTGCGCAGCCCCAGCACGGCGAACGCGGTGGCCGTCCAGACCAGGAAGGTGTTGGTGGTGATGGCGAGGATCGCCGCCACCGAGTCGATGGCGAACACCACGTCGGTGGCCTCGATGGCGACCAGCGTCACCAGCAGCAGGGTGGCCTGGCGCCGGCCGGCGACCCGGGTGGTGAACCGGTCGCCGTGGTACTGGGCGTCGGTGGGTACCACCCGCCGGAACAGCCGGACCACCAGGTTGCGCTCCGGGTCCACGTCCGGCTTCCCGCGCACGGCCAGCCGCCAGCCGGTCCAGACCAGGAAGGCACCCAGCACGAACGCGGCCCAGGCGAGCCGGTCCAGCAGCTCGGCACCGGCGAGGATGAACAGCAGCCGGAACACGAGCGCGCCCACCACGCCCCAGAACAGCACCTTGTGCTGGTAGCCCGGCGGGACCCGGAAATAGCCGAAGATCAGGGCGAAGACGAAGACGTTGTCCACCGAGAGCGCCTTCTCCAGCAGATAGCCGGAGAAGTAGGCGCTGGCCGGCTCGCCGCCCAGGCCGAACCAGACGACCAGCCCGAACAGCAGGCCGGCGCTGATCCAGACAGCACTCCAGACCACCGCCTCGCGCAGCTCGATGACGTGGCTGTCCCGGTGCATGAGCACGTCGATCGCGAGCATCACGGCGATCACCGCGCCGACCGCCGCCCAGGCCCACAGCGGCACCGCGACCGTCGCCTCGTCCACCCGGCGCCCCCCGCGTCGACCACTGTGCACCCGCCGCGCTGCCCCGCCGGCCGGCCGCTCCCGAGCCTAGGCGAGCGGCCGATCCGGCGAAGTCGCTCCGGCGAAGTCGATGCCCCGGCGGCCGGCGCGCCGGCCGCCGGGCCGGCGGCGATGATCAGGCGACCGGCATCACCTGCGTCGGATCGGGAAGGGTGTCATCGGCGTCGTAACCGATCGAGTTGGTCACCTGAACGACGCCACTGACCTGGGCCGCGAGCCGGCCGGCTAGGTCGACGGCGGAGCGGCGGTCCAACCGGCCCGCCAGGGTGACCTCGCCATGGCGGACCTCGACGGTGACCAGACCGTCCCGCACGGCGAGCACCCGACGCAGCACCTCCTGCACCACGTCCTCGCGGATCTCGGCGTCCGAGCGCAGGTGCACCCGCAGCAGGTCGGCGCGGCTGACGATGCCGACCAGCCGACCCAGGTCGTCCAGCACCGGCAGCCGCTTGACCTGTTCGTGATCCAGCAGCCGGGCGGCGGCCGGCAACGACGCCTGCGGGCACGTGGTGACCGCTGGCGCGGTCATCAGATCGCGGGCCAGCAACGCCTCGCTCTTGCCCCGCGCGTCGCGCTGTCGGCGGCTCTCGAAGATCCGACGCTGCGCCGGCTCGCCGGCACGCTCGATGCGGTGCAGCAGGTCCGCCTCGGACACCACGCCCAGCACCCGGCGGAACCCGTCGATCACCGGCACCGCGCTCACGCCGCGGCGCAGCAACAGGTCGACCATCTCCCGGTACGGGGTGTCCGCCACCACGGTCACGACCTCCCGGGTCATCACGTCGCCCACCTGCCAGGTTCTCATCGCGGCCTCCCTTTCGTAACTCCACCTCGGACGCTACGACCGGAGAACGGCCACCGTCAGGGTCGCCGGACCGCGCCGTGGGGGGTCCAAGGTCCCGGGCCGTTGCGGTCCGTCGGCCCTGCTGCCCGACAGTGCGACGGGTGTCCACTTGAGATGCCACCGAGAAGCGCGGTGCGAGGCAGAGAAGGGACGTGGAGACCATGACCGCGACGACCGAGCGGATCACCGCCGAGACCAACGCTCCGGCGGCGGGCACCACCCGGGAGAGGGCCGTCCGGTACATCCTGGCCGGCACCCGGATGGCGCTCGGCTGGATCTTCCTCTGGGCGTTCATCGACAAGCTGTTCGGCTTCGGGATGGCCACCGAGTCGAAGAACGCCTGGATCAACGGGGGCAGCCCCACCAAGGGATTCCTCACCTTCGGCGTGACCGGACCGTTCAAGGACATCTACGCCAACATCGCCGGGGCAGCCTGGGCGGACTGGCTGTTCATGATCGGCCTGGCCGGAATCGGTGTCGCCCTGCTGCTCGGTATCGGCATGCGGGTCGCCGCCGTGGCCGGCGGACTGCTCCTGGTCATGATGTGGACCGCGGTCCTGCCTCCGGAGAACAACCCCTTCATGGACGACCACCTGATCTACGCTGCGGTGCTGGCGGTGCTGGCGCTGGTCAACGCCGGCGACACCTGGGGCCTCGGCCGGGTCTGGGCACGGCTGCCGATCGTCCAGCGGATGCCCTGGCTGCGGTGACCCACACCGCTTCACCCCTCGGCCGCGGGGCGGGCAGCCAGGCACACCCCCCCGCCCAACACCCCACCCACCCCCCCCCCCCCACCGCGCCCCACCGCCCCCCCCAAACCGCGGGGTGG